>DATJPR010000161.1:0-34181 GCA_035506295.1 Bacteroidota bacterium | reverse complement strand
CGGCGGCGATGGCTTCCAGCGCGGGGATCAGCGATGCGGAGCCGTATTCGCCGAGGAAGCGGATGGACGTGGATCGAATGAACGCGTTCCTGTCCTGGAGAAATCCGGTCAACGTTTGCACGAGACGCGGACGGATGGAAGAATAGCCGCGCAGAAGATGCAGCGCAGCCCAGCGGGTCCAGGGATGGTGGCCGGGGCCAATCATGGTAAACGCCGCCTCCAGGGCGCGTGTGGAGTCGACCATGGCAAGCGCGGAGAGCGCTGCGTTCGCGACCACATTGCGGTGCGAGGGGAAATGAAGATACGAGGCAATCGTGTCGGCCGCACGCGCGGAATCCACCCTCGCCAGTGCGCCAAGGGCCTGGGAAAGCACGGCATTGCTCGAATCGCCGAAGGCATCGAGGATTTCCCGCCGCACGCCGATGTCGCGGAGCTCTCCAAGATCCTGGATCGACGCCGCCCGGACCGCGGGATCGACATCCTTCCCGGCCTTCGCCACGGCCGCCGTGATCTCTCTCTGAAGTGCCGGGGTGGAAGCTCTTGCGTTGCCGAGCGCCTGGATAGCGCGCTCGCGCACAGCATGGAACGGGTCGTGTGTTGCCAGCGCGCAGTAGAGCGGAATGACGTCCGCGCTGTCCCTCCCCACGTCCAGCGTCTGGATCGCGAGCAAACGGTCAATCGGATTCGTCGCATGCTCGGCCTGGTACTTCCATTCGTCGCGCGACTTCTCGAAGCGCAGCTCCTTCAACGTCCAATTGCCCTTGTCAAAAATCACCAACGACGGCTTCTCGCGGCACGGAAACGAAAGCATGGTGTCCGCAGAGTACAAGGCCACCGGATAAGTAGCGGATCCGGACCTGGTCGTGATCTCGATGTCGACGGGGACGCGGAAGACTCCGGTGAGACTGTCTTGCTGCTGCGTCTGCCTCACGCTCATGAGGACCGCTTTCAACGTGTCGTTCCAGCGATAGGACACGTCGAAAACCGGATGTCCCGCTTTATACAGCCATTCGTCGAAGAACCAGTACAGGTTCTGTCCCGTCGACTCTTCGATGGCATTCTTGAGGTCGTTCGTCTCGACAGGAGCAAATTTGTTCTTCTCGATGTAATGATGCAGCGCCCGGAAGAACAGCGAGTCGCCCAGCACATGCCGCAGCATATGGAGGACGTCAGCGCCGCGGGAGTAGACGTTGGAGGAATAGGAACCGACGCTTACGATGGGTTTCCTGCCCAGCGACCGGTCCGTGTTGATCGCCGATTGCTGATCCTGATACATGTGAAAATCGAATTCATCTCGTCCCCTGCTCCACTCGAAATACAGGGGATCGAAATATGACGCAAAGCCCTCGTTCAACCAGAGATGCCGCCAGTCCTTGCAGGTCACGACATCCCCCCACCATTGGTGGGCCATCTCATGGGCGATCAGGCTCACCGCATTCTGGTCGACTCGTGTTCTCGCATCGAGCTGAACGCCATCGTCGATCAACGTCGTTGCGCTGGTGTTTTCCATCCCGCCGTACATGAAATCCGCAATCGCGACTTGTGCGTACTTTGCCCAGGGGTAGGGGAAGCCGGTGCGCATGCTGAAGAATTTCATGATTGCAGGCGTTTCCGCGAACGATGCCTTTGCGTCCGCCGCTCTGTCGGGATAGACGTAGTACTCAAGGGGCACGGTACCGGCCGTGTCGTGCAAAACCGTGTAGGCGCCCGCGGCGAGCATGATCAGATACGATGAGTGCGGAAGGTCCTGTTTCCAGTGATAGGTTTTCGTGGCGTGTGCCTTGTCTTCAGTCACGCTGGCCAGCCGGCCGTTCGAGAGAACGACATACGCGTCCCGGACGGTCGCAATCACTTCGGAGGTCGCCTTGTCGTTGGGAAAATCGTAGCAGGGGAACCAGAAGTGGTTGTCCATGTCCTCCCCCTGCGTCCAGATCTGCCACGGCTTGTCGGGCGTCGTGGAATCCGGCTGAATGAAGTAGAGTCCCTTTCGCGGGGTGCAGGTGTAGTCGATCGAGAGCGTCAGCGTGTCGCGGTAAGAGTACCCGCGGTCGAGCGCCACATCGAGCATCTTCGGCTTCACCGAGAATTGCAGCGGCTTGTCCTCGAGTGTGACCCGGCTGATGTTGAGCTGCTCGGCGTCCAGGCTCACACTGCTCAGATTGGGCATGAAGGGAACGAGCGTTATCGTCGTCCGGCCGCTCACGCTCTTCCTCTGCTCGTCGAACGAGACCTCAATCTTATAGTGCATCACATGGTAGGACCGGCTTCGCGCCTCACCGTACGAAGAATCCCTCACGGGGAACACGGATTGGGCCCGCGTGATGGTCAGTGCGGTGCAGAGCATGAGCAGGATGAACGCGCGCTGATGCTTCATGTGATACTCCCGTTGTGAGTCTGGTTCGAATTTCATTCTTCGCCTTTTTGCCAGCGCTTTTGTATCGCGGACAGCCTTTTGGCGGCGCGTTTCGCTTCCAGCCGTGAGAAGACGTCGTACTTGCCCTTCAGATGCTCGAACTCTCGCTGAAGCTTCTGGTAGCTTTCGTAGCGCGCGGCATCAAGCGACCCGTCCTCGAGGGCCGCGAGGACGGCGCATCCCGGTTCGGTATTGTGATGACAATCCCTGAACCTGCAACGTGTCCCGATCTCCTCGATATCGTCGAACGCCTCCTGTACCGCGGTTCCCTCTCCCCAGAGACCGAGCTCACGCATTCCCGGCGTGTCGATGAGCATTCCTCCTGACGGCAAGAGGAGGAGTTCGCGGTGCTTCGTCGTGTGCCGGCCTTTGCCATCCGCGTCCCGGGTATCCGTGACTTTCATGCGTTCAGATTCGAAGAAGAGATTAACGATGCTGGACTTCCCGACGCCGGAAGAACCCAGCAGTGCACCGGTGACACCGTCCTTGAGCAATCCTTCAAGCTCTGCAAACCCGTCGCGTGTCTTCGCGCTCATTGCCAGCAGCCGAATGCCCGGCGCAGCTTCCGACGCGAGACGGTACGCCTCTTCAATATCGCCACATAGATCGGTTTTGTTCAACACGACGATGGGCTTGGCACCACCCTCGCGCGCGAGCACGAGATATCGTTCTATTCTCGCGGGATTGAGCTCTCCGTCAAGACCGGAAACAAGAAACGCGATATCAACGTTCGTCGCAAGAACCTGTGCCTGCGTTTTCCCCCCGGCCACTTTACGGATGAACCGGCTCTTCCGGGGAAGGATGTCGACGATCCTTCCTGTTTTCCCGTCGCGACCGGGTTCGAGGCACACCCAGTCGCCGATCGCCGGCAAGTCCTCTGCTCCGCCCGCCAGGTGTTTCATCCTGCCGGCAACCGAGCACGCCAGCATTCCGCCGGCCGTTATGACACTGAAGGAGCTTTGCTGCACGACAACCCTGCCCGGCCGGCATTCGTCTCCAAATCGCTGGGAGAAGGTCTCCGCAAGCGAAGGAGTCCACCCGTATGTGACAAGATCTATCAAGGTGTAACAACCCAGGGAAATATTCCGTATCATTAAATCTACCAAACCTCCAACTCTCCCACAACCCACAGTCCTTCTGAATTCCTCCACAACTCGAGGATCACGCCATGAAACGTTCGTTCATCGTGCTGTTCTCGTTGGTGTTGCTCTCCGGGGCGGCGTATGCCCAGATGCCCCCGATCATCGACCGGGAGTTGTTTTTTGGCGATCCCGAAATATCGGGGGCCCAGATTTCTCCGGATGGGAAATTCATCTCCTTCCTCAAGCCATTCCAGGGCGTCCGGAACATCTGGGTCAAGGAACGCTCGGAGCCGTTTGAGAAAGCGCGGCCGCTGACCGCGGACACGACGCGGCCGATCTCCGGGTACTTCTGGTCGCGCGACAGTAAGCTCGTTCTCTACGTGCAGGACAAGGGTGGCGACGAGAACTACAGAATCTATGCGGTGGACCCCCAGGGCAGCGGGACACCTGTTCCGGCGGCGCGAGACCTGACGCCGCTCGAAAAAGTGCGTGCCGAAATTATCGACGTTCCGAAAGCCACGCCGAATGAGATCATTATCGGCTTGAACGACAGACGTGCGGACCTTCACGATGTGTACCGGTTGAACCTGACCACCGGGGACCGGACGCTGCTCCGCAAGAACGATCAGAACGTGGCAGGGTGGTCGACCGATCTCAAGGGCGATCTGCGCCTCGGGCTGCGAATGATGCCGGATGGAGGCACAGAGATTCTCCGCGTCGATCCCGACACGCTGGTGCCGATCTACAGCGTGAGCGCCGAAGAGACATGCTCGCCCCTGCGATTCACTCCCGACGGAAAAAAATTCTACCTGGAGACCAACAAGAATCGGGACAGGGTCGACCTTGAGCTCTTTGATCTGTCCACCGGCAAGACTTCTCTTGTCGACACCGATCCTCAGAAGGAAGTGGACCTGGAAGACGCCCTCTTTTCCGATGTGACCAATGAGCTCGTGGCGACGTTTTATGTCGGGGACCGTCTGAGGGTCTATCCCAAACAAAAACAGTTTGCAGAGACCTGGGCAGCGCTGAAAAAGGCATTGCCTCAGGGAGAAATCGGGATTGGGAGCACCACGGCCGACGAGAATATTCTGGTGGCCTCGATCTCGAGCGACGTGGATCCCGGATCCCGGTACCTGTTCGACCGGCGCACGGGGAAAGCGGAACTCCTCTATCGGAGTCGTCCGAACCTCCCGTCGTCTCAACTCGCATCCATGAAGCCCGTGCGCTACAAGTCGCGCGACGGTCTGGTGATCCCCGCATACCTCGTGCTCCCGAAGGGATTGCCTGCGACCAAGCTTCCGGCGGTTATGCTGATTCATGGCGGGCCATGGGGGAGAGAGCAGTGGCGTTACAATCCCGAAGCGCAGTTCTTTGCCAACAGAGGGTACGCCGTGTTGATCCCGAACTTCCGCGGTTCGACGGGGTACGGGAAGAAATTCCTCAACGCGGGGAACAAGCAGTGGGGCAAGGGCTTCATGCAGCACGACATCACCGAGGGCGTGAAGTATTTGATTACGAAGAAGATTGCCGATCCGAAGCGCGTGGGGATCTATGGCGGATCGTACGGCGGCTACGCGACCCTTGCGGGCGTAACGTTCACGCCGGACCTCTACGCCGCCGGCATTTCCTACGTCGGTCCCTCGAACATCATCACGCTGTTGAAGTCCATTCCGCCGTACTGGGCGCCGATGAAGAAAATGTTCGCTATCAGGGTCGGCGACATGGACAATCCCAAGGACCTGAAGATGCTGGAAGACGTTTCGCCCCTCAATTCCGCAAAGAACATCACGGCATCGCTGCTCGTGATCCAGGGGGCGAACGATCCGCGCGTCAACAAGGCGGAGTCCGACCGGATTGTCATCGCCCTGCGCGATCTCGGACGTCCGGTGGAATATCTTGTCGCGCCGGACGAGGGACACGGCTTTGCAGGGAAGCTCAACCGCCTCGCTGCCTACACGGCGATGGAACGGTTCTTCGCGAAGCATCTTGGCGGGCGTGTTCAGGAATCGGTGACACCGGAGATCCGCGCACAGCTCGAGAAACTCACGGTCGACGTCTCGACGGTGAAAGTCGCCGCAGCCGCAGCGAAGGCGCCTGCAGTGCCGCTCATGGTGAATGCTGCGCTGGTGAAGAGCGACTCGATGACCTACGTTGCGAAGATGTCGATGATGGGCAGGGACATTTCCTTCACGGTAAAACGGACCATCCTCCCGATCGATGTCGCGGGAAAGAAGGCGTGGCGTGTCCTCGAAACCACGCAGAGCCCGATGGGCATCGGGGCCGACACGCTCGATTTGGATGCCGCGTCGCTTCTTCCGTTGAAGCGCTCAGCGACGCAGGGACCGGCTTCGGTGAAGCTGGTGTACTCCCAGGATTCCATCAAGGGAGAACTCTCCAATATGGGGAACACCATGCCGGTGGCCGTGAAGCTCACGGAGTCCACGTTCTCCGACGGGGCAGGCTTCGAGATTCCGGTGACGACCCTTCCGCTCAAGGAGGGCTACACCACCTCTGCCGCGATCTATCAATTGATGCAGGGCGTCAAGTCGATGACTGTTGCAGTGGAAGGGATCGACCACGTGACGGTCGGCAGCCGGGCGTATGATGCCTACCGGGTGACCATGACGAACCCCGATGAGCCGGCAGGCGGGCAGACATACTGGATTACCACCGACACGCGAAAGCTCGTCAAATCCGAAGCGAAGCTCCCGTCGTCTATGGGAGGCGGAACGGTGGTCAGCGAGCTACAATAGCAGGGATCGCAGCCGCTCGAAGTTCTCCACATCCTCATGCATGTCCTCGCTCTTCTCCGTCTCCAGAATTTTGGGGATGGAGAAGAAGCGGGGATCGTTCATGAGCATGCGAAATCCTTCCAGGCCAATCATCCCTTTGCCGATGTGCTCATGCCGGTCGAGACGGGAGCCGAAGGGCTTTTTCGAATCGTTGGTGTGTACCACGGCGAGGCGTGAGAGACCGACGATCTCATCGAACGATCGCACAACCTCGTTCCAACCTTCCGGTGTGTGGATCGGATATCCCGCCGCAAACAGGTGACAGGTATCCATGCACACCGCCATGCGATTCCTGTCCTCGACGTGGTCGATGATTTCTCGTAGATGCTCAAAACGGTAGCCGACCGTCGTGCCCTGTCCGGCCGTGGTCTCGATGGTGGTCAGAACCTTGAAATCGCGCGTCCGCTCATGAATCGCGTTGAGCGACTCTGCGATCAGGCGGAGGCCCGCATCTTCGCCTGCACCCAGATGAGCGCCGGGGTGAACGACGAGGGCACGAACACCCAGCTGTTCGCATCGACGAAGCTCATCTTCGAACGCGGCACGGGACTTCTTGAGAATCGACGGATTCGTTGCACAGAGGTTGATGAGATACGCGGCGTGGGCGATGACAGGACGCACCGTTGACGCCTCAGCCGCCGTCCGGTAGCGAAGAACCTCGTCGTCCGCCAGCGCTTTCACCGACCAGCGGTTGGCGTTCTTGACAAAGATCTGCATGGTCGCGCATCCGGCTCCCATCGCACGCTCGAAAGCGTTCGCAAGCCCGCCGGCGACTGAAACATGAGTACCGAGAAGCGGTCTGGGGTCTGATGGCAAAGTCGGCTCCTTAAGATGTACCATACAGGATGATCAATCCGCCCGAGCGAAACCGAAGCGTGGCTCCTGGAGTGCACAAAATATAACGATTTGCCGATGGACTCAAGTAACGTTGCCTCAGTTAAGTTTCTATCCATGAAGCTCCTGTATTCCAACATCATTGATTTCGTTACAGAAAACCCCGAATTTGGGAACGTCCACCGTTCATTACCGTGTTGTTCAGTGGTAAATTCACCCCGTCGATCATGATAATCCGCCGAACAACATCAACCCTCGTCCTCATTGCCTATCTCGTGGTGGGCCCGCTCCTCGAGATCATGCACACCGATGGGTTCGGCGGCCGTTCGTCTCCGCACTCGACGTACAGCCAATGTGATACCGGAGCGGCGCGCGGATATCTTCATGCCGACGGCAGGCATGAATGTCTGGCGTGCGTCACGTCGGCGGCAAGAATTGCGGTACCTGTCTCCTCGAGTCCCGATACTGCGAAACTGGAATCTTCATTCCCCATTGCTCCGATCTTTCCTTCTCTTGCCCTCACTGCCCCTGCCCAACTTCACCCCGCAAAGCGCGGGCCTCCTGTTTTCTCCTGATCGAACTGAGATGTCTCCCGAAATCAGGGAGGCGACACAATTTCCGCGTTTCTCATAATCATCCGGGGAAGCCTTCATGGTTTTATCAAAGGCCTTGTCGGGATGATGCGTCCAGGAGGGAATATGAACAGACAAAGAGCGGCCTGCACATGGTTGCTCGTCATGGTGGCAGGAGTGGCGACGACAGTACAAGCTCAGACGACAATAAACCCGCAGATCAGCGTGATTCCCCGGTTCAAGATGGACACGAACGACGGGGAGAAACTCTCGGAGGGTGTGCGGGAGTTTTCGCGCCCCGATTTTCAGTTCGAAGAACTTGAGCTGGCGATTCAATCGTACCTCAACCCGTTCGCCCGTGGTGACGTGATTCTCACGATACCCGGACCCGACATTGAAAACAGCAAGCTCGGGATTGAAGAGCTCTACGCGACAATTTTGCGGGGACTGCCGCTGGATCTGAACGTCAGGGTGGGCAAATACAGGGTGGAATACGGCAAGCTGAACATGGTCCACCCGCACGCCTATCCGTTCATCACGCAGCCGCTTTCGCAGGAGAGATTTCTCGGCACCGAGGGGTTGAACGATCTCGGAATCTCCGCGAGCATCCTGCTTCCCACCGGCGATGTCTACTCGAAGCTCACCGTCGATCTCTTGCGCGGCAACTCTGTGAGTGCAGTGGCAGGGATGAGCGATACGACAGGGGCGAAACCCTACTACGCAACATCGTCCCGCTTGATGGCCTTCTTCACGCTCAGTGATGAATCCGACCTCGAGACCGGCCTGAGCACGTACACCGGGATCCACGATCCATACAACCGTGAACGGTTCTGGTATTTCAACGGGGACTTCAAGTTCAAATGGCGGCACAGCTCGTACACGTCTCTCGTCGTCCAGGGTGAGTACCTGTTCAACACGCGGCACGCGGCGCAGGATGCGCAGGGGGTGCAGTTCCTCGACGCGCTCGGGCACCCGGAACGGCGCGCGATCCAGACAGGCGGCATGTACGTCTACGCCGACTACCAGTTCTTCAAGCTGTATAGTATCGGTGCGCGGTACGACTGGTCGGAGACGCCGTACAGCAACAGCGATCGTGCAAAAGGGGTTTCGATTTTCTGCGGGTACTACCCTGTCGAAGAAACGCTCGGCCTCCGGTTCGAGTATCAGCACACCACAACCGAGACGGTCGCAAGTTCACAGGACGTCAACTACCTTGGGTTGCAGCTCATCTTCTCGCTTGGCCCGCACAAGGCCCATCCATTCTGATGGATCCACAATCTTGCACGAACTTGCATTGAGGAAATGATTATGAACAAACTCACGCTTCTCCTGTTCCTCGTTTTCGGGGCCTTCAGCGCGAAGGCCAACATCAAGGTGGTCGCAGCCCTGCCAGACTTCGCGGATCTTGTTCATCAGATCGGCGGAGACAAAGTCAGTGTCGACTACATCGTCCGCGCGGATCAGAATCCGCACTTCATCGAAGTGAAACCCAGTTACATGATGAAGCTCAAATCGGCGGATATCTACCTGAGTGTCGGGATGGAACTTGATCAATGGGCGCCGCAGATCATCGACGGTTCGCGCAACGATAAGATCGACGTGGTGGATCTTTCGCGCGACATCTCCAAGCTCGAAGTGCCCGAGCGGGTGGACGCGAGTCAGGGCGACGTGCACCGCTTCGGCAATCCGCACTACTGGTTGGACCCGAGGAACATGCACGTGCTTGCGGACGAGGTCACGGATGCGCTGTCGAAGGTCTCCCCGGCCGACGCGAAGACGTTTCGGGCAAATGCCGATGCCTATCTGAAGACGCTGGACGCCAGAATTGCCGGGTGGCAGGCGACAATGAAGCCGTTTGCCGGGACAAAGATTGTCACGTTCCACAAGAGCTGGAGCTATTTCGCCAACTGGCTCGGCCTGAATGTGGTGGGGGAAGTTGAACCGAAGCCCGGAATCGCCCCCAGTCCGTCGCACACTGCAGAGCTGATCGACCTCGTCCGCAAGGCGGGAGTCAAAGTGATCGTGGTCGAGCCATTCTATGACCTTGACGCACCGAACCAGATCGCCCGCGTGACCGGGGCGAAAGTGGTTGTCCTCCCGACGTCGAGCGGCGATCAGGCGAAGGACTACATCGGCCTCATCGACTATGATGTGACGACGCTGGCCAATGCATTGCGGTGACCATGATCGCACCGTCTCGCTGACGGCAGAATGTCCATAACACCTTTGATGGAACCATGTCCCTATGACTCCCTACATCATTTTCGAAAACACCACCCTCGGCTACGGTTCGAAGGTCATCCTCCGGGATCTCACCTTCACCATTGAGGAAGGCGACTACTTTGGCATCGTTGGGCCGAACGGTGCGGGGAAGACGACGATTCTCCGCGCGATTCTCGGCGTGCTGAAACCGCTCGCCGGAAGGGTGCAGTTCCAGAGCAGGACCGGCGAGCCGCTGCGCATCGGGTATGTGCCGCAGCGCGATACGATCGACGACGTGCTTCCGTACACGGTTGACGAAGTGGTCATGATGGGACGGTATCGCACGCTCGGGATGTTCCGCCACCCATCGGCGACCGACCGGTCAGCGGTGGCGAAGTCGCTGGATCACGTTGGCTTGGGGGATCTTGCGGGGCACATTTTCAAGGACCTGTCCGGCGGACAGAAACAGCGCGTACTCATCGCACGCGCACTCGCCGGCGATCCGACGGTCCTCGTCCTCGACGAGCCCACCAACGGCATGGATCTCCCTTCGCGCTATTCCATCCTTGATCTGACGCGAAGACTACATGATCAGGACGGCTTGACGGTGATCATCGTCAGTCATTTGCTCGACGATGTCGCCAACCATGCAAGCCGTATCGCAATCGTCGAGCAGTCGTTTTTCCAGGTCGGGACGGTGCGTGAAGTGCTGACCGGGAGGAACCTGAGTGATCTCTACGGTCTCCCCGTGGGTGTTGAGACCATCCAGGGGAGAACGATCATTCTTGCAGGGGGAACCAATGTCTCCAGGTGATATCGTCAGCACCATTGTCAACGAATTTCCATATGCGCTGTACGGCAGCATGCTCGTCGGCGTCGCTGCCGCGTTCCTGGGTGTCTTCATTGTCGCGCGTCGCGTCGTGTTCTTCGGGGCGGTCCTGACGCAGGTGTCCGTCCTCGGGCTCACGGCGACCTTTCTTCCGTTCTTCGCCCTTCCGCACACGGTGGGTTCTCTTGTGGTGACCCTCTTCGCGGTCGTCATCCTCTCGCAGTTGTTGACCGGGAAAGACGTCCCCCGCGATGCCATCCTCGGCGTGGTGTTTGTGATCGCCATTGCCGCCCGCATACTGATCATGCAGAAGGCTCCCAAGGTCGAGGCGGCGGAAGTGGAGAGTCTCCTGCGCGGCGACATTCTCTTTGTCACACCGGACCTGTTCTGGCTCATGGCGGGAGCGTTCGTCGTTGCGATGTTGCTTCACGGGTTGTTCGCCAAGGAGTTCACCTTCATCAACTTCGACGCGGAAACGGCGAGGACTCAGGGGTACAACGCGGGCATGTGGAATTTGATCTTCTATCTGAACGCCGGCATGATTATCGCTTTTGCCACGCACATGGTCGGCGATCTCTTCGTCTTCGGTTTTCTTGTCGTCCCACCTGTCGCGGCGTCGTTGCTCGCGAAGCGCGTGCGCACGATTTTCGCCGTTTCCGTCCTGATCGGTCTCATCTCGCCGCCCATCGGTCTCTTCTTTGCGTTTCTCTGGGATTTCCCGGCGTCTCCAACAATCGTCGGAGTGGCGTCGGTCATCCTCCTTGGCGCCTACCTGGTGCGTCTCGTGCGACGACGCTGAGGAAAAATTCATCACGTCTGGAACGCACGTCATGAGGAACCAATGCACTCACGGGCATGTTAGAGTGAATGCATAGGGAGAGTGCGGTAACGATTCGAGGTCTTGCACGATCCCGCACAAAGATGTAGGTTATACCGTTCTTGCTCCTCTCTGGTCCGGGTAGGGCTTTCGATCGTATGGATCGGAACCGCAGGCGACATCGTCCGGCATCCATTTGAGGAGTTTTCGTTTTCGGATGCTCCGTGAATTGCGAACAATTTCGAACGCTCATCACCCCCGCCGTTGACGGACGCCTGGAAGGCGTCGATCGTCTCGCTTTCGATGAGCACATGCAGGAATGCTCCGAGTGCCGCAGGCACTTCGAGATGGAACACGCGATCAAGAAGCGGATTCAGGAGAGGATCCCGCATCTTCCCGCTCCTCCCGAACTCCGCAAGCACATCCTTGACGGCATCCACGAACTCTCCCACGCGGAACATTCACGGCGTCCGTGGTGGCAAACCACCCGATCCATCAGCGCCATCCCGGGAGTCAAGCCTGCCGCGTTGATCTCGGCAGCTGCGGTTGCCGTGCTGCTGTTCGTGACCATTCACACCAGCAAACCCGATGAGGCCCTGGTCAGGGAGCGCAACCTTGTCGAGCGCTCGATCCTCAGCTATCACGCGCTCCAGTCGGGTGTCATCTCGCCGCAAATCGTCTCCAGCAATCCTCTGCAGGTCCAGGGCTATCTCTCGCAGCAGGCCGAGTGCGCAGTGGAGGTTCCCACGCTTCGCGATTTCACGCTCATCGGGGGATGGACCGACGACTTCCGGGGAGTCAGGGTCGCGCAGATTCTCTACCGGCGCGGCGGCACCGCGCTCACCATGACGCAGGTTCCTCTCGAATCGGTTCTGCGAAACAACACACTTTCTCTTCCCCTCAAGGCACGCGACGGTCTTCTCCACACCGGATGGTTCTCGGACTCCCGAGAGGACGGCGATGCCGTCGTCCTGTGGACCCGCGGCACCATCCTCTGCACCGCGGTGGCGCACATGCGCTGCTCCGAGCTGCAGTCGGTGATGATCAGCACCGACGACACGGCAAGCACGGTCTCCGCCTGGTGAGCGTTCTTTTCCTTTCTTGACAAACCGTCTTTCTCTTTCTATATTTTGCTGGCAAGAACGCAAGGTGTCTTCAGACACCTTTTTCTGTCTTTCGGACTTCGATCAAGGACACATGCCGGCTGATTCCTCAACATCGGTAACACACGGGAGCGAAGCTCCCGAAACGATCCCCACGAAGCTCCCCGTTCTTCCGCTGCGGGACGTCGTCATTTTCCCCTCCATGATCTTTCCGGTCCTTGTCGGCCGCGACTCATCGCTCCGGGCGGTCAACGACGCGCTCGAGCACAACAAGTACCTCTTCCTGGCGGCGCAGAAGAACCCGTTGACAGAGGAGCCGGGGCAGGGCGACATTTATTGGGACGGGACCGTTGCGAAGATCATTCAGATTCTGAAGCTCCCGAATGGGCTTATGAAGATCCTCGTGGACGGGGTGGTCCAGGCGTCGATCGCCAAGTTCCTGTCGAACACGAAGTACCTCGAGGCGTCGATCAAGCTGCATGATCAGCCGGTGACGTTGGATTCTGAGCTCGACGCCCTGCTGCGGCATACGTCCGCGCTGTTCGCGGAGTATGTGCATTTGAACAGGAACGTCCCGAGCGAAGTGCTGGTCGCATTCGAGAATACGCGCGATCCGCGGCGGAAGCTGTTCTACATCGCATCCAATATCCTGCAGAATGTCGAGGTCAAACAAAAAATCCTCGAACTGACCGGGATCCGCGAACAACTGCATGAAGTGATCCGCATCCTCAATTCGGAGATCGACGTCCTCAAGATTGAGAAGGACATCGACACCAAGGTCCACGACAACATCGCGAAGTCGCAGCGGAAGTACTTCATCCAGGAACAGATTCGCATCCTGCAGGACGAGCTGGGCGAAGACGAGTCGAGCCCCGAGCTGCTGAAGCTGCGGGAGGACATCAAGAAAGCGAAGATGCCGAAGGCGGCCGAGGAAAAAGCGTTGGAGGAGTTTCAGAAGCTGAAGAAGATCCCTTCGCTCTCACCGGAATCGACGGTGATCCGGAGCTACCTGGACTGGATGGTCGCGGTGCCATGGTTCAAGCGGACGAAGGACAATCTGAGCGTCGAACATGTCAGGAAGATCCTGGACGAGGACCATTTCGGCCTCGAGAAGCCGAAGGAGAGAATACTCGAACACATCGCGGTGTTGAACCTCGTGCGGGAAGTCAAGGGGCAGATCCTCTGTTTCGTGGGCCCGCCCGGCGTCGGCAAGACCTCGCTCGCCAAATCGATCGCCCGGGCGATCGGCAGAAATCTTGTCCGCATCTCCCTTGGCGGCGTGCGGGACGAGGCGGAGATTCGCGGGCACCGGAGAACGTACATCGGCTCCATGCCGGGGAAGATCCTCCAATCCATGAAGCGGGCGGGCGTCGTGAATCCGGTGATGCTGCTCGACGAAGTCGACAAGATGAGCATGGACTTCCGCGGCGACCCGTCGTCTGCGTTGCTGGAAGTCCTCGACCCGGAACAAAACAACACGTTCAACGACCATTACCTTGACGTCGACTACGATCTGTCGAGCGTCATGTTCATCACCACCGCGAATGTCCGCTACCAGATCCCGATACCGCTGCAGGACAGGATGGAAATCATTGAGCTGCCGGGCTATCTGCACCACGACAAACGGGAGATCGCGAAACGTCACATCATCCCACGCCAGCTGGAAGAGCACGGTCTCGCGAAGCGGAACATCACGATCCCCGACGCGGCGATCGACAAGGTGATCGGCGAGTACACGCGTGAAGCCGGTGTCAGGAACCTCGAGCGCGAGATCGCCACGTTGTGCAGAAAGACCGCGAAGGAAGTGGTCGAGGCGAAGCAAAAGGGGAAGAAGAAGGTCAATGGCTTTACGATCGACGCGGCGAGGGTCGAGGAGTTTCTCGGCGTGCCCCGGTTCCGGAGCAGGAAGCTGACCAAGGAGCCGCGCGTGGGGTCGGTGACCGGCCTGGCATGGACGAGCGTCGGCGGCGAAATCCTGAATGTCGACGTCACCGTGATGACCGGCCCGGAACGGCTGACGCTCACCGGTCAGCTCGGAGACGTGATGAAGGAATCCGCGCAGGCCGCCCTGAGTTACCTTCGGGCGAACTCCTCGCGGCTCAAGCTGCCGGACAATTTTACCAAGGGGAAGGAGATCCACATCCATCTTCCCGAGGGCTCGATCCCGAAGGACGGGCCGTCGGCGGGGATCACGATGGCTGTGGCGCTCTATTCGGCGATCAGCGGAAAGCCCACACGGAGCGACATCGCCATGACCGGGGAGATCACGCTGCGCGGCGAAGTCCTGGCGATCGGCGGATTGAACGAAAAGCTCCTGGCGGCTCAACGGAACGGCATTGCGAGCGTCCTGATCCCGGCCGAGAACGAGAAGGATCTGCGCGAGATTCCGGACCGTGTGAAAGAAGGGCTGAAGATCACCCCGGTGAAGAGCATCGATGAAGCGCTTGCCATCGCGCTCGCCAATGGCAAGCCGGTCCACGCGAAGCGGAGCGCAAAGCGATGAGTGACTACATCGTCACTGCGCGAAAGTGGAGGCCGACGAGGTTCGAAGACGTCATCGGCCAGGAACATGTCACTTCGACATTGCGCAACGCTCTGGCCACACACCGTCTCGCGCACGCGTATCTCTTCAGCGGTCCACGCGGCGTCGGCAAGACGACCACCGCGCGGCTGCTCGCGAAGGTGGTGAACTGCAAGAACCCGACCAACGGCAATCCCGACAATACGTGCGAGAACTGCGTCGAGGTCAACGAGGGGCGGAGTTTCGATGTGCTGGAGATCGATGGCGCCTCCAACAGGGGGGTGGAGGAGATCCGCAATCTGCGCGAAGCGGTGAAGTATGCGCCTGCGAAGGCTGCGCGGAAGGTGTACATCATCGACGAAGTGCACATGCTCACGAAGGAGGCATTCAACGCGCTCCTCAAAACGCTTGAAGAGCCTCCGGCGCACATCCTCTTCATCTTCGCCACGACGGAGCTGCAGAAGCTTCCGGCCACAATCCTCTCCCGCTGTCAGCGCTTCGAATTCCGGCGCATACCGGTTGACCGGATCAAGCAAAACCTCGCGTCGATCGCGAAAGCCGAGAACATCACCCTTGACGACGAAGCTCTTCAATTGATTGCCCGCAAGGGGGACGGCTCCCTGCGCGATGCGCAGAGCACGTTCGACATGGTGATCTCACTGTGCGGCACGACGGTGACCGCCCCACAGATCGTCCAGGCATTGAACGTCGTCGATCAGGAGCTCTACTTCCGTGTGACGGACCTGATCAAGGAAAAAAACACGGCGGGCGCGCTGGCGTTGGTGGAGGACGTTGTCGGACGCGGGTACGATCTCAAGGAATTCGCAGAAGGGTTGGTCGAGCACATGCGGAACCTGTTGATCGCACGCGCGACCGGCTCCACGGCGCTCATCGAAGCCTCGGATGTGTATCGCAAGCGATATGCTGAGGAAGGCGCGAAGTTCAGCCCGACGGATCTGATGAGGTTCCAGCGTCTCCTGGCGGGAACGGCGTCGTCGTTCCGGTGGGTTGCACAGCCGCGGTTCAAGCTCGAAGCGGATCTCGTTCAGCTGATGCAGATGCCCGGCGCTCAGGACGTCGGCGAAGTTCTCCGTGACCTCGACGCGCTGAAAAAAAAACTCTTTGAAGCCCCGTTGACCACAGCGCCGGCCGTGGTCCAGCGCATACCTCCCATCGCTTCTGCCCAGCCGTCCTCCCGGGTCCGTCCCGGCCTCACACCTCTCCGTCCCGTCGGCACCAACAACACGGCTTCTCACCAAACGACGGTGTCAGCACCGTCGTCAACTCCCCGGATCAGCGAAGGGGAAGTCATGTCGCGATGGAAGGAGTTTGTCGATCTCGTCGCGAGGAAGAAGATTTCCCTGGGCGCTGCGATCGAAGCGGCGGTTCCGGCGGGCGTTGTGGGAGCCGTGATTCGAGTGCGGTGCGGCGATCCATTTCATGCGGACCAGATCACGAGGAATCGGGAGGCGCTTTCCGATCTGCTCGAAGAAGCGTTCCACGTCCGTGCCCGCCTTGAGCCGATTGTCGAGAAAGCCGACAGTTCGCCGGAATCCCGTGAAACGTCCGCAGACGAAGACCATCCGATGCTCAAAGTGATCAAGAAGGAGCTTGGGGCGCGGCCTGTCGAATAGCGGCCGATTTATTTTTCATGGGGTTCGGAAAACGGCGCGGCTCACAGTATACTTAATGAAGGCACTCCGATTGCCGACCACGCGCTACAATGCGGGAGGGCGCGGTTGGGGGTGATCGGCTCAGGTCTTCTTGGACGGAGGGAGCGCCGCTGGCGGGAGCGGCGCTCCTTTTTTGTTTCCTGAATACCCGTGGGGCAAAGAATCCCGGGCAGGGGCTGCGAGGATCGCCGTATTTTTCGCGAGCAGGCGGGGTATGACAGACTTGTATGTCAGACTTGTGTGTCAGACTCACGTGTCAGACTACCCTGTCGGACTTGCGAATCAGACTTATATGTCAGACTATTATGTCTGACTTCTTGATCCTTTTCCCGTCTGATATACCCCGCGCTGTACCCCACCTTGACTTTCTGCGTGTTTTTCATGAGTTTTGTAGACGAAGCAGGTCAATACCCTTCCGCAAGGGCGCGGAAGAGATCCACAGAGTTGAGAGAGGACGACGAAACACTCTGACTGTTGCTATCAGGTCTTGATGCGTTTGCTCTCGTCCTCCTCCGGGAAACACTTTCGGTTCCCGGCTCTGTGGATTTCTTGCTTTAAGGGGTTCCCTATGAAACGTCTCGTCTGGGTCACTGTGTGCCTTGTGGCGCTCTCCAATTGGTCAGCGGCGCAGGTCGTTTTCGGCAAGTACGCCGGCGAGTTCCTCGCCCTCGGAGTGGGTGGCCGATCCCTCGCAATGGGAAGCGCGGCGGTCGCGACGACAGGCGATGTCACGGCGGGTTACTGGAACCCTGCCGGGCTGGCCCAAATCATGTATCCCCAGGGGATACTCATGCACGCCGAGCAGTTCGGGAACCTCGAGAACCATGACTATGTCGCCGTCGCGATCCCGTACGGTCCGAAAACCAGCCTCGGCTTCAGCGTGATCCGCCTCGGCGTCGACGACATCCCGAACACGGCCGGCGCCGGCCTCGATAAAGACGGCAATATCACCTATGATCCGTCGCAATTCGCCCGCCTCGACTACTCAAAAATCAGCACCTTCAACGCAGCCGACTGGGCGTTCTTCTTCACGTACGCAAGGTCGGCAACGGACGACTTCTCTTACGGCGTGAATCTCAAAGTCATCAGGCGCGATATCGACACCTACGGCGCGACCGGTATCGGCTTCGATGTCGGCGTTCTCTACAAGATCCACCCGCAGATCACCGTGGGCGCCAACATCCAGGACATCACAACCACACTCGTCGCCTGGAACACCGGACGCAAAGAGCTCATCGCCCCGACGGTGAAAGTCGGCGCAGCCGGCTATGTCGATGCCCTCGCCGGCAGGTTCACGCCCGCCGTCGATGTGGACATCCGCTTTGAAGACCGAAAGACGGCATCCATGTTCCACCTGGGCGGCGTGAGCTTCGATGTCCATTCCGGCATCGAGTACACCTTCAAGAACGTCGTCTCGCTCCGTGCCGGTTACACCGACATCAAGGCCCCGGCCTTCGGCGCCGGCATTCATCTTCCGAAACTGAACATCGATTATTCTTTCCTGAAGTTCGACAAGACCGACCAGCTCGGGGACACTCACCGCATCTCCCTGATGTTTACGCTGGAATCCGATCGGTATAAACGCGAATCCGAGTGACGGAAGGAACTTGAGACCCTGCATGATTCGTCCGTCGCTTGTCCTTTCTGAAGCCGCTCTTCTCCTCTTCGTTCTCTCCGGGTGTGGACCATCCGTGACCACGACGACTCCTGCGCAGAAGACCGTTCCCACGCCTGCAGCCGTCCCCGTCTTTTCCGTTCCTGCAGGATGGCTGGACTTTTCGAGCGATTCGACGAGGAAGGCACTCATGTGGCTCGTGAAGAAGGACTATGGCGCCGAGATCATTATCGAGAAGATCTTCGATGGGCCCCGGCCCAATGGCCGGCCGGAGGAAGCGGAACAGATCGAAGCGATCGCCAGAGCAATCTTCGGGATCGACAAAGGAAAGGGCGGGCAGGTCGTTCAGGAGCCGGAGAAATCCGAATCAGGGGGGCGCGTTCGCTGGTGGTATGTCATTCAGAACCACGCGGGGGACCAGCTGCGGGTGGTTGTGGGAGAGATGGCGCAGTACGGTCTGGTCCGCGTTGCCGCCAGCATCCGCCAGACGGGGGACCTGCATGACGCCGCCAGAGTGCAGGATGCGCTTCTCGAAGGGCCGCCGCAGTAATCATTTTTCCCGGAGCACCACGATGTCGGAGCATTCTCCGGGCGACATGGTCATGAAGCGCGAGCAGCGATCGACATGCAGCCGGGTGGGGTAGTCGTTCGGCGCATGGGCAAGAGCTTTCTCGAACGCGGCGAAGGCGCTGTCCCACCGGTGTTCATGGTACCACTTCATCCCCTCCGCGTACTCCTCCAGAAAACCAAGAACGCCGGCATCCGTGAGTTTTTCCCGATCGCCGAGGAGTTCGTACACCGCCACCGGCTCTGAGCGCCCCTTCACGGTGATATGATCGAGTTCCCTTCCCACGATCACGTCCTTCACGAGGTCGTACGTTCTTCCGCTCACCATGATGTTGGAGCGATACTCCTTGTTCGCCCCTTCGAGCCTCGACGCGAGGTTCACGCTGTCCCCGATCACGGTATAGGCAAACTTTCCGGTCGAGCCCATATTCCCCACGATCATTTCTCCGGTATTGACGCCGATCCGCATGGGAAACGGGGGGCGGCCGTCTTCGATCCAGGACCTGTTCAACTCCTTCAGTGAATCGCGCATCGCGATGGCGCTCTTGCAAGCGAGCAATGCATGATTTTGCTGGGGGATCGGCGCTCCCCAGAACGCCATGATGGCGTCCCCTTCGTATTTGTCCAGCGTTCCGTTGTGTTCAAAGATCACCGCCGACATCGTATCGAGAAACTCATTGAGCAGCTTCACGAGATGCTCCGGGTCCATCGATTGCGATATCGTGGTGAATCCCTCGATGTCGCTGAACATCACCGTGAGCTCTCTGCGTTGTCCGCCCAGCGTCAGCTTCTCGGGATTGGTGATCAGTTCGTCGACCACCGACGGATTCACGTAGGTGCTGAACATGGTCTTAATCAGCGCACGTTGTCTTCTCTCCGTGACGAGATTGTACGCCGTCGATCCGATATAACCCGCCAGTACGCCCGCGAGCGGACTCACAATGGAGACCACATAATTCCGGTGAACGAAGAGCCAGAGGGCGGTCCAGAGCACCGCGACGAGCAACATCGCGACGATGACAAATCCCGCAAACTCCATGAGAATCTGACGGCCGCGCGCCCGGTCGCGGAGCGACGCCGTGATCATAAACGTGATCATGACCAGGAGCATGACCTCGGGGACTTCAACGCGGGAGGACTGGATCCTGAGGAAATCGTCCCGCAGGATGTTCTCGATCATGTTCGCGTGAATTTCCACGCCATACATCTGGTTGTCCCCGCGCTGGCGCCCACGGCCGATCGACACCGGGAACAAATCCTTGTATTCCGGCATCGTGACACCCACGAGCACGATCTTGTCCTTGAAGGTGCCGTCGTACAGGTAGCCGAAATCGGGATCGTCGAACGTGTTGACGTCCTGGCCCGTCTGTATCTCTTCCACGGTCTTGAACGTCTTGTCGTCGATCACGTCATGAAAATGATAGTGCCGGAAAGTCCCGTTCGGTCCGTAATAGTTGATCATGATCGACGTCGGGTCGTACTGCGGGATCTCCTTCCCCGCGTAGAGGAACGACCTGCCGACGCTTTTGGCGGTGGTGAAGGGGGGGAATCCCAGCACCTTATTGAGGACGGCGAAGGCGAATGTGGGGACGGCGATCGTCGAGTCCTCGCCGATGTCCATCTTGTAGAACGGCGTGTACAACCGGTACTCTCCGTCGACGTCGCTTTGAATGTTCACCAGCCCGACGGCGCTGTCGGTGGAGAAGAAGATGTTGCCGTAATCGTTCCGGAGCAGGTGGAGCTCGTAGCGTTCCTGGTCCTGCTCGCGCTTTCCGGCAAGGACGACGAAGTGCGTTTCCCGCAACGCCGCCCGCAACGAGCTGTCGCCCGCCGGTCCGTGGGTATCGGGCGAATCGAAAATGAGATCAATGGCGACCGCCCGAGCCCCGGCCCGCTGGAGGTTCCGTACCAGCCGCGCATAGTAGTCTCGCGGCCACGGAAACGGAACGGGAAGCGAGGCGATGGCGTCGTCCTGGATATCGACGATCACCACATTGGAGGAGTCACGAACCGAAGTGTTGACGCCGCGATAGAGGAAGCGGTAGTCGATGGAGGAGAGTTCGAGGCGCTGAAAGAGCCCGAGATGGAACACGCTCTCGACCGTCAGCGCGACCACGATGACGCCGATCGAAAACGAAATGATCGTCCGCGCAAGCCAGGATCGGACAGAGGTGCGCGTCATTGCAGTGTAACGGCGGAATTACAGTTCATACTGGTACCGCAGGCTCACGAAATTCTCGTCGCCGGCCCCGGGGTTCTTGAAATAGCTGAACTCTCCGATGAGCCGCATGGAAGGATAGAACGTCCATTCCGCATCCAGGTTGAACACCGTCCGGCTGAAATCGCCGAACGAAGGGCTCACGGCCGCCTGGGCACTGAGGATCGACGCGATGATGTCATATCTCCCCTGGAACCCGAGCGTGGCATAGTTCAGCCGCTCCCGCGGCGCGCCGGGAAAGGCGCCGGGAAGTTTGTTGAAGTTCATCGCAATATCCACGCTGGTCGTCAGCGGAACCCTGTACCGCGTGTCGAGGCTGAGACCGACCGTCGCTGCGTTGACGCTCAACCCCCGGATGGTCGCGTCCGAACGATTGGAGGATGAAATGTTTGCGGAGACGCGCTGGTCGGCGAGAAACTGAAAATCATACGACGTGGTGAAGAAAATCCTGTTCGTCACATCGCTCACGGCGTTCAGCGAGTCCGCGCCGAGCGGATCAAGCCCGTTGTCGTCATCGTACCGGCTGTAGCCCAACGTGAACGTCGGGAATTGCGTATTGGGGGAGTATGTGACGGCGGTGGTGAGCGTGGAATATGTGGTCGTCGCGCTTTTTGTGTTGGACGTGTTGTCCTGCAGCTGCTCGTACCCGGCAGTCAGGAGCAACGCGTTCTCCACCAGCCGCACGCGATCGTTGATGTTGAATCCCTGGACGTCCTGCCGGATGAACGACTGCCCGAAGGACGTATAGTCGTTTCCCCGGTACAGATAGCTCATTCTGAAGACGTTGTCGAAATACCGGAGCTGCAGGGCAACATCTCCCGCCGCGGTGCTCGGACGCTTGAGCGACAGCGGCCGGAGGTTCTCGTTGACGGTGATGAAGCGCGAGAGAATGTCACGCACCTGGCGGACGTTCGATGAATCGTTCGGGAACAGCTGGCCGATGCGCTCGTCCGTAATATCGCCGGTCGAAATGTCGGTGTTGTATGCGCTGAATGCCCCCTGGGCGGAGAATTCGATGCGCCGCTGATCCAACCGGGCGACCGCATCCATGCCGACCACGAGATTTTCCTGGGGGCGGGAACCGTTCGTGATCGATCCCATATCGTCCTTCGACTTCATCCACGTGAAACCCACCTGCCAGGTTTCTCCCGAGCCGAAGCTCGGCCGGATCGCAAACAAATTGCGCTGGAACGTTCCGAAGTTGTATTTGCCCCAGAGCCCGGGTGATATCTGTGCGTATGCGGCCGAAGGGTCGGCCGACTGTGCCGCGGTGAGAAGCGAATCCGGGAATGTGGTTATCAACTGACCTTCAACCGCGCGAGTGATTTGACCGTCTGTCACTTCGAGATTAAACACGCCGAGCGTCAATGCTGCGTGCACGCCGCGCACGCGTTTGCCGCTCAGGATGAGATCGGGAAACGACGGCGTCAGGTCGCCGTAGCCGGCCCGTCCCCATTGCGATTCCACGCCGAGGTAGTAGCGGTCCTGCGGCTGCAGGTAGCTTTTCTCGTCAGACGTCAGGAACGTGTTTGCCACGAACCGCCAATCGCCGTATTTCGCACCGACCCGGATCGATCCACGATTGTACCACGTGCCCGCGGAATCGATTTGCTCGTGCCGCGACTCGAGCGCCACGGATGCCGAGTAGGAAACCTTGCCGGGCTGAGGTACAGCAGCGAAGTTCATGCTGGTGACCTCGAATCTCAGCGTGGCAATTCTGTACAAACTTCCTGCAGTGGTGAACAGCCTGACGATCACCTGGTGCGTGCCGGGGCTCATCGTGAGGCCCGCGTTGTCCGGCGAAAAGACGCCCACATCGCCGCTGAGGATCACCTTGCTCGTGATGTCGGCGCCGTCGAGCAGCACCTTGGTGGCCTGGCGATCGACGACGCTGTCGGCACGGAGAAGCGAAAACGATATCACCACGTCATCGGGAGAAAGGGGGAGATCCACCTCGGGACTGAGCCAGAGTACCTGGTTTTCGACCGCGGCGCCGGACTGCACGGTGATGCGCATCGTGCGCTGGGGCGGGATCGAGAACGGATCGCGCGAATCGCTGAGAGGGTAGGTCTCGTAGGTGCCGTTGGTCAGAACGAACACAATGTAGTATTCGAGCGAGGGAACAACGGCCACGGATGCCGGCAGGGTGACGGAGGCAGAGACGCCGCGAATGTCCATGTCCGCGCGCTTGTATTCGCTTTCACCGAAGGCGCGGTAGACGATCACCGCGTGGTCGATCCCGTCGGTTCTGCTCAGCGTCGCGGTGATCTGGACGGGCTGCCCGGCCCGTGTTTCGCCGGGAAGGATGGAAGAGATGCGTGTGGAAACCTGGGCGTTGCCCTGGGAGGGTGCTGCAAAGAAGACACAGCACACCAGTGCAGTGGCACAAGCCATTGCCGACCGGGGGAGGAGGTTCATCGGCGCGTCTACGTTTGGTGGAAAGAACGGTGTACTATCAGTCGTGATACTCGATGTGGAGATTCTTCGGATTTCCGTCACGATCGTGCAACTCAAATTCGAGCGTCTTCTGAGCATCGCCCAGCAGCGCGTTTTGCGCTTCCTGACGTTCGGCGGGTGTGCTCTGGCGACTGAAGAATGTTCCGTTCGGCTGGGATATTCCCGTGAACCCCGCCGCGACATCCAGCGAGCGGTTCGATTGCCGGTTCGTAAAGTGGACCGTTCCTTCAAGGATGATCAGGGTGTCGCCGGCCGTGGTGCTGTTGAACGCTCCTCCCGTGCCGCGGATCGATGCGACGGATGTCGGCGAGGTGAACCGGAATTCCTCCCCTTGATGCTGTTTCTGCACGGTGAAGCCGATGACGCCCATCCGCACGTCGACGGATTTGGAGAAATCGGAACCGTTCATCGTGCCGGTCACGACGACTTCCGAAAGCTCCCGCACGCGGACAAGGCTGTTGTCCATGAACTTGATGATGGCCATCGACTTCGCGCCCGTCTTCACGCGGTCGCCCGAAGCGAGCGTCTCCCCCTTCTTCGCGGGCAGCCAGTTCTTGCCGGCCTCCATCCGTGTGACATCGGCGATGATTTTGCTGAGCAACCCAATAGTGATCGCCGCCGGCTCGGCAGGAGTCATCATCCCCGGCGCCAACAGCAGCAGTGCTACGAAAGTGGAAATTCTCCGTGTCATGGCTGTGCCCCTCACTGGCGTTACTGAAGTCCGGCGGTCTCAACGGCATCCGGATGCGACCGCAAGTACTTGAGAATCTCAAGAAGCTCGTTGATCTGTATCGCTGCCCCGTTGACGCGGACCGTGCCTGTGGGCGTCAATCCCTCCGCACGGATCTGGTCGAAAACGGGCTTCCACTTCGGGTCAAGGGACGATTCCACTTCATCCAGCAACGAGGACGCGGCCGAAGGCCCGGCTGCGATGGTGAACGATCGAAGCACGCTTTTCAGGAGCGTGGTCTTTCCACCGAGCGCAAGCACTTCGCCTTCCACGTACCAGACGTACGTATGCCCCGGTTGCAGGGACCGCACCCCGCCGGCAGGATATTGGAAGGATGTCCCGGCGACTTCCTGCGAGAGTGTCGCCACGCCCTGAGTTGCCTCTTCAAGGCTCGATTGGCCGGGCAACAATTCATAGATCGAAATTTTCGACCGCGTGCCGTCGAACACCCACTGGAACAACGGCAGCTGGCTCACGTCGCGCTCCGCATCGTTGGGAAAGAGAAGTTCGACGGAAGAAGGATTCGTCAGGATGAACTGAATATCACTGATGTCGGAACCCAGCACGGTGTTGGTTGACGGGTCGAGGATCTCGACGCGGAAGGTATACCTTCCCGCCGGCATTTGTCCGCTCGGGAGCGCAACGTCGACGAACTTGTTCTTCGCGTCCGGGTTCCAGGTCAGACTGGAATCCTGGATCGCTTTTCCCTTGCCGATATCAAGATTGGTGAACGTCCGGGCACCGTTGATGGCGAACGTCCTCGTGACGAGAATCAACGCGTCCGGCCAGTGTTCTCCCGTCGCCAGGCTGGCATCGAGCGTGACGCGCGCATAGACCGAGACATTTCTGCCGCCGGGCACCGAGACGTCGACGCTGAACAGCCACTGCGGCGATGCGCTGTGGATAAAGTCGATATCGGACAGGGAGATCATGTTGATCGGCGCAGAGACCGCGTGGACGGCGATTTGCTGTGCGGATGCAGGAAGGGGAGCAAGCAGGCAGAGGAGCATCAGGGCGAACACCATCACCCCACCCACCCGGATATGCCAACAGTGACTCTTTTTCATGCCGCACTCCTCCGACAGGAATGTAACTCGTTCGATCTTCTCTCAACTGGGTGCAACAGAATCAAGAACACCTTTACTGCGTGGGAGGCGGGGGATAAAACGGCGCGGTGTTCGACGTCCCCGGCTCCTCTTCAAGCTTCACAATCACGGGAAGCCGGGTGAGCTTCGAACGCTGGGAGGCTACCGGGACCTTCTCTGTCGGCCGTAACTCAAACCGGCGAGCTCCCGGGTTGCCGTCCGGGGCAGTTTTGCCTCGACATCTGCAGGGAGTATACGAAATCGAAGGATCGCATGCAATAATCCCTCAATTCCGTACAAAATCCCTCAAAAATGGACGATGTCGTTGTACAGTACAAAAGCCATGAACGCCAGCAGGAGCACAAAGCCGGCGCGTTGCAGCCCGAGCTTGACCGCCACGGGGACCTCGCGGCGGAAGAGCCCTTCGTAGATGAGAAATGAGAGATGGCCTCCATCAAGCGCCGGGAACGGCAGGATGTTGAGGATCGCCAGACTCACGCTGAGGAGGGCCATGAACCCCATGAACGCCGCCCAACCCATTTCCGCGGACTGCGTCGCCATCTGGGCGATCCGGATCGGACCGCCGACAGACTGACTGAACGGGGCCTTCCCGGTAATGACCTGCCAGATCTGCCTGACAAACAGAACGGCGACGTTGCCGATTTCCTCGACCCCCTTCGGAAGTGCTTGAAGGAGCGTGTAATGGATCAGCGTGACGCGACCGATATACCTCACGCCGAAAATGATGCCGATCCTTCCGTCCGAGGACGGGACGGCGGTGCCGCTCATGATCTTCCCGTCGCGGCGCCACTCGATGGCGAGCGGTTTTCCCGCGCTGCCTTCGACGGTCGTCTTGACCTTCTGCTGATCCAGCCCGACGGGGAGGCCGTTCAGGGACACCAGGACGTCGCCCGGTTTGAGACCGGCTTTGTCCGCGGGTTTTCCCGGATCGACGGAGCCGATCGCAATCTCGCAACTGTCGGGGATCAGGCCGAGGGGATTGGTGGAAGTGTCTTTTAGATACGACTTGGGGAGAACCAATTGAAGCTGCTGATTGCCGCGTTGGACGACGAAGGTAACATCGTTGTTCAAAGAATTCACCAGCGCGGCCGTATAGATCGCCTCCCAGTCGGCCATGGGAGCTCCGTTGACGGACAGGATCTTATCTCCTGCCTGCAATCCTGCGGCGGCGCCTCCGCTGTTGTCGGCAACGTACCCGATCGTCGTAGTCTCCCGCACGGCCGAGCCCTGAACATAATTGATGCCCCAGAAGATGACGATGGCGAGGATGATGTTCATGATCACGCCGGCGGAGATCACGATCATCCGTTGCCAGATCGGCTTCGCGCGAAACTCCCAGGGCTGCGGGGGCTTGTCGAGGTAGTCGGTGTCGAAGCTCTCGTCGATCATGCCGGCGATCTTGACGTAGCCGCCGATCGGAATCCACGAGACGCAGTAATCAGTTTCGCCGATCTGTTTCCCGAACGCCCGCGGCGGGAACCCGATCGAGAACCGGTCCACACGCATCCGGAAAATTTTCGCGGCGATGAAGTGGCCGAATTCGTGAATGAAGACCAGCACTCCGAGGGTGACAACAAAATAGACGACCGTCATCAGAAATTGCATAGAGAAGCGTTCCTCAAGAGTGCAAGTGGGCCATGGAGATTCGGCGTTCGATCGATTCTCTCGTGATCCTGTCGACTTCAAGCAGGTCATCGAGCATCGGATGCTCGACCGGTACGTGATCGCTGAGAGCATTGTCGATCAACACCGGGATATCCGAGAATCCGATTTTCCCGCGCAGGAACAACTGCACCGCCATCTCATTGGCGGCGTTCAGGACTGCCGGGGCTGACCCTCCTGCTTGAAGAGCGTCGTAGGCAAGCGAGAGGCATCTGAAGCGGGTGGTGTCGGGAGGGGAAAACGTCAAACTCGCCATGCGGTGAAAGTCGAGCGTGCTCGAAAGCGTGTTCACGCGTTCTGGATACGTCAGTGCATATTGGATCGGGATGCGCATATCCGGGACGCCGAGCTGGGCCTTGACGGACCCATCCACAAATTCCACCATGGAATGCACGATGGATTGAGGATGGATCACGACTTCGATACGCTCCTTCGGCAAGCCGAACAGCCAGTACGCTTCAATCACCTCAAGTCCCTTGTTCATCAGCGTTGCCGAATCAATGGTGATCTTGCTGCCCATGCGCCACGTGGGATGGGCGAGGGCCTGTTCTTTGGTAATATGATGAAATTGATCGACCGGCAGATCGCGGAACGGTCCGCCCGATGCGGTCAGAATCAGACGCCGGATGGAGCTGGAGGTTTCCCCCTGGATGCATTGAAGGATCGCGCTGTGCTCGCTGTCCACGGGAAGCAGGCGCACGCCATGCTGCCGGACGGCATCCATGATGAGCTCGCCCCCGACGACCAGCGTTTCCTTGTTGGCGAGGGCGACATGTTTGCCCGCTTCGATCGCGCGCAGTGTCGGCACCAATCCCACAAATCCCACCAGCGCACTGATCACCATATCGACGTCGGGACGCTGCACCGCCTCCACCAACCCGAAATCCCCGACGAGAATCTTCGTCGAGCCGTCGATGCCCCTCGCGAGGTCCTCGCCGGTCTCTTTGTCGGACACGACCACGACGCGGGGATGAAACCGCGTGATCTGCTCTTTGAGCAGCGTCAAATTGCGATGCGCCGTGAGGACAGCGACTTTGAACCTGTCAGGCAATGCAGCGATGACCTCAAGACTGCTCCTCCCGATTGATCCTGTCGAACCGAGGATGGCAATATTGGTCATGGGTTCCTGGATGGCGCTGTTGGACTTCGATGCTGTAAGGTACATATCCTCAACCTGTTTCGCAATGCAAAGCGGGAACAGGTGTTGAAATCGTTTTGTGTATGAACCGTTTTCTTCCTTCATTAGTGCGGTACGATGAGTGCACTGGTGAATCCGCTTAGCAAAAAATTGTCGACTTTCAGGCTCTTTCTGCTTTTCCTCACTCCCATTGCCTGCTTTTCGACCCTTGTGTTTTCACAGGCCCCCGATCCCGCGGCACGATATCGTCTGGCACTCGCGCTTGAGCAGGCGAACGACTTTGAGCATGCGCTGAAACTCTACGAAGACCTTGCGGCGAGCGATCCTGCGAACCCCGTGTACGGCGATGCCGTCCAGCGGCTCCTGATCCAATTGAAGCGCTATGACGAGGCGGTCAGCTTCATCAACAGCCGGCTTCGCCGAACCCCTGGTGACCTCTCCCTTCTCGTCGGGCTGGGAACCGTCTACTACCGGTCCGGCAAGGAACGCGAAGCGTACGCAGCGTGGGAAAGCGTTATCGACGCAAGCCCCGCCAACCCGAACGTCTACAGAATGGTCGCCGGCGCAGAACTTGAGAATCGTCTGGTGGACAAGGCGGTGAGCACCTATCAGCGCGGACGGGACGCGGTAAAAGACCCGATGATGTTCACGCTCGAGATCGCCCAGCTGCAGGTCGCATCGATGAATTTTACCGGCGCAACGAGCGAGTACCTCCGCTGGTTCGAACACAATCCGTCGCAAATCAACTTTGTCGAGAACCGCCTCAGTGCCTTTACTTCGAAACCCGACGGCCGGCAAAGCGCCATCAACGTCGTCCGTGACGCCCTTCGTCAATCGGAGAATGCGGGGATGTACGAGGTCCTCGGCTGGTTGTACATCGAGGGGAAGGAGTGGGACAAGGCGTACGACGCGTATCAGTCGATCGACCGCCTGTCGGGTTCCAACGGCGCAGGGCTCGCGGCGTTCGGCGATCGAGCGCTCGATGAGCGCGAATATTCGATTGCGGTGAAGGCGTACAAAGCGGCTCTCGACGAAACGCTCTCTAATCAGCGCCGGCCGAGTGTCATGTTCGGCTATGCGTCTGCTCTCAAAGAGCTCGTCCTACCCAACGACTCGGCCATAATATCGCCGGATCAGCATGGAGAACGGATCCCGGAGACGGTCACCTCTGACATTGCGGTCAAGGCCTTTGAGGACCTGATCGCACGGTATCCGAAAAATCAGCTTGCGGCTCTTGCCCGATTCTCGATCGGTCTGATCAGAATGGAACGCGACGAGGATCTCAATGCCGCCCGTTCGGCGTTTATCCAGGCGCGTGACGATCCTGACGGCCCTCCGACTCTTAAGTTTTCCGCGGCATTGCGTTTGGGTGATCTGGACACCTGGAGCGGAGATACCGCCTCCGCGCGGAGGATGTACCTCTGGGTGGCGGCAAGGCCTGAAGCCGAGCCGGACCAAAGCGACGAGGCGACCTTCCGGCTTGCGGAGCTGGACTACTTCGGCGGTCACTTCGCGTCGGCACAGTCCGCGCTCGCGACGCTCTCGCTGAACGTGAAAGCGGATTACGCGAACGATGCGCTTGCGCTGAAAGCGTTTCTTCAGGAGAACATGAACACACCTGACGCTCTCCTCGCCTTTGCGCACGCGGACCTCGCGGCCCGACAGCACCGCAACACGGAAGCCATCGCGATGTTCAAGGATGTCATTCAGCGATATCCCACGTCGCTCCTCGTCGACGACGCGCTGATGAAGACCGCCGGCCTGCAGGGATCGACCCGCTTGTTCTCCGACGCGATCGCGACTTACCAGACACTGCTCGACAAGTTCAAGCAGAGCAGCATCGAGCTTGACCGTGCACAGTTCCTGATGGGCGACGTCTATCAGCACGGCCTTCACAACCCGGGCGCGGCGATTGCCGCGTACGAGCAGCTGCTTTCGTCGTTTCCCAAATCCATGCTGGCGGACGAGGCGCGGAAGAGAATACGAGAGTTGAGGGGAGAGGCGCCATGAAGCGGGCGTTCGTTCTTCTGATCATGTGGGCGACGCTGGCGTCCGCCCAATCGAAGATCCTCATCTACATGGATCTCCAGCAGACCGATCATCTGAAAGCATACGGGATCGCCTACTGGGTGCTCACGAAGGGGATGGATGTCGACTGGCTGCTGAACTACCGCGGCGGATCGTTCATGATTGATGACCAGCAGATGATCGCGAACGAATGCCGCATCCGCGGGGTCGCGTTCTCCGAGCTCTCCGCCTCCGACGCCAACGCGGTGTATGCGGAGGTGCAGCGGGAAGACAACAACATGGATGTCGTCAAGCTCGAAAAGGCCCCCCGGGTCGCGGTGTATGTGCCGCCGGATTTTCATCCGTGGGACGACGCGGTGACGCTGGCACTGGACTATGCCGAGATCCATTACGACAAATTGTGGGATGACGAAGTCCTTGAAGGGAAGCTCCAGGAATACGATTGGCTCCATCTGCATCACGAAGATTTCACGGGTCAGTACGGAAAATTCTACGCATCGTTCGCGGGCGCGCCATGGTACATCGAACAGCAGGCGACGCTCGAGAAGGAAGCGCACAAGCTCGGCTTCAAGAAAGTGTCGGAAGAAAAGAAAGCGGTGGCGCGCGCCATCAAACAGTTCATCGCGAACGGCGGCTTCATGTTCGCGATGTGCTCTGCAACCGACACCTATGACATCGCGCTCGCGGCGGAAAACACCGATATCTGCGACGTGATGTATGACGGCGATCCCCCCGATCCGGACGCGCAGAAGAAGCTCGACTTTTCGAAGACGCTGGCGTTCACGAATTTCACGCTGGAGATGAATCCCCTCCGCTATGAATATTCCGACATCGACGATCCGCCGAGCGATCAGTTGGCCGGGATGAACCCGGAGACGGATTACTTCACGCTGTTCGAGTTCAGCGCGAAGTTCGACCCTGTCCCCACGATGCTGACACAGGACCACGTGAACGTCATCAAGGGCTTCCTCGGTCAAACCACCGGATTCAAAAAGAGCCTGATCAAGCGGTCGGTGACAATTCTCGCGGAAAAGGCGGGAACGGACCAGGTCAAGTACTTGCATGGAAACTACGGGAGGGGTACATTCACATTTTACGGGGGGCATGATCCGGAGGATTATCAGCACGCGGTCGGGGATCCGCCGACGGATCTCTCTCTGCACAAGAACTCCCCCGGTTATCGGCTCATACTCAACAACATTCTCTTTCCGGCGGCCCGCAAGAAGGAGCAAAAAACCTGAAGATGAAGAACGGGCTATTTTCCGGCCGGAGAATCTAACTCACGCTGTTGCGAAGAACACTGCGGAGGATTCATGAAACGGTTCGCATTGCTCTGTTCCCTGCTGCTGATGACAACAGTTGCGTTCGCCCAGGTCCCGTCAGTTGCCTTCGGAGTTCACGCAAATATCACGAACGCGAATTTCCCAGGACCCGAAATCAACGGCTCAGATGCGCTGAAGGACGTCTATGGCACCGGATTTGGCGGCGGAGCCCACCTTGATGTGGGCGCCGTCGGTTTCAGCCTTCGGTTTTCCGCGGACTATCTCAGCTTCTCCCCCGATAACGACAAGTATCATGCGGCGCTGGAGCCTTACATCGGCTCCGCGGCGTCACAGTTCACCGTTTCAGGAGGGACCATCAGCTACTGGTCGATCAGTGCCAACGGAAAGATGCCGGTGCTGCCGCTCCCCATTGTTACACCGTACATCACGGGAGGCATTGGCCTTGGCATTATTAACGTCGGAGACGCGAAGGTCCTCCAGAACGGCGTTGAGACAAAAGGAATCGCCGGTTTTTCCTCGGAGAGCAAAACCGCCCTCAACCTCGGCGCAGGAGTAGATTTGAAGATCGGCATCACGCTGTTCCTTGAAGTGCGATATACCTGGCTCCTTACCGACCCGAAGACGAGCACGCTCGTACCGGTATCGTTGGGTATCACATTCTAGCGAATGCTCCCGATTCCACACTCTTGACATCTTCCGCGAATACAATAGGCGTTGTGGAGTTGCAGCAACGCCTGTTGGTCCGCGGCGCTGCAAATACGGAACCGGTCTTTCACGAGCTCGGTCCGCATTCGCCTCGTAATGCTGTTCTCCTGCAAGAGTGGCAGTCCGGCGTAGAGCTTCAACCCCGCCAGTCGCACCTTCCGGTCTCCGAAAATCGCGTCGAACGCGAGCAGAAAAGGCACCACGACATTCACCAGGATGTCACGGATACGCGCATCCCCGAGAACTGCGCCGCCCTCTCCACATTCGGGACCGAATGAGCAGCGTGAATGCCAGTAGTCCCCCGGCTCCGTCTCGAAGAGATCCGCGTAAGCCCGGACATACTCCTTGCCTGTCAGTTGGGGCGATCGGGCGATATCGAACAACCGGCGAAGGCCGCGCCCGTCGAAGAGCGTTGAGATCAACGCAGCCGCCACGGCAAGCCTCGCGGTGGGGAAATTCACCGGACGGAGTCTGAAGAAGATCCACTCCGCCGGATGCAGTTCAGAACACGGCCACGACCGGCGGATCGATTTCCACTTCTCCTCCAACTTTGCACGGTAGCGCTTCGTCTCTTCGTCGTCTGGCCCGGTACGTTGATCGAGGAGGCCTGCCGCACCGAAAAGCATCGCTTCTCTTGTGAGTGGATTGTCCATCGGAACGCGGCGCAGGAAATCGAGCATGAGCGTCCGCGCCAAACGCGCCATGGGGGATCTGTTTTTGGAATACCCCAGGCACTCCATCACCCCTTCGTAGAAGACTTGCTCCCAGACGGCGATGGAACTGAAATCCGTCCGGCAGAACGGCGGTTCGATCGCGGGAAAGGAAGAAGGATGATATTCGCCAGAAGGACCGGGTTCGTGAAGCGCCCGGCGATTCTCCTGAACGAGTTCCTTCAGGCGTTCAATGATACGGGCGGTCTTTCGCGCAAGCCGCTCTCGGCCAACGGTGTGCAACCAACGACGGATCACGGGCAACGGGACCATCTCATTCCAGTCGTAACAGCGGAGAACCGGAACGTATCCCGGAAGATTGGCGTCAGAGAGCGCGACGGATGAACTCTCCAGAATCAATAGTGGTACGACACGCCCGCTCGAAGTTCGCGTGACATGGCCCGGCGATTGGAGCGCGACATGGAGGATGACGCTGTTGTAGTGGGCGTCGCGTTCATGGCCGTGAGAAACCCATGATCGGGCATCGATGTGAAGCTCGACGTCGCCGCGGTACAGCGTGCCTCCGATGCGGATCAACGCATCGTGAACATCGGGCCCCTCATCGAAATTGAGATTCCCTTTTTCGAAGACCTCGATCCGCCGACCGTCGGTTGTGCACAACGGACCGGGGAAGCGTTGCGATTCCCAGGCGGTGCGCAGCAAGGACTCGGACATCAGCGCCATAGCAAGCAGCGTCAATAAGAGAGCGGGAGAGGCGCGGGACAATACAAGAGTAGGACGTAGTTACAGGATGAATCTAAGAGTAGGACGTAGGTAGTAGGATGTAGAAAGAAAGCGCGGGCGCGGGATCGTTAGAAATATTTCTCCCTTATTGCATTGATCTGATCGCGCAAGTTCAAGGTTTCTTGTCTTGCTGCTGCAGCGAAGTCGTCGCCATGCGATGCGTAGATGATACTTCTGCCGGCGTTGATGACGGCCAGCTCGCCATGTCGATCGCAGCCGAATCGGACGGCGGATTTCAGGTCGCCGCCCTGCGCGCCGACGCCGGGGATGAGGATCGGCATATCAGGGACCATTTTTCTTACGCGCTGAAGTTCTTTCGGCCGCGTTGCGCCGACGACGAGGCCGCAGTTCTTTTTCGTGTTCCACTTCTTGACGCGAGC
>DATJPR010000160.1:0-22202 GCA_035506295.1 Bacteroidota bacterium | reverse complement strand
CATTGACAAGAACGACCAGAGCATTGCCGTTGAGCTTTCGTACCCCGACAGCTCGCGTAATCGAAAAGGGTTCAATCCGATTGAGTACCCGGATCTCTCCTTCACATATACCGTTCGGGCGCATGCAGACGGGAGCGGCATACGTGTCGTTGTCGATCTCGACCAACCCCTCCCTCCCTCCTGGGGCGGAAAGCTCGGCCTGAATCTTGAGCTGTTTCCGGGCGGGCTCTTCGGTGAACACTATATGATGGATGACCGGACAGGGATTTTCCCCCGACAGGCAGACGGTCCAACCACAAAAGCCACAGCCGGCACGCTGCTTCCCGTCCCGATGGCGGCCGGGCACACGCTGATCGTCGCCCCGGGAGAGATGAACAAGGAGCTGCGCATCGAGTCGAAATCGAGCGGCCTTCAGCTCTACGATGGGAGGGATCTGTACAACAACGGATGGTTTGTCGTTCGCTCGACGATCCCCGCCGGCGTAACAAAAGAAGCTGTGGTCTGGGTCATCGACGGCAAGGTCAGCAAGGGGTGGACGTCGACACCGACCGTCCACGTGTCCCAGGTCGGTTACCGGCCGCGTGATGCCAAGATGGCGGTCATCGAGCTTGATCGGTCCACCGAGACATATTCTCCGGTCGAGCTTGTGAAGGTTGACGCAAACGGAGAGCATGTCGTGCTGTCGGATCAGCAGCCGCATCTGTGGGGAACGTTCCTTCGATATCACTACCTGCAATTTGACTTCAGTGGTGCGACAACTCCCGGTCTCTACCGTGTCCGGTACGGAAGCGAGGAGTCACAGGAATTCGAAATCAAGGATGATGTGTTCGCTCGCGACGTGTGGCAGCCCACACTGGAGTACTTCCTTCCCGTGCAGATGTGCCATATGAAAGTCACCGACCGGTACAAGACCTGGCACGGGCTCTGCCATATGGACGACGCGACGATGGCGCCGGTCAACCGAGATCTCTTCGACGGATACACGCAGGGGAATTCAACGCTGACCTCGTTCCAACCCGGAGACCACATTCCGGGCGTGAACGTCGGCGGTTGGCACGACGCGGGGGATTACGATATCCGGGTTGAATCGCAGGCGGAGACGGTCTACAAACTCGCCCTTGCCTATGAGATGTGGAAAATCGATTTCGACGAAACAACGGTCGATCAGTCGTTGCATCTCGTCCGGATTCATGTGCCGGATGGAACGCCGGACATCATCCAGCAGATCGAGCACGGCGTGCTGTCGCTCGTCGGTGCGTATGAATCCATGGGCCGCATGTATCACGGGATCATCGAGCCGACGCTTCAACAGTACGTCCATCTCGGTGATGCATCGACGATCACGGACAATCTGGTCTACCAGAACGGCGGCATGGATCCGGTCCTGCACCAGCCCCTGCCGCACGACGACCGGCTCCTCTTCACAGAGCAGAATCCGAACCACGAGCTTCTTTGTTCGCAGGCGCTCGCCGCTGCCAGCCGCGTTCTTCGCGATGCCAATCCGCCATTGGCGGTGAAATGTCTCCGAATCGCCGAGGAACTCTGGAATCGGGATTCGTCGCAGCGATCGGCGGCTATGATCAACGCGACCGCCGAGCTCTACCTGACCACATCCGGGGAAAAGTACAAGAGCGCAATTCTCAACAATGACACTCTGCTCTTGAAGCGCGCGCCGATGTGTGCGGTGGTCCTTGGGAGACTGGTGAAGGCACTGAACGACCCCGGTCTTACGTCCAAGGTGAGGGATGCGGTGAAGGCAACGTACGCGCGCGTCGCGCAGATGGAGCGGGAGAACCCGTTCGGCGTGCCTTATCGTCCGCACATCTGGGGTGCAGGGTGGGAGATCCAGGCATTTGGAGTCGCAGCGCTGTTCCTCCACCTGGGGTTCCCCGATCTCGTGCCCATGACGTATGCGAGGAACGCGCTGAATTTCGTCCTCGGCGTCCATCCAGGCTCGAATACCGCATCGTTCGCGTCAGGCATCGGCGTTCACTCGCTCACGGTGGCGTACGGCGCGAACCGTGACGATTGGTCGTACATTCCGGGAGGCATTGCCAGCGGAACCGCGCTCATCCGCCCCGACCTCCCGGAGCTGAAGCGCTGGCCGTACTTCTGGCAGCAGGGAGAGTATGTGCTGGGAGGCGGAACGGCGGACTATGTGCTGTTGGCTATTGCAGCTGACAAGGACCAATGATACCGATTACCAGGAGTAGGAAGAAGGACGTAAGAAGGAGGAAGAAAACAATCGATCGCTCTGCTCTCTTCCTACGTCCTCCTTCCTACTTCCTACTCTCAGCCTATTTTGCGCTTCTTCCCGTCAGCCGTACGATGCAATTGATGATGGCCCTCGACGTGTGGTAGTTCACTTTCCAGATCGACGCCTTCGCTGCTTTCGTGTTCGCGGGGACGATGTCGATGCCGCCCCAGTACCATCCGCCGTATTCGTGGTCGAGCAGGTACTGATCACAATACTTCCACTGCTTCAGGAAGTAGTGCTCGTAGTGCATGGGATCGTTCGGATACTTCTGCGCCATCATCAGACAGGAGTTCAACGCCTCAAGCTGCGCCCACCACTCCTTGGTGTTCTTCACGATCGCCGGCTCCGTTTTCCCTGCGAAGTAATATCCCCCGTCGAACAATCCGCCATGCTCCTTATCCCATCCGTAGAGCAGGGAATGATCCACCATCTTTTTTGCGATCCGTTGCGTCGTCGTGTCGTTCTTGAGCCCGAGAGCGGATGACGCCTCCAGCAGGAGATAGCCGGTTTCGATATCGTGACCGAAGGAGACGTGGTCCAGCTCGTAGTTGCGCTCCCGTTCGGCGCCGCTCGCATCGCGGAAGGAGATCGGCGTCCAGTCCTTCTTGAAGAAGAGCTGAAGGTATCCCTTATCCGTCACCATGCGATCACGGATGAGGTGCAGCATGGTGGAAAGACGTTCGCGGACAAGCGGATCGGGCCAGACATGGTACAGTTCGGTGAGCGCCTCGAGCAGATGGATCGAGGAATTCTGATCCTTCGGCGGCGTATGGTCGTACCCTTCCGTGAACGGCTTTCCATCACGTGAGAGGAACTGAAAATATCCGCCGTCCACGGGATCCCAGCTGTGTTGGTCGAGCCACCGGAACGCGGCTTGCGCAAGGTGCAATGCGGCAGTATCGCCCCAGGCCTTGTAGTAGGCTGCGAGCCCGTAGATCGCAAAGGCGTTGCCATACGCTCGTTTGACAATCTCGCCGTGCTCTTTGATCACCTCGCCCTCGCGTGTCACAAGATCATAGAAGCCGCCGTCCTGCTTGTCCCACATGACGTCTCGCAGAAAGCGGAACCCATGGCCCGCGGCCTTGCGAAGCAACGATTTATCGGCATAATACTTTTTCCCGTGGGATGCCGACCACACCAACCGCGCCTGCGTCACGATCATTTTTGTCTGCGGGCCAGCGAGGTCCCATCGATAGTTCAGATCGGTGAAGTAGCCTCCATATACCGTGTCTTCCGTGCGAGGATACCAGAGCGAGAATTCGTCCTTTAACACGTTTTGGAGTTGGGCAAGAACAGCCGCCTTGGTTGGCAGCGGTCCTTCCTGATGGAAGGATTCGATGGTTTCCGGGATGGCGGCGTTGAAGGTGAGCGCGGAGGCGAGAACAACGCCGGAGGCCATGCGGCAAAAAAAGCTGTCCACGGGGATTCTCTCCTTTCAAGGAAGATGCAAAAGTGACATCCGGGCATCGGGTGTGGACTCGGAGTGTGCTCGGCGAGATAACGAAGGAAGGTACGACATTCAGGCATGAGAGGAAAACCATCGAACACGTCATTCTCTCGTTCGACTCTTAGCGACGCAGAGCTGAGAACTCGATGACGAAGTGAGTTCCTTTCCCCTCCACTTTTCGGATTGTCCCGTCGAGTTGATCGACCAGCGTACGGACAATCGTCAATCCCATGGAATTCACAGCAAGAAAATCCACCCCCTCCGGAAACCCGCGGCCGTCATCGATGACCTCGAGGGTGATCATCCTCTCCCCCTCCGCCTGCATCCGAATGGCGATGTGGCCTTCCTCCCGGTCGATGAATGCATGTTTGAGACAATTCGACACCAGTTCATTGACGATGAGCCCGCAGGGGATGGCCCGGCCGATGTCAAGCCAGACATTGTCCACCTGCACGGACGACGTGATGTGCCGGCGTGCTTGTTGTTCGATCAGCCTGGCGGTCACGACGTTGATATATTGCTGGAAATCAATCTCCGAAAGAAGCTGGGACCGGTAGAGCTGTTCATGCACCAGGGCCATGGAACGGATGCGATCCTGGCTCTCCGCGAACGCCGTTTTGACGTGCGGGTCTGCGGTCTCGTTGGCCTGCAGGGAGAGCAGGCTGCTGATCACCTGGAGATTGTTCTTCACACGATGATGGATTTCCTTCAGGAGCGTTTCCTTCTCTTTGAGAGACGCCCGGATGGCAAGATCGGCCATCTTCCGTTCGGTGATATCCTCCTTGACGGCAACGAAGTGCGTGATTTCGCCCTGCCCCGATCGGACAGGGGAAATCGAAGCCGCTTCCCAGAACAATTCGCCGTTCTTCTTCTTGTTGTGAAGCTCACCGTGCCATTCTCCGCCGGAGGTGATCGTGGCCCACAGTTCCTTGTACACCTGGGGATCCGTTTCTCCGGATTTCATAATGCGGGGGTTCTTGCCGCGCACTTCGTCGAAGGTATAGCCCGTCAACTGCGAAAATTTCGGATTCACGTACTCGATGGCTCCGTCTTTGCGGGTCACCACAACAGAGACGGGGCTCTGTTCCACGACATGTGAGAGTTTCCGTAACTCCGACTCCGCCCGTTTTCGCTCGACGCCCATTCTCATCGTCCTGATGCCAAAGGCGAGGTCGCCGGCAAGTTCTTCGAGAAGCCTGTTTTCATCCTGTGTAAAGGCATTGGCTTCGGACGAGAAGATCATGAGAACGCCGAACGCGTTCGCTGCTTCATCCAGAAGGGGCAGCGCAACGCACGACAAATATCCACGCTTGGCCGCGCCTGCGTTCCACGTTGTCGATTGCTCGTTCGAGGCGAGATCCTGAATGCACACGCTCACGCCGGTTTTGAATGCTGCGCCAGCCGGACTGTCCGGGTTACCCGGGTCTGCAAAGATACCGGAGTTCTCACGGCCCCCGGGGTGTTTTGCTTCATCCCACGCGATCGGTTTAACATGATCCGGGCACTGTGGGTCGGCGAATCCAACCCACGCCGCACTGTACCCGGCTTCGTCGCACACAATCCGACAAATCTCGTTCAGCAACGATTGCTCGTCAACGGCATGCATGAGAGCCTGATTGCACTCGGTGACGGCTCGCAGCTCTCGATTCAGGCGTCGTTGGGCTTGTTCGGCCCTGTTGCGCTCGGTGATATTGAGGAGCGTACCCTGGACCGCGGGTCGACCCCGGTAAACAGAGCGCGCACCGAGGACTTCCACGTCGATCCGTTGCCCGTCTTTGCGAAGGCCGCGGAAGACATATTGCACCCGCTGAACCTCGCCTTCGACGCGCTTGCGTATGTTCTCTAGAACGAGGGTACGATCTTCCGGCGCGATGACGTCCTCCACCGGCCGGCCGACGATCTCTTCCGTGGTATAGCCAAAAATTTGTGCGGCGCACGCGTTCACAAAAACCAATCGCCGGTCTTGTATGACGTACACGCCGACGAGGGATTCTTCAACGAGCCCGCGGTACTTCGCCTCGGCTTCCGCCAAATCGCGGTAGACGAGCAAGGACGTAAGGCCGTCCTCAAGCCGCCGTCCAATCTCCCTGTGCAGTCGCTCATCCTCGGCCGTCCAGACGCGGGCATGCGAACATTGGTGGATACCGAACTGCCACGGCTTTCCGACTCTGGGGTGCAGCGCCATGGTCATGATGCTCTTGATCCCGGTTCGTCTGGACAAATCCGAGTGCAGAGGGTATGGCGTGCCCGGGCCAAATTTGACCGGCCCGTCCGATGCCAGGACAATGCGAAATGTCTCCGCCAACTCGGGAGTCATTGGTGCCTCTCCCTCTGTAGCTTGCATACCGGGGTACTCTGGTTTGGTCTTTTCCATCGGCGAAGACCAGACCGGCGCATCCGGGTCGCATGGGTGGAGAAGATAGGCTCTATCGCAGTCGAATACCTCCAGGACGAGCTCAAGCACGTCGCTCATCATCCGCTCCAGATCCGTGTTCGACTGGATTGCGCGGTTGATGCGGTCCATCGCTTCGAAGAAGCGTAGATGCTCCAGACGCGCGTGCTCGCCGCGCTTACGTTCGGTGATGTCCTCAAACGTGCCGAGAACGCCGATCACCCGACCTTCGGGGTTTCTCAACGGGATCTTGCTTGTTCGCACCGCCGTGAGACGTCCCTCCGCCGTGAATTGGGTCTCTTCGTAGTTGAGTTTCGGGATGCCGCTCTCCATGACGGTCCGGTCGTCCAGCCTGTAGCTCTCCGCCTCGACGTCTTTCCACGGGAGATCGAAATCGGTGAGCCCGATGATCTGCTTGTCGGACGGCAGCCCCGCATTTTCCGCAAACCGGTAGTTGCAGCCGAGATACACGCTGTGGAGATCCTTCCAAAAGACAAACGCCGGCATGTTGTCCAACACGAGTTTCAACATTTGCGAAGATTGCCAGAGCGCTTCCTCGGTCTGTTTTCGCTTGCTGATGTCGCGTGCCAGCGCAAGATTGTATTGCTTTCCCCCGTATTCCAGGAAGCTGACATTGACTTCAACCGGGAAGACGGAACCGTCATTCCTTCTCTGCCGGCTTTCGAACGTCAGCGAACGATGGGTTTTCAGATCATGCCAGTACCGTTTCCACTTCTCGACGCTGAAGTCGATATCGATATCCGGCACGGTCATCTTCAGGAGCACCCCGCGCGCGTATCCGAGGGACCGACACGCTTCATCGTTGACAAATCGAATTCTCGAAGCATCATCCACGAGGAATGCTGATTCATGCACATTGTTGAGCGCGAAGCTCACCAGGGCGTCATCGAGTTGCGCCGTCCGGCTGCTATGGCGCTTCGTGGCACCTTTCAGCGCGGCTCTGACGGCCGGCGCCAGGCGGGCCAACCGTTTTTTGAGCACGTAATCGGATGCTCCATGCCTCATTCCCTCAACAAGGGCATCTTCTCCGGAGACGTCGGAAACGAAAAGGAACGGGACATCGATGCCGGCGTCTCGAACGCGCTGAAGCGCCTGCAGCCCGCTGTAACGAGCCAACCGGTATTCGGCCAGGATGATGTCGAACTTCTCCTTGCGCAATGCCGTGTCAAGCGCCTTCCGCGTGTGCACGCGCGTTACGCGACATGAGATGTGAGCCTTCGCGAATGTCTTGCGAATTGCCTCGGCGTCCGCAGCGTCGTCCTCAATATGAAGAATGTTGATCATGGCGCTCATGCGAAAAAGATCCTTTCGTTTGACCGCAACCCTGTCTCAGCGTGGAGAGGTCAGCAACGCATAATCCCGCGCAGCGGCACATTCGAGATTGGAAAGGACAGAGAGAGTCGACACGTGACGACGATCGGACAACAGCAGAGAGATAGCGCTGTGGAAATCGGAAATCGCGGTAGTATCCCTGGCGAAGAAGTTCGGTACCTCAGTACCCGGCACGCGCGACAATTCATTGCTCCTATGCCCCCGGGATATCGAGGTTTACTCGAAGCGTACTGCAGAATTGCGCTGCGGCTCGCGGCGGCGCCGCACTCACCCCATGCTTTGGGGAGAGCCGCAAAGGCCCGGAAACCACGTTACATTATGCCGGTCGAAAGTTACGGACACCCCCTGACTTTGTCAATTCCTTCCACGGCGAATGTACCGCTTTATGTCCGCCACAAATACTGCAACTTGAGGAAGAACTGGCGCGCGGTTTGCCGGACACCGTAGGGTTCCGAATAATCGGTGAGGCTGTGGGTGGAGCCTGCATAGAAGATGGTGAAGGGATTGAGCTTGTAGCTGAAAAGCGGATCGATCTCGATGGCCCGGTCGAACTCGTTGTACTGCCCGATAAGCCGGAGGAAAAGATCACCCGAGAATTGGTAAATCCCCGTGCAACGCGCGATGTAGCCGTCGAAGAACAGCTCATCCGTCGCAAGGTCGGACAGGCGTGAGCGGGAATACGAGAAATCTACCTCGAGATGCGATGTGGGCTTGAGCGCGCAACTCACACTGAAGACATGTCCATACCCGACCGTCGGATTGTCCACGCGGTGAATGAATTTTCCGATCTGGAGATCAAGATTGGCCTGGAGTGAACTCGATGGTGAACTCGAGATCGAGATCTCGCCTCTGTTAACACCATAGAACCGTACGCCGTGGAAGAGTTCTTCGTTATAGAGCAGGTAAATTCCGGAAAAATACGTCTGGCTTTTCAGCGTCAGATCCGAGCCGACCACTGCCCATCGCTCCTTCCTGATGCCGTTTGCGTTGACGTGAAATGCCCCGTTCAAGAAAACGTCGCCCCTCTCCACCAGCGCACCGTTCGGATAGAACGCATAGTAGTGCTGCATATTCACCGTCCTCAGGTCATTTGCAGTGACGAAGCCGTCCTGCGCCTGGAAGGTCGGGGAGAAGTCCTGGTAGGAGAGAAGGAAGCTGTACTCTCTCGCGTCCCTGCGGATCGCCGTGTAGAGGCCGCCCCCGCCGAAGGATTCGCCGTCGAACGTCTTGGTGTGTCCCGAAACGCCGTAGGTCGTGGTGTCATCGAACAGCCCCGGATCGTTCAGCTCTTTCGTCTGCGAATAGAGCGCCTGTCCCAGGAAGGAATAGTTTTCACCGAAGAGAACGCTCCAGTCGAGTCCTCCCACGTAGTTGTGCGCGTTCGGGGAGTTGCGCGTGGTCCCGATAGCGCCGATGAACGACTGCCGGCCGAATTCATACTTCGCGCGGAGGGTGTTGGAAAACGATTGGACAGAGGACTCAACGAACGAACTTCCTTCCTCGCCCGGAACGATGTACGGCGTGTTCCGGTCCTCCGCGCCAATATACGCGAGCGTCCATTCACCCGACTTCTCGATCGCCTTCGCGGCGCCGAGCGGATTGTTGATCATGCGGGAATAGAATGTCGTGATCTGCGTATTGAACAGATCCGAGCCGTCCAGAAAGAACGGCCGTTTCTCCGGGTAGAAGATTGCGAAGGTCGAGTTGACGCTGATCTGCGTCGCATCCGATTCCACCTGGCTGAAATCCGGATTGACGACTCCCTCGAGAGAAGCGCTGGGATCAGGAGTAAACTTGAAACTCCCGCCGACTCTCCCCATGACTTTCCCTTCGGAAAATCCCGACGAAGGATTCTCGTCGTCGTTCAACGCGCCGGCCTGAAACCCCATCGCATAAGGAAGGATCTCGAGCGAGCTGGTGCTCTGCAGACCGCGGAGGCCGCGCAACGTTCCTCCCTGGCAAATGGAGCATGGGTCGTTCCTGTCGATGGGCGTCCATGAGTTCTGATATCGACTGTCCCGTGGATAGTTCCGGATGATCATGACAGACCAGTCCTGGATATCGGCCGAGGGAAAGTGGATGCTCTTGAACGGGATCGCCATCTCCACGGTGTAGCCGGTGTCGCTGACGGCTCCCTTCGCAAACCAGACCGCGTCCCAGCTTGCATCCTCATTGTTCCCCGTCCGCATCAGGTCTCCCTGGATGCCGAGAGGGTTCGAGACGAACTCATACGCTCGCTGGTTCGTCCGGTATGGATCGATGGCCACGAAGACAAAATCATCCTGGAAGCAGTTGTCTCTGTCCGTCACGTGGGCGCGGATTTCGGATGCCGCGGTGTCCTCGCAGATAAATCCCAGATAGAGGTTTTCCTCGCTGTACAGAATTTTCACCCATGTCCGTGCCTTGGCCGGAGTGTTCTCACCGGGCTGAACTTCATACGGCAACGAAACCGTCTCTGCATTCTTCCAAAGTGGATCGCTCAGCCGGCCGGTGACTTTGATGTCCATCGGAATCTTCATCGCGTCGACGACAAAATCGCGCTGATTCTTTGGCGTCTGGCCGTTAGCCAGATCAATGAAATGAAGGGAAAAAATGAAGGCGAGAAAAAAGATGGCGGTACCCGAGAGTCTCAAGTTCAGCTCCGGCTTTACTTTTCAGTACGCCTGAACTAAACTATTGTTGCAGATCTCGCAATTCTCTCGTTTCTTTTTCTGGAGCATGCCGATGACCATTCTCGATCTCAGCCACGCGATCATGCAGGGGATGCCGGTGTATCCGGGCACGGATCCCCCCCGGATTGAAGATGCCGCCGTGATCCAGCATGAAGGATATGCGGAAAAGCTCGTATCCATGTTCACGCATACGGGAACGCACATGGACGCGCCGGCGCATATTCTGCCGGAAGGAAAAACGCTCGACCAATTCCCGGTTGACCAGTTCTTCGGACCTGGATTCGTGGTGGATGTCGCAGACAGTCCTCCGGAGGTATCAGTTGACAAACTGCGCGGATTTGAAGAGAAGTTCCGGAACTGTGAATTCCTGCTTCTGCACACCGGCTGGCACCGGAAGTGGGGATCTGAAGGATACTATGGGAATTTCCCGGTCCTCTCCATTGAGGCGGCGACCTGGCTCGGCGGGTTCGGGTTCAAAGGGATCGGCATCGACGCGATCTCCGTCGATCCGGTCGGATCAACGGAACTCCCGGTCCACCGGGTCCTGCTCGCGCACAACATGATCATCGTCGAGAACCTTACCGGCATCGATCGATTGGTGGGAAAAGAATTTCTCTTCTGCTGTATGCCTCTCAAGATCGAACGAGCGGACGGGTCTCCCGTACGCGCGGTCGCATTCCTCGCTGGGCCTGACAGCGGACGCTGAGACGGGTCTCAGCCGACGTTCCTTAGGATCAAGAAACCCGCCCCGACGATGATCGTTGCGCCGACGAGTTTCATCCGCAATCGCTCCTCCTTGAACAGCCGTCCCCCGACCAGGGATGCTATCAGGATCGAGGATCGTTTCACCGCGAGGACGAGGGCGACGGGAGCCGAAGCCGTCGCTTGAAGTTGGAGATAGCGGTACGCAATGGTGAGCAGTGCGACGAGCAGGAGCAACGGGAACACGGCGCGCGAACGATCAACGATCCTGCGCAGATCGGCATGCCTCCAGGCAAGAACGATGCCGAAGACGAGACAATAGATGATGTGCTGGTACACGAGCACCGTCGCGGTCGGGACCTTGAGACCACCAACGAGCTTCCTGTCGAGGACCGAGGAGATCGCGAACAGGACGAGCGCACCGAAGATGGGATAATGTGCCCGCTCGGTCCAATCCGCCCGCAAAATATCCCGCACGCTGTGGCCGGGCCTGTATTCCAGGATGTAAGTACCCGCAGCCATAAGAAGAACGCCGACCACTTCCCACCACTGGAGCGTCTCGCCGAGCGCAGGCAGCGCCAGAAGCGCAGTCACCGCAGGGGTAAGGCCGAGCAGGGGAAGAGCGCTGCTAATAGGGTTGGCCTCAAGTGCGGTCATAACGAGAAGAAACGCCACGCCCGAAATCAGGCTCTTGACGGCGATGATGACAATGGTCGAAACGGTGAGCCCGCTCACGTCGACCCAGATCGTAAGGGTCGACGACAACACGGCGATGACGACGGAGACCGCGAAGGAGAATTCGAGCGCGCTCATCGAGAAGAGGATCTTCTTCTGCGCGATCGCCGCTGAGGCGGAAAAAAGAGCGGAGAGGACGGCCAGGACGAACCAGAGCATGCTATATGCTCGCTGATAACGCTGCGTAGACATTCCGGCCGGGCTCCGACCGGACGACTCCCCTCAGCGTCGACAGGAAGTCCTGGTAGTCCTGATCCAAGAGATTCTCGATTCCTGCCCGGAGAACCAGGGAGAGCCCACCCACCTCGAAGGGATTCGTGGAGTACTCGCATCCCGCACAGCAGAATCCCGGTATGCGCAGCTCGCCGGGTCCGGGGTCGGCCTTCCGTGCCGCACCGGCAAGAGATGCAACCACAGTTCCAAGTGCATGGAATCCCTGCCGATATTCGACGCGGGCAAGGAGCGGCGGGATCCGGGTGAGGTTTGTCCGGCTCCTCGTGTCCTGTCCACGCACATAGGCGACCGACGCCCTCACTCCGCTCTGCCCGGAGAGTGTCACTTCCGCAGACGCCTCCCCACCGAACAACCGGGCTGATCCGATGTTTGCATTGACAAGTGCAGGACGTCCTTCAAAGGTCCCGGGCAGCGATGAAACAAGATCATGGAGGGTATTGAAAAAGAGATCCAGGCGCGTGGTGAAGGCTGCATCATGCAACTGAGCGCCAAGGTTCAGCGAGACGCTCCGCTCGGGCTGCAGGGCTGGATTACCGACCTGGACGACGCTTCCCAGGTCGAGATATTGGAATCGTTCTTCGAGAGAAGGCGAACGGTACGCAGTGCCGATCAGGAATGAGGCATCGATCAGCGATGTGACCTCCGTCTTGAAGCCGCCATTCACACTCCACGAAGCATTCTTCTCGTATGACGCGGGCCACAGGAGTTGCTGCGGCGTCGGCACCGGCTGTCCGCCGTTGATCCTGACGACATACTCCGGGTTCCACGATGCATCGTTCGACACCTGGATGGCGTCATACCGCGCGCCGACGACAAGCGCTGCGGGCGTCTGACCGATGCGCCATTCGTTTTGGGCATACGCGCCGGCGCTCAGGAACTTGCTCGCGGGCACGGGACGCTCGCCGGTGATCGTCATCGCCGCAAGGTTGTGCTTCTCCCTCCGGCTCTCGAGCGACCGCTGCCACACATCGATTCCGACCGAAAGGATATCGTCTTCCCAGGGGGAAAGCACCGCGTACGTGCCGACGCTGTTCGTGGCATGGATGGCATGGGGCGTCAGAGTGAGCGTCGGGCTTTGGACCACGCTGACATTGCGATCGATTTCCTGGTGCGAGGCCGTCAGCGAAACCATGCCGACGTTGGGAACGGGGTTCGGGATCCGGTATTCCGCCTTGAAGAGCTCGCGCCGGGCAAGGGTGTAGGTCGCGACGGCATTCCCGGAAAATGGAGAACCGCCGGGAATCCCCGTGTCCTCGGCCTGAGCGCGCTGATACGAGAGCTCCAACATCTGGGTCCCGACTGATCTGACAAGTAGAGTTCCGGAGAGATCGAAGTCGTGATATTGGGAGTTCTGCAGAATTCCTGACGGGGTACGGGTGTTCCCTGCCCGCCTGAAGCCGCCACTCACTCTTGCGGCAACGCTCTGCGATTCGCCGTCGATCGCGACGTACTGGGAGACACCGTTGTCAACGCTCGAAGCGCCGGTCACTTCTTCGCCGTGGAACCGCGCCTGGTCGCTGAACGCCGGCTTCTTCGTCGTCACCGCCAAGACGCCGCCGATCGCCCCGGTGCCATACATGACGGAGCCGCTGGTCTTGATCGTTTCGATCCGGTCGATGTCGTTCAGGTTCATCAGGGAGAGGACGCCGGCCAGGTCGGTCGCTGATTCGATCCGCACGCCGTCGATGGTGCTGACGACATGCGCCTGGTCGAGACCGCGGATGACAATCGACGTTTCCCACGATCCATCGCGGGCAAGCGCTACGCCGGGTGCAGTCGACGCGACATCGGGAACGGAGACGGGCCGCAGAGAGGAAAGCCTGTCGGCCTGTTGGATCTCCATGGGAAATGGCGTCGAGGATATCGAAGCATCGGTCAGTGTACTGCGTGCAAGGACTTCGCCGGTGCGAAACGGCGACGCCTGCATTCGGATCGAAACAGAATCCGGCGTTTCGGGACCGATGACGATCCTGATCTCCACATCGCGAAATCCGATGTGATGAACCATCAGGGTGTAGGCGCCTTCTCTGAGACGGCCCAGCACGCACATTCCTGCGGAGTCGGACACCATGCGGTCACCGGTCTCATGGACGAACACGATCGCTCCGGCGATCGCTTCGCCGTCGGCGAGTGATCGGACACTCGTCACCAACGTATGGTTTTCATCTCCTGCAAGCGAGAGGGAGACCGAAACGCAGCCTGCGCACAGAGTCTGGACCAGCCAATGCCGGAGCGGATTGACCACGATCTTGCTTCTCACAATTCTTTCGGGGGATGACGAGAGCGGGCACGAAGGGGCGAGGAACGGCGGAGCCGGCACACTTGCACTCGCCACACGATACGTCTCATCTCAATGTCGGAAAGAAGTGTCTGAAATCCAACCCCGGAGGCCGATCATAGATGACCCAGCATCTCATCTATGATCAAAAACCGTGACGTACACTACTGCATTTCGGTTCGACGTTTACTATATTAGTAGTGCAGTGTGAAGTTCCCGAAGTGAAAGCGATATGATGCTTGATCAGGTCACCTACCCTCACCTGCGGCATGTTCGTTCAGCTTCTGGTGAGGGTCGTTCCGTCGCGTTGTGCAATGAATCCGTTCTGCAAGGGACGGTATCATTCATACTCGAAGCATAGGGCTGTTCCATCCTTCGTTAGCCAATCAACCCGCTGAATGACGCAGCTGGGTTGTGCTGCGCCACAGCCACGGACGATCCGCTTTCCTTCCTTCGCGTTTCGCGCGTCCAGCGTGCGATTTCATGATCACGCCACGCGCGGCCGTCGTTCCCACGATCGATGTACTGATGTGCTACACGCACCGCAGGAGATCGTGTATCCCCAACGTGAGCGCTCCTATGACGAAGCTTCAGGAAGTATACCCATATCCCGACAGGAGTATGCATGGAACAGACCCAGACCGTCGCACGAGACGTCAAAGCGATCGATGCAGTTATCGACAAGCACCGGGGGCAGCATGGTGAGCTCCTGAGCATTCTGGAAGAAGTCCAGCTGCTCAACGACAAGAAATACCTCCCGGAAGAGTCCCTCAATCAGGTCGCGCTCAGGACCGGCGTTCCTCTCGCCCGCGTCTACAGTGTCGCGACCTTCTATTCCTTCTTCAACCTCAAGCCGCAGGGTGAACACACGATCACCGTTTGCCGCGGCACCGCCTGTCATACCAAGGGTTCGCGCTCCCTTCTCGAGGATATCGGCCTGATGCTGGGACGCGGCAAAGAGACCGCGGACGGCGAGGGGACCTACACCACCCCCGACAATGAGTTTACCGTGACCACGGTGGCATGCTTCGGACAGTGCGCGCTTGCGCCGGTCGTGGCGATCGACGGTGTCATCTACAGCAATATGACCACCGCCCGTCTGCAGCGGAAATTGAGCGCGATCACGAAGAGGAGAAAACGAGCATGAAGATCATCGACGCCTCCGCCCTCGAAGCGATCCGTCACAGAGGGCTGAAGAAACTCCTTCCGGATACCCCGAAAATTTCCGTCGGCATGGGTACCTGCGGCATCGGCAACGGCGCCGCCGAAGTCTACGAGGCATTCCGCCAGGCAATTCTGACGAAGAAGGCCCGTATCGCGCTGTCGAGCACGGGATGCTTCGGCTTCTGCGCAGAAGAGACGGTCGTCAACTGCTACATTCCCGGCCAGCCCCTCGTGCTGTTGCGACGCGTCACGCCAAAAGACGTTCCGGCAATCGTCGCCAGCCTCGCCAAAGGGGTCATGCCGGGCAAGAAGGCCCTTTGCAAGATCGAATCGTGGGACTTCTTCACATCGCACGTCGATTTTGGCAAGGGGTTGCCGGGGATCCCGGCATGGAATGAGATCCCGTTCTTCAAAGGGCAGAAAAAGATCGTGCTCCGCGATGCCGGTCTCATCAATCCCGAAGACATCGAAGAGTACATTGCCGTCGGCGGTTACAGCGCCCTCCTCAAGGCCCTCACCTCAATGACGCCGGACAGCGTCCTGGGCGAGGTCAAGAAGGCGAAGCTCCGTGGAAGGGGCGGCGCGGGGTTTCCGACCGCTATCAAGTGGGAGATGATGAAGAAGGCGGAGACCGACAAAAAGTATGTGATCTGCAACGCGGATGAAGGCGATCCCGGCGCGTACATGAACCGCAACGAGATCGAGAGCGATCCCCATGCGCTGATCGAAGGGATGATGCTCGGCGCCTATGTGATGGGATCGGACGAGGGGATCCTCTACATTCGCGCGGAATATCCGCTCGCGGTGGAGCGGCTGAAAAAGGCGATCGCCGCAGCCAGGGAGTACGGACTGCTCGGAGAGGGCATCTTCGGCACGCCGTTCCGTTTCACGCTGTCGTACGTGGAGGGAGCCGGCGCATTCGTCTGCGGAGAGGAGACCGCGCTCATCGCATCGATCGAAGGCCGCGCGGGCCGGCCGATCCCGCGTCCACCCTACCCGGCCCAAAAAGGGCTGTGGGGCAAGCCGACGAACATCAACAACGTCGAAACGTGGTTTAACATCCCGGTGATCGTCAGCAACGGCGGAAGCGAGTTCGCCTACTTCGGCACACAGAACAGCACGGGGACGAAAGTCTTCTCGCTCGTCGGCAAAGTGAAGAACACCGGCCTGGTCGAGCTCCCGCTCGGAACGCCGCTCGAAACGATCATCTATCAGATGGGCGAAGGGACCGGGACAAGGAAGAAGATCCGCGCCGTCCAGACGGGCGGGCCTTCGGGTGGATGCATCCCGACCGAACATTTCAACACGCCGGTCGACTATGAATCGCTCACCAAGCTCGGGACCATCATGGGCTCGGGCGGCATGGTGGTCATGGACCAGGACAATTGCATGGTCGATGTCGCCCGCTATTTCGTCGGCATCACCTCCGCGGAATCGTGCGGGAAGTGCACGCCGTGCCGCGAAGGACTCTCGCAAGCGTTGCTGCTCCTCAACAAGATCACCCGCGGCGAAGCGACGATGGACGATCTCGATACCCTGGAACGCCTCGCGTACGTCATTCGCGACGCATCGCTCTGCGGTCTCGGTCAGTCGAGCATCAATCCCGTGCTGACGACCCTCCGCTATTTCCGCGAGGAATATGAGCGCCACATCAAACAGAAGCGGTGCAAAGCGGGCGTGTGCGACAACCTGTTCATGGCATTGTGCGAAAACAGCTGTCCGCTGCACATGAACATCCCCGGCTACCTGCAGCTGCTCAAGGAAGGGAAGATCGAGGAGGCATTCGAGCTTACGCTCCGCGACAATCCCCTGCCGGGCACCGTCGGCAGGATCTGCTACTTCCACTGCCAGATGCGCTGCCGCAGGGAGATGGTGGACGATCCGGTTTCTCAGGGAGAAATCCACCGCTACCTCGCCGACACGATGTACAAGATGGGGAAAGAGAAGGAGGTCTACGCCCGATTGATCAAGGAGAAGCTCTCACCGACAGGCAAGAAGATCGCAATCGTCGGCGCGGGACCGGCCGGGCTCACCGCCGCATTCTACCTTATCCGTCTGGGACACAGCGTCACGGTGTACGACAGTCACAAAAAGGCCGGCGGCATCCTGCAGTACGGCATCCCGGCATATCGGCTGCCGAAGGACGAACTGAACAAGGAGCTGGAGCTGTTCCGGAAGCTCGGCGTCAAGTTCGTGCTGAATACGGTGATCGGGAAAGACATCTCCTTCAAGGCGCTCCAGAAACAGAACGACGTCGTGTTCATCGCGGTCGGCGCGCAGAAGGACATCGAGCTGGAGATCGCAGGGAAGGACCTGACCGGCGTGCACGAGGGGTATAAATTCCTTGAAGACCTCGGCTTCGGTCGAAAGCCGAAGGTGGGCAAGAAGGTCGTCATCGTGGGCGCGGGGAACGTCGCGATCGATGCGGCACGCTCATGCCTCAGACTCGGCTCCGAGGTCATGATCGTCTACCGGCGCGGCAAGGACGAGATGCCGGCGAATTCGCATGAGATCGGCGACGCGATGGACGAGAGTATCAAGTTCATGTTCATGGCGGCGCCCAGCAAGATCCTCGGCGACTCCCGCGGCAAAGTCTCGGGGCTGGAAATCCACAAGATGAAATACGAGGGCTACGACACGGGAGGCCGGAAGCGCCCGATCGCAACCGGGGAGACGGCGATCATCGATTGCGACACGATCATTCTCGCAATCGGCGAAAAGGTCGACTTTGCGGCGGCAAAAGAAGCCGGCGTCGAGCTGCGGAAGAACGGCTCGATCAGGGCACACGCTCCATCATACCAGACCAATGTCGCGAAGGTCTACGCCGGGGGCGATGCCGTCTCGGGTCCCGCCACCGTCTCGGAAGCGATGGGCATCGCGCGCCATGCAGCGGAGGCCATCGATTTCGATCTGATGAAGGAAAAGCGGTTCCACCGCCTGTTCCGGGAGTTCGTGTACAAGGACGAAGTGCCGCAAGAGCCGGAAGAAATCAAGAAGATCGAGCCGAAGAAGATTCCGGTGAAAGAGCGGATCGCCAACTTCCAGGAGGTCCTCACCGGGTACACCGGCGAAGAGGCCCTTCAGGAAGCCGCCCGCTGTCTGCGGTGCGATATCAAGTGTGTGGAATAACAGGACAGGGAACCCTACCATGGAAACCACGATGGTCACCATCACGATCAACGGAAGCCAGTATCGTGTTCCTCAGGGCATGACGATCCTTGATGCCTGCAGACAGGTCGGCTTCTCCATTCCAACATTGTGCTACCTCGAGGACGTCTCACGCAACGCGTCGTGCGGGGTATGCCTTGTCGAAGTCAAGGGAGCGCGCTCGCTCGTGCGCTCTTGTTCAGCGTGCGTCTACGAGGGGATCGAGATCGCCACGAACTCGCCCCGCATCCGCGACGCGCGGAAGACCAATGTCGAATTGCTCCTCGCCAATCACCCGAAGGACTGCCTCTCGTGCCTGCGCAACGGGAACTGCGAACTGCAGACGCTGGCGGCCGTGCTGGGGGTGAAGGACGACCGGTTCGGCAGGACGCGCAAGGATTTCTCACTCGACACGACGTCGCCGGCGATCATCCGCGATCCGAACAAGTGCATCCTCTGCGCGCGATGCTTCGCCGTGTGTGCGCACGTCCAGGAGGTCCATGCCCTCGACTTCTACGGCCGCGGGATCAAGAGCAAGATCACCACATACATGGACAAGGGGTTGGGCAACGTCGCGTGCACCAACTGCGGCCAGTGCGCTCTCGTCTGTCCCACGGGCGCGATCGTCGAGCGCGACCAGACGGATGAAGTCTATGAAGAGATCGAGGATCCGGAAAAAGTGGTCATCGTGCAGACCGCGCCCGCGATTCGCGTCGGGATCGGGGAAGCGATGGGCATGGAGCACGGTGCGCTCGTCACCGGACAGATGGTCACAGGGTTGCGACGGCTCGGCTTCGACAAGGTCTTCGACACGCAATTCACCGCTGATCTGACGATCATCGAAGAAGGGCATGAGCTTATTCGGCGGCTGAACGGCGACGGTCCGCTGCCGATGATCACCTCGTGCTCGCCCGGCTGGATCAAGTTTGCCGAGCACTTTTTCCCGAATTCGCTCCGCCATCTCTCGACGTGCAAATCGCCCCAGCAGATGTTCGGGGCCGTCGCAAAGACGTACTACGCCGCCAAGATGGGGATCGATCCGAGGAAGATGGTCGTCGTGTCGATCATGCCGTGCACGGCGAAGAAGTTCGAGGCGAAGCGACCGGAGATGCGCGGCGCGTTCGACTACTGGAAAGAGAAACGCTCCTGGTCGGAGGACGACATGTTCTACGATGTCGACTACGTCCTGACCACGCGGGAACTCGCGCGGATGTTCAAAGAGAGCGGCGTGCAATTCGCGTCGCTTCCGTCGGAGGAGTTTGACCATCCGCTCGGGGAGTCGACCGGCGCGGGCGTAATCTTCGGAGCGACGGGAGGCGTGATGGAAGCAGCGCTTCGCACGGCGTATGAGGTTGTCACGAAGACTCCGCTTCCCGACATCAACTTCACCGCGGTGCGCGGCATGGAAGGGATCAAGGAGGCGGAGGTGGAGATGAACGGCGCCGTCGTGAAGGTGGCGGTGGCCCACACGCTCAAGAATGCACGGCAGCTGTTCCGTCAAATCGAAGAGGGAAAGTCGCCGTACGCGTTCATCGAAGTCATGACCTGTCCCGGCGGGTGCCTCGGCGGAGGCGGTCAGCCCATCCCGACGACGACAGAAATACGGAAGAAGCGCGCGGCGGCGTTGTATGAGGAAGACCGCAACAAACCCTTGAGGAAATCGCACGAGAATCCGGAGGTCACACGGCTCTACACCGACTTCCTCAAAGAGCCTCTTGGCCATATGTCGCACGAGCTGTTGCACACGACATATGAAAAAAGAGGGCTGTTTGTATGGAACGGCAACGGCGCGAAGAAGAAAGAAGAGGCGCCCACCAGCTAGTCACGTCCTCTCAAGAGTCGTAGGGCGACCGGTCCGGTCGCCCTACGTTGTACCCTCGATGGTGCCCTACTTAGCAGGAAAATCCGAAGGAATCCCACCTCCTGCACCGGCTTTGTCTTCTGCTTGACTATCCCCGATTCCGGACTTAAGTTAGTGTGAGTTAGATCCACCCTTTCTCGTTTCCGCCGCTCTCTCCATCCCCGAGGGCTGCATGCTCGGAACGGAAGTCTCCCACTATAGGATTCTCGAGCAGCTGGGTTCCGGTGGTATGGGCGTGGTGTACAAGGCCGTTGATCTTCGCCTCGAGCGGATTGTCGCCCTCAAGTTTCTCTCACCGTTTCTCACTGCCGATCCCGACTCCCGGCTTCGCTTCATCCACGAAGCCAAGGCCGCGTCGGCTCTCCAGCACGAAAATATCTGCACGATCCATGATATCGACCAGTCGCCCGACGGCAGACTGTTCATCGTCATGGATTATTACCAGGGCGAGACCCTCAAAAAACGCATCGAGCGCTCGGCTATGCCGACCGAGGAAGTCATCCGTGTCGCGACGCAACTCGCCCGGGGACTGGCCAAAGCGCACGAGAACGGGATCGTCCACCGCGACATCAAATCGGAGAATGTCTTTCTCACCACCGAAGGTGTGGTGAAGATCCTCGATTTCGGTCTTGCCAAACTTGCGGGTCAGTCGATGACGCAGGGCATTGGCGCGCCGCTCGGAACCGTCGCGTCGATGTCGCCCGAGCAAATCGCCAACGGGGCCATCGATGCTTCCACGGACATCTGGTCGTTCGGCGTTGTGCTGTACGAGATGCTGACCCGGCGACTTCCGTTTCAGGGCGAGCTTGCGGCGGCAATCATGTATGCGATTTTGAACGACGAACTTCCCCCGGTTGCTTCACTCGACCCCGGCATCCCGGAACCTCTGAGCACGCTTTGTTCACGATGCCTTTCAAAGACGCCGGCCGGTCGGCCTCCATCGATGAGCGCCGTGCTCACACAGCTAGCACCAACGGCGGAGACAGCAAAGACGCGATTTCTCCGCCGGACAGCCCCCGTGATGTTGCTTGTCCTCCTCGTCGCGGGAGCATTGTATCTTCTCATTGTGAAGTTCCCGAAAGCGGTGGAATCGCATGCCGGACCGGAAACGTTGGCGATTCTGCAGTTCAAAGATTTTACACACGACACCACGGCCGCCGGATGGCCGGAAGTTGTGCAGTCGGTGATGGTGTCATGTCTGACCGGGGTCGAGGGGCTGCGGGTCTACGACCCCGTGGGATTCAACTCCCTCCGTTCTCCACCTTCGAACATGGCTGCAGCCGCCGCCTTCGGAGGGGCGGCGCAGCATCTACCCACCGTCGAGTTCACGTTTGAAGGAAGCATCCTTCGTGAGGACCGCCGGTATGTCCTTCAACTGAATGTTTGCCGGGCGAGCAATCAGGAAGTGCTCGCCTCCATCCTTTCCGGCATCACCTCGGAGTCCGAGATTCCTCGAGCGGTCGATTCGCTCTCGCTGGCGGGGCTTGAGATCATCCAGGCGAATTCGAACGCGCCACAGCTGGCTGAGCATCTCCGTCCGTGGTGGCCCAATCGTTTTCGAAGTGTCCTCGCGTTAAAGGCGTTTGCACGCGGCTGTCGGCTCGCGTTGCGCGGGGGAAAGAGCGGATCGGAAGAAGCGTTCAGGCTCGCGATTGCGCTCGACTCGACGTTCATTACGCCGCGGGTATGGCTGATCACCCGCCTTGCCGCAAGGGGGGAATTCGCCGAGGCCAGATCCCACCTCCGCGTGCTCACGGCCCTCCGGGATTCCGCGAGCCCGTTTGAGAGAGTCACGATCGACTGGGCGAACGCGTGCATCGATCAGGATATCGATAGACAAATTGGCCTTCTCAACTCAGCACTCGAGTACTCTCCCGGCAATGCGATCCTTCTGTACAGCCTCGGACGTGCCAGGTATATCAAGAGTGATTATCGGGGGTGTGTCGACGTCCTTCAGCCG
>DATJPR010000159.1:0-15842 GCA_035506295.1 Bacteroidota bacterium | reverse complement strand
CAAGGGCAAGTATGATCAGTTCATGACTCTTTCCCAAATGGACTGGAACCCGAGGCTCTACTGGCCGGGAATTTATCAAAACAATTTCAACGGCAACGAGATGTTCAGTGCGGGCTATTTGATGGGAACATTCGATATCGGGCCGCGGTTGACCATCCTCGCCGGCGCGCGCTTCGAGCAGTACAATATGCAGTACAAGGCCAACTTCGATTATGTTACGCACAGTGTGTACGGGGATGCGTTTATCATGCCGGATTCTCTGATGGCAAAGGCCGGCATCAACAATAGAATCGATCGCACGGACCATAACATTTTCCCGAACGCACAATTTCGTTTCAAGTTCAATGATTGGTCAGACCTGCGGTTTGCATTCACAGAAGGCATCTCCCGCCCCGACTATAATGCAATCATGCCCAACGTCTACCTCGAACCGGGCGGATATGCATACGCGGGGAATCCCAAACTGAAACCTGCGATGTCGACGAACCTGGATGCGGCCCTGTCGTTCTACTCCAACGAAATTGGCCTGTTTACCGTGGCACCGTTCTACAAACGCATTCAGAACTTCTTCTACTATACAAACATCTATTTCCGGAACCTGGATCGCTATAATGTATCGTTCCCGGATTCCCTGCAATTTGCCACCATGGGGTACGTGGGCAAGCAGATGCCCGACGCTTCATCGTCGATAGGCTCGTATATCAACAACCCGTATCCCGCCCACGTGCGAGGATTCGAACTTGAGTGGCAGACGAACTTCTGGTACCTCCCGCAGCCGCTGAATTCGCTGGTGTTGAATGTGAATTATACAAAGACCTGGTCCGACATGGATTATCAGCAGGAGATCAACCGGGCCATCCCCTACAAGGATGCAAAAGGTCACACACTATACAACTACTACACTATTGACACGATCTACAACACGCGCCTTGTCTTCCAGCCCAATGACGTGCTTAATGTCGCATTCGGTGTCGACTACAAGGGATTCTCAGGGAGGATCTCGTTTAATCTGCAAGGCAACGTTATCACGAGCGTTGGGTCGCGGCCCGAAGAGGATCAATATACCGGGAACATCTATCGGTGGGATTTCACGCTTCAGCAGAAACTGCCGGTCGAAGGGCTGACGATTGCCCTCTTAGGCACGAACATCTTTAATAATGCGGTCTATACCTATCAAGATTTCAGGAGAGTCATCGACGGGCCCATCCTCCACAATGAGGAGTCCGTTGACTATTCGCCCAGGACGCTTCAACTCAGTCTGAGGTACAGTTACTAGCAATTCACTTTTCTCAACAACAAAGGAGGACACAATCTCTCGCGATGTATGTTCTGCTGTTTTCAATTCACTATCCACCAACTTCATATCCACGGAGGCTTCTATGAAGAAGCTACTGCTGGTTTTCACAGTGGCTGCGCTGGTGCTGGTGCCGCTGTGTGCAGGGTTTTCTCAGACGCTTAACGATGTCGTGAAGCAGGTTAAAGGCGACACTCTGGTCATCAAAACGTATGATGACTATAGCAGCAAGCCGAATACCCTGTACATAGCGTTGCTTGCCGACACGGTCAGTGTTCCTGCCGGACGTGTCTACGAGCTCCAGGCAGGCGGATTCTACCCGCTTGCGAATAACCCCCAGTGCTATGCAAATCGCACTACGGTGATCGTGGGATCGGACAGCAGACCCCTTACCCAGAACAAGGATGACCTTTCGTATCCTCCGCTGATCTGCGGTAACGTAGGATCGTCGTCGAATGCAGGCGGCGTTAATACGAATGGCAATCTGACCATTAAGAACTGCGATCTGGTTCCTGCAGCAAATGATGGTACTCTGGCTTGGGCATATACCGGAACAGGCGCTTCGAACCTCCGGCTCACCTACGACAACTGTATCATGGAACGGACGCGCTGGATCTTTGTTGCGTTCTTCAACCAGAACATCGACCTGTTCCTGACGAACTGCTATTTTGTCAACATGAACGGTCAACCCTGCCGACGTAATGGCGGGGTGCTCGATAGCTTCAATCCCGCGGATTCTCTCGTGGTTGAGAACTGCACCCACATTATGGCCCAGGGCAGTATGTACAAGTTCCGGACCTATCCCTTCAACAGAATCATCGTTAATCACAACACGTTTGTCAATTGCGCAGGCTACATCTTCATGGATCTTGGCAACCAGAGCAATTACAGCCTCACGAACAACATCTTCATCAACTGCAATATCCAGGAGTATCCCAGAATGCAGTCCATCGACTCCGGCGAACAGGATCTCGATTGGCTGCCGATGGGGCTGACCAACTGCTATCCCGACAGCGTGGACGTTGCGAACAATACACCGAGGAAATTCTACGTTCGCCACAACCTCGCCTATTGGGATCCTTATCTGAATGACATGACCGCTACGTTGGATGCCGCGCACCTCAACGGCGTGACCACCTGGCAGTCGCAGATGATCACTGCCAATGTCAGAACCGACAGCATGTTCAAGCATCTCGGCCGGTTCAGCGGGCAGCCCTACCATTACATGTCCACGGACACCTGGTTGAACAAGATGCCGACGTTTACCAAGCCGGAAAATCTGTTCCAGACCACAGCAGGCGGTGCGCTCCACGATCTGAAAGCTTTCGCTCTTGCAACAGTCGATACGGGAGCGGGTGGAAGTGCTGCCGTACTGCCAGACTGGCGCCTGGTCAACATCGGGCCCGACTACTATGTGTATTCCGATTGGCCGATTCCCGTGGATCTGTCCTACACGGATGCTGACCTGAAGACTGCCGGCATCGGCGGGTTCCCGCTTGGCGACCTGAACTGGTTCCCGACGCAGAAGGCGACATGGCTTGCTCAGAGGGCTGCAGAACATGCGGCAATCGATCAGGCGATGAGCACTCCGCAGGCGGTTTCTCAGCACCAGACCGGCGTGCCCGGCACGTTCGAGCTGAAACAGAATTATCCCAACCCCTTCAACCCCAGCACCGTGATCAGCTTCACGATCCCGAAGGCGGGAAATGTCAGCCTGAAGGTCTACAACACGCTTGGCGAAGAGGTTGCGACGTTGATGAACGGATACAAGACTGCTCAGAGCTTTGACGTCAAGTTTGACGGCGCCAGGCTGGCGAGCGGTGTCTACTTCTATACGCTCAGGTTCGAAGACCAGTCGATCTCCAAGAAGATGGTCCTCATGAAGTAACCTGGCGGCATGAGCGTTGCCTCTGCAGGCTCTGCAGACGGGACGTGCTCCTCAGTTGCACTGATGAACCTTGCGAAGGGTAAGACCAACGCATGGCCTCCTTCGCAAGGTCATCATGAAGAGGACTCTTCCCGAAGTGCGGCCCGCCTGTACAGGCACGATCATCGCTTCCGACGACACTCGGCTTCCGCCGGTGGCATCGGGAAATGAAATGTAGTACCTTGAGTACATACCAGCTGCAAAGTACCCGCGAGAACCTGGTAAGAGATTATCAGGTTCTCGTTTTCAAGCCATTCCACCTCGCGGTGTTCGTTGGTTCGTTCTGCTTTGAGACTGACGACTGATCCTGGGAACGTTGCGATATCCTTGAACTAATGTTGCAGAGTATGATCATGCGGGAATACCGGTTGTACATCCTAGCGCTCATCTTCGTCTTCGCGGGTTTCGGGCAGGCCTTTTCGGGAGGATCGGACACCGTCGCGACGGTCGCGGGCAGCCATGCCATTACCTTCCAGGCCCTTCAAGCGTATGTGCATGATCGCTTCTATGATCGCATGTACAAGTCCAAGCCGCTCGAATACGCCTACGAACGAGCACTCCAGGACATGGTGGTCAATCAACTGAAGCGCATAGACTTTTTTGAGCTCGGTTTGCAGAACGACAGCGAGTTACTGCAGCGCAACAGGCGGATGGTCAACGAAGAAGTGGTCATCCGATATTTCGAAAGGGAATTCCTCCGGAAGTACGTGAATGACAGGTCGATCCATGATGCATACGAGCAGATGAAACACGAGACGGTGGTCCGAAGATTCATCGTGGATACCCTCGCGTCCCCCCGGGGCGGGAAGCAGCTTTCTCTCGACGCGATCGCGAGGAAACTGGATGCGCAGCGGGCCGGCGGCAAAGGGTTCGACGATCTCGTGCGGGCGTGCGGCCAGATGCTCGACATTTCGAATGCGGTGATGGATACTGAAATTGTGTCTTGGAAAGTCAGTTTGAGCAACGCGGCCGACAGCCTCAAGTTCCAGCTTCGTGCGGGGAATGTCGGGATCGTGAGGTATCCCGCACAGCTGGAGATCTTCAAGATCGTGAGAGTCACCAAGGTCGCGGTTGAGCCGTTTGACAAAGTGAAAGATGACATCTACAACACTCTCCGACAACAGTTTGTGAACCCAAGCTTTGACGAGTTCAGCCGCGCGAAAAAGGCGCTTGTCAGCGAAAACGGTCTGCAATGGAACGAAAAAGGACTGGAAGCGCTTTGGCGCTGGTCGGACATTCCGGGCTTCTACCCCTATTTCTACGCGGACACCCTGGGCAAGGCGATTGCGGATGGCCGGAACGCCGTTCTCCTGAAGTATCGGGGCGGGAACGTCGACCTCAAGGAGTATCTCCGATGGTTGAATGACGTGTTGATGGTCCCGGAGCGGGCGAAGATGAAAATCGCCGATCTCAAGATCTTCATCCTCGAAGCCCTGCGCACGGACAAGATGATCAAGAAGGCAGTGGCGCTCGGGCTCGACAAGAAAGTATTCAATCCCAATACGACAGATCCTGATTTGAAGGATCGCCTCGTGAGTTTGTACAACCAGAAGGAGATTGACGGAAAGGTGCCGCCCCTGACGGAAGAACGGATTCGCGAATTCTATGCTGCGAACAAGGACACGCTCTACTATCAGCTCGCCAAGGTCAATATCTACGCGGTCATTTCTTCGGACAAGAGGGCGATCGACAGTCTGTGGGAGATGCACGTGACAAAGGGGACCCCGTTGGAGAAGCTCACGGGAAGCTACTACGTGAAAGGATTCGTCAAGGATCGCTACGACGACACAATCCGGTCATACATGAGTCTGGAACCACCCTACCTGGGCAAGGCCGCCTTCACGTTGACCCTCAACCAGGTAGCCGGGCCTTTCGAGTATGAAGATCCCGCACAGGGCCACCAGTATGCGATCATCAAGTGCGCCGAGAAAAGACCGGAAAGGCAATTGACCCTCGACGATGCAAGGAAAACGATCGCGACGGACTATCGGGAGTATGAAAAGAAGAGAATCGAGATCGAAACCGCAGAGAGACTGAAATCTGCCTACGGCTACAAGATCTATGAGGACGTCCTGAGGCGGGATCTTCCTCCTGCAAAGAAGGATTAAGGCATCCGGCACCCGTTCACATCCGCTTTCTACGCTCACGAAAAGTGTTGAGGGTACGTCCTCGTGATTTCGAAGGTCCCCGCAGAATTCGATCCCACACTCAGACAGGATCCCCGACAGCGGTACCTCCGTTCTTTCATCGGGTGGCGGCGTTCTGTCGGCCCGCAACCCCGTCGTGCTAAGAGTGTCTATCCACACGTTAGAAGCCAGTCCACGTCCAACCTACGGCCCCTGGGGACATGATGAAGACCTGCTTGAGACGTATGGTTCTTGTAGCGCTGATTCCATTTGCGGGGACGGCGCCCTCTTTCGGGAGTCCGACCGACGGCCGTGCCTCTCAGGTATTGTCGATCACTTCGCTCGATCTCGTAATCATTGTTCTGTATTTCCTCACCGTCCTGGGTATTGGTTTCTACCTGAGGAAGTACACGAAGACCGGGGAAGAGTTCTTCATGGCGGGGCGAAAAATCACCGCGTGGATCGCCGGGCTGAGTTTCATTTCAGCCAACCTCAGTTCACTCGAGACCATGGGCTGGTCTGCGATGGCATACCAGTACGGAATGCTGGGTGCTCACGCCTATCTCATCGGAGCGATCCCGGCCATTCTCTTTCTCGCCGTGGTGATGATGCCGTTCTACTATATCAGCAGAACGCATTCGGTCCCCGGCTACCTGAAACTTCGTTATGGAGAAGCAAGCCGTTCCCTGGCAGGGATCTCGTTTTCGTTCATGACCGTCCTGGTATGCGGAGTGAACATGTTCGCGATGGCCAAAGTGATGCAGCTTCTTCTCGGCTGGAATTTCGATCTTTGCATCTGGGTATCCTCGTTGACGGTCGCCGTGTACGTCGCCCTTGGTGGGCTTCTTTCAGCGGTCTTCAACGAGGTCCTTCAGTATTTCCTGATCTGGCTCGGCACGCTCCTTGTCCCCATCCTCGGAATGATTGAAGCTGGAGGGTGGAGCAAGATGCTTGCTTCGATCAATGCACAGCACCCGGGTCAGAATTTCACCAGCTTGTGGTCGAACCTCGGTTCTGCAGCCGACAACCCCATGGGCATGCACTGGACGGGGATGGTGTTCGGACTCGGGATAGCGGTTTCGTTCGGCTACTGGTGCACCGACTTTCTCCAGGTCCAGCGCGTGATGGCCGCCAAGAGCCTTCGCACGGCGCAAAATGGCACCGTCATCGGGGCAGTGCTGAAGATGCTCGTTCCCATCATCGTCACGATTCCCGGGCTCCTGGGTCTCGCGGTATTAACGCAGAAGGAAGGCATCACTCTCGTACCGGAAAGCGTCGCGCAGGCAACGGGAGGCCACAGTTTCAACGAGGTGCTGCCATTGATGATGGCTCGCTACCTCGGCCCGGGGCTTCTGGGCCTGGGAGTGACGGCAATGATCGCGGGGTTCATGTCGGGCATGGCCGGCAATGTCAGCGCGTTTTCCACGGTGTGGACCTACGACGTGTACCGACCGTTGATCCGGAAGAACGCTACGGACGCGCACTATGTGAGCATGGGACGCTGGAGTTCGATTGTCGGCGTGTTCATCGCCATCATGACGGCATACGCCGCAAAATTCTTCAGCAACATCCTGGTGTATCTCCAGGTCCTTGTGATGTTCTTCATCATCCCGCTGTTCGGCGTCGTCATTCTCGGGATGTTGTGGAAACGGGCAACCGCGGCTGGCGGCTTCTGGGGGTTTCTTGCCGGGATTCTGACATCGGTCGGGGAGTTCGTGTATGTTCACGTGTTCCCCGGCTCATTCGATGCGGCGCATCTCAATCCCGACCATGTTCAGCATATCGCGCTCTCCCCGCTGGCGCAGGATATGGCCGTGAACATGTACAGTGCATTCTGGTCGTTGCTGGTGAGCATGGGAATAACCGTCTTGGTGAGTGTCTTCACAAAACCCAAGACACGTGAGGAGCTGAAGGACCTGGTCTATGGCCTGACGAAGATCCCGGATGAGGGGCCGACGCCATGGTACAAACATCCGAACTTCTGGGCCGCCATCGTGTTCTGCGTGCTGGTCGGCGTCAATATCCTGTTCTGGTAGCGAGGTGTGCCATGCAGTCTCCACGTCACATCGAGATATGGTTCTTTATCGGGGCACTGCTCCTGGCCTATGGTGTCCTGATCACGGGGGTGGGAGTCTATCATCTGGTGAACCCTCCCCCGCAGAACATCGCGCTGCGCGAATTGCATTCTGATCTTTGGTGGGGGGTGTTGCTCCTTGTCCTGGGGCTGTTCTATTCATGGCGATTCTGGCCATGGCGCAGTCGGGATTCCATCACATTATCGGAGAAATGACATTGAAACGCCTATCGACGATCATGGCAGCACTATTGGGCTTCGTGATCATGATCGTGCCGCCGAACACTGCATTCGGTCAGAAGCTCCAGGTCAACGACCTCGGGTACTTTGAGACGCGAGGACTGAATGTTCTGGTCTTCAGTAACCAGTACAACGGGTTCTTTTTCGATGAGAAGACCGCCGGGATCGAGCTCATTCATCACGGCGTCCGGACGGCAACGGGAGGCGCGGTGCGTCTACAGCCGACGCCGGAACAATGGGATCTGATCCCTGTCGTCACCGGACGCACCGTGGACAAAAAAACGAATTCCATCGAAGTGAAGCTGCGGTACAAGGAATACGATTTTGAATCAAAGGTGACGGTGACAGCTAAGGACAATGGCGTCGTCATTCGCGTCAGTCTCGACAAACCCCTCCCGGAGAAGCTTGTCGGCAATGCGGGTTTCAATCTCGAGTTTCTTCCCTCGGCATACTTTGAGAAGACATACCTGGCTGACGGACGCCCCGGTATTTTCCCGCTCTATCCGTCAAGCGATGCGGAAGTGCGCCCGTTGTCGCAAAAGATCCCCCAGTACAACGGCTACTCGACATTCGAGGACAGAGGGAGAAATGAGTTCCTGGTGCCGGAGCCTCTTGCGACGTGCAGGACGTTGGCCCTTGCGCCGGAGGATCCGGAACGGTACGTCAAGATCCAGTCTATGACCGGCGACCTGATGCTTTACGACGGACGGGTGCTGGCGCAGAATGGATGGTTCGTCGTGCGCAGTCTCATCCCGGCAAACACCACCGGTACCGTCGTGGAGTGGTACCTTGAGCCGAACACCGTCCCGAACTGGACCCGGAAACCGGTGATCGGGTTCTCCCAGGTGGGGTACCATCCATCGCAGAACAAGGTTGCGGTTATCGAGTTGGACAAGAATGATGCGCCGTTGAAGACCGCGACAGCCTATCGTGTAACACCGGAAGGCAAGCTGACCGAGGCGTTCACGGGCGACGTCAAGCCCTGGGGGAACTATCTCCGCTACAACTATGTGAAGTTCGATTTTTCGTCGGTGAGGGACAGCGGCTTGTACTTCATCAAGTACGGGGATCAGCGAACGGAAGCTTTCCCCATAGGGACCGGGGTCTATGCTGATGTGTGGCACCCGACGCTCGACGTGTGGTTCCCGGTGCAGATGGACCACATGCGCGTGAGGGAAGCCTACCGTATCTGGCACGGAACTCCGTTCCTCGACGATGCCCTGCAGGCGCCCGTGAACATCAGACATTTTGACGGCTACTGGATGGATTCGACGACACACACAAAATACAAGCCGTTGGAGCATATCCCCGGCCTCGATGTCGGTGGGTGGTTTGATGCGGGCGATTTTGACATTGAAACCGCGCACCACTGCACGGTCATCGAGAGCTTCGTCGATGCCTGGGAGAACTTCGGCATCAAGCGCGACGAGACGTTTATCGATCAGAAGACCCGGTTTGTGGAGATTCATCGCCCCGATGGCACGCCTGATCTCCTGCAACAGATCGAGCACGGGACACTGCAGCTCGTCGCCCAGTTCAAGAATGTCGGCTTTGCGGTGCGGGGGATCAACTTCCCGTATCTGTATGAATACCATCATCTGGGAGATGGTTCGACCATCACCGACAATCTGTTGTACAATCCGAAGCTCAAACCGTACGAAACGGACGGCATGACCAGCGGAACACTCGACGATCGATGGGTCTTCACGCCGAAATTTCCGGGTTTGAACTACTCCGCCATCGGCGCCCTGGCAGCCGCGACGCGCGCATTGAAGGGGTACAACAAAGAGCTCGCAGACGAAGCTCTCTCAACGGCGGTGAGCGCCTACGAGAGGGAGCGCAATGAACCGTTGCCGCCGCAGGCCAGGATGTTCGCATGGTTCTTCAGCAATGCCGAATGCGACGCTGCTCTGCAACTCTTCATCACGACGAAGGACGAGAAATACTCCCGGAGATTCAACGAGCTTATCTGGCCTGAGATGGATTCTGCCCTCGCCTGGAACATTGCCACCGCGGCAAGGGCGGTGCCGTATATGCCCAAAGAGTTCAAAACCAGACTTGAGAAGTATGTGGAGAAATATCAGAGCGAAAACGAGCGGCTCAGCCAACTGAATCCCTACGGCGTTCCGATCGGGACTCGGGGGTGGGCGGGAGACGAGGAACTGGTCAATTGGTCGATCACAAACTATTTCCTGCACAAGAGCTATCCGAATATTATCCACCGCGAATCGGTCTACAAGGCTCTGGACTATCTCTACGGCTGCCATCCGTATTCGAACATTTCTTTCGTTGCAGGTGTCGGGACACACTCCAAGAAGAGGACCTACGGAAGCAACAGGGCGGACTTTTCCTTTATTGCGGGCGGAGTCGTTCCCGGCGTCCTCCTGTTGAAGCCCGACTTTCTGGAGAACAAGGAAGACTGGCCGTTCCTCTGGGGCGAGAACGAATGCGTGATCGATATCTGTGCCGACTATATTTTTCTCGCGAACGCTGCCAACGAGTTGTTAGGTGAGAAATAATCAGGGGTGCGTGAAAGGGGAAGGCCATTGTTAAGCAACTTTTCGTGTAAAATCATTCGCATTGTGAGGAGGAGCGCTATGAGAAGAGGACGCCTGCAAATCGTGATGCATGCCGCATTCACTCTAGCCATGCTGGCATTGTCAGGCATGATGACACTGCACGCACAAACAGTGACGAACGGCGGCTTTGAAAGCTCGGCGATCGGCGATATTACGTCGACCGGCACCAAAGGGTGGATCGTCGTCGTGGCAAGCGGTATTACTCCCCCTCCGGTGTTTGCAATCGAAGGCGACACGGTGGAAGAGGGGAGCCGGGCGATGAAGGTGATAGTGCACGGCCTCGGGACGAATCAATGGGACGTTCAGACTGTCGCCGACAGCATCCACGTGGTTCCCGGCGTCACGTACAACTATTCCATTTATGCGCGGTGCGCGCACGGGACGGCGACGGTGAATTTCACCGTCGGTAACTACGCGTACAGTGAATACGGCCGCATAGGATCCGCGACCCTCATCAATCGGTGGCAGAAATATACGATGCAGTTCACGGTCACCGACGGCAAAACTGTGATTCGGGCTCCCATCCATTTCTTTGGAACCGCCGACACCGGGAACAGCATCTTCATCGACAACTTGCAGATCGTGGACCCGAATGCCCAGAATCGCGCGGTGGTCTTCGAAGCAGAGTCCGGCAGCAGCGGGAGCCAGTTCCCGGTCCTCCATGACAGCACAGCCACCTATGTATCTGCGGGCTCGAATTCTTCTGGTGCCGGGAGCCCGGGCGACACCAGTCGCGTGATCACATACCAGGTGCAGTTTGCAGACTCAGGCTCCTATGATCTGTTCGCGCGGGTCCGGGTTGACTCAGGATCCTCCCTCGGGAGCTTCTTCTATGGAAATGGATTTGGTGCGAAGAATGAGTCCGTGGATGCAGACTGGATCGCGGTCAACGGTCTTGCCACGGGCGGATTCGCCGACCAGGCGTCATTTGTTGCCGGACCGGGAACGCTCGGCATTGGCGTTTGGAAATGGGTCAATTTGACGAAGAACGCGTACCAGGGGGCGAAGGGGAGTCCATTCCCCGTCAGCATCAACAGCCTGTCGACGACATTCCAGATTGGCGGCGGGATGCGGGGACTCGATATTGACAAGCTGGCTTTTGGCAAATCGAATCTGAACTACAGCGTCGGGAGCCTTGACAAGGTCGGGCTGGGCGTCACAGATACGGCAATTGTCTACAAGGGGCCGGCGCTGTCCGAGGGGCAGAAGAAATTCCTGGGGAATGCCTACGATGCCCCGGACGACGGCTTCGCGACCTACTGGACGCAACTGACAGTTGGAAACGCGGGAAAGTGGGGCTCGGTCGCCGGTACTGCAGACACGACCCAATGGAGCTGGAGCAAACTCGATACGACCTACCAGTATACAGTCGCTCATCACCTCATCTTCAAGTACCACAATTTGATCTGGGGCCAACAACAGCCTTCATGGATTTCCGGTCTTGACTCTGCGACGCAGGCATTCTACATCGAGACTTGGATCAGAATGGTGGGTCAACGGTATCCGCAGATCGATTTGATCGACGTCGTCAATGAACCGCTGAATGGTCACAATCCTCCGGACGGTGGTGGAGGTCGCGCGAACTATGAGAATGCTCTCGGCGGGAAGGGGGTGACGGGTTGGGATTGGGTCGTCAATGCGTTCAAGCTGGCCAGGAAGTACGTCCCTCAGGCCAAGCTCCTGATCAATGATTACGGTATCATCAACGACACCAGTGCGACGTCGGCGTATCTCACGATCATCAATCTCTTGAAGGGCCAGGGCCTGATCGATGGTATCGGCGTACAATGCCACCGGTTTGAGATCGAAAGTGCGGATACGGGTCTGATGAGGGGCAATTTGGACCGGCTTGCGGCGACTGACCTGCCGATCTATATCTCCGAAATGGATCTCGGCAACCTGAACAACTTCGGGACACCCAACGACAACACGCAACTGCAGCTGTACCAGAAGATCTTCCCCCTCTTCTGGCAGTACCCTGCAATCCAGGGAATTACCCTGTGGGGATATCTCGAAGGTCAAATGTGGCAGACCTCCTGCTATCTGATTCGTGCAGATTACACGGAGAGACCGGCCTTCGTGTGGCTCGCGCAGTATGTCAAGAACAATCCCATGAGCGTTCCGGTGGCGGCGTCGGGACAGCCGTCATCCTTTGCACTGGATCAGAACTATCCCAATCCGTTCAATCCGACCACGACGATCAGGTACAGCATTCCTTTCACATCGAAAGTGTCGTTGCGAGTATTCGATGTTCTGGGAAGGGAAGTCCGGACGCTCGTCAACTCGATTCAGACGCCGGGACAACATACCGTCCTCCTCAATGCGCAGAATCTTGCCAGCGGAGTGTATTTCTATCGGATGAACGCCGGCAGTTTTTCCCAGACGAAGAAGCTGATGCTGTTAAGATGAGGATTCATTGATGTCGATGAGAGGTGTGTGGTGACCCTCTAGAATTCTGTTGAAGCCGGGCGGCGCAATCTCCTTGCTGCCCGGCTCTCCAAATCTTCAAGGACTTCCTTTCTTGCGGAACCCGGTCGATGAAGAATGAACCACGAAAGATCAGCACGCCCGTGGTGTATACATCGCTCTTCCTTCTCTCGGCGTCACTGCTGTGTTTTGAGATAGTCTCCACCCGCATCGCATCGGTCATCTTTTTCCAGGACTACGCTTTCATCACTCTTTCGCTCGCCCTCCTCGGCATCGGTTGCGGAAGCGCGTTCGCCTACTACAGAATCAAGCCGGGTGATGATCCGTCGAGGATGACCAGTCGCGCGCTGCTCGCTCTCGGTGTGTTGCTGTGCTTCTTCATCGTCGCAACCATCGAGTTTTCAATTACGCAGCCGTTCGTGTTTCTTCTTTTCGTGGTTCTTCCGTTTGTCGCCAGCGGGGTCGTCTATGCCCAGATGTACCGGAGCTATTCCTCACTGAGTTTCAAGCTTTATGCTGCGGATGTGACCGGCGCTGCAGTGGGGGCAATGGCCTCCCTCGGGCTGATCGGTTACTTCGGGGGGCCGAACACCATCCTCCTTCTCGCCCTCGTGGCGTTCACCGTGGCCGCCTTCTCCCTCCATCCCACGCTGAGCACGATCAAACGTGCCGCCTCCTATGGGGTCCTCGCCGTCTCGTTCGTTCTGCTGATCATGAATGGCCGGAATGAATTCCTGGGAATGGTCCCGATTGGAAACTTCCCGGAGAAGGATTTCTACTATGTCTATCCGAACGCTGCGACGACATCCACGATCATCGACAGCCGCTGGAGCATCTACGGAAGATCGGACCTGGTACGCTACAGCGACCAGGATATGGTACGGCAGCTCTTCGTGGATGGTGCGGCGGGGACGCAAGTGTACCGCTTCAGCGGGGACGTTCAGCATACCCAATCGACTCTTCAGGCCTTGCTGCTCCAACATACGAATGCCATACCGTTCTTGTGTTTGAACCGGGATGAGAAGCGTTCGATGCTTGTCATCGGCCCGGGAGGGGGAAAGGAAGTGTTGCTGGGCTTGTTTGGAGACGTTGACTCGATTACCGGCGTGGAGGTGAATCCCGACTTTGTGAACATCGTGAAGGATCACAAGGACTTTGACGGCGGGCTTTACACGGAATTCCCCCGCGTACGGACGATCGTGGAGGAAGGGAGACACTTTGTCAAGCAGACGCGCGAGACCTTCGATCTCATCGTCATGGCGCTGCCCTCGACAGCCCAGATGCAGAATATTGAGCCGTTTGCCACAAGCGAAAACTATCTGCTCACGAAGGAGGCAATCGGAGATTACCTGAAGAAATTGACTCCCGAGGGCAGACTCCTGTTCACCGTCCACAACACGTGGGAGCTGATACGACTCATCGCCACCGTCGAGAGCGTGTTTCAGGACATGGGCGTTGCAGCCGATGAGATCAAGAACCATTTCGTGATGGTAGAAGCGGAGTACGCCCCGACGATCGTCATCAAGAAGAAAGCTTTCACCTTCGAAGAGGCGCAACGGTGGAAGTCGACCTGTCTCGCGATGCCTCACAACATACCCACGGTCACCTATCTTCCGTTCGGCCTGACGGACGCCAATCATTCGCCCACGAGCCGGTTCCTCGTTGGAGCGTCGAAATCCCCCGATCAGCTTCAGGCATACATGAATGTCTCGAGATACGACATATCGCCATGCACGGACGACAGGCCCTACTTCTACAAGATATTCAAGGGCATCCCCGGCGAGTATGCCTGGCTCCTGGTAGGCACCCTCGGTGTCAGTATTCTCGTCCTCTGGTTGCCGTTCAGATCCATGAAGGGAAAGCAAGGGGACAACTCCCTGAAGAACGTCTCTCTCCCCTTGATGGTCCTGGCGTGCACGGGGATAGGATTCATGGTCCTCGAGGTTTCCCTGTTCCAGAAACTCGTGCTCTATTTGGGTTCGCCGACAATTTCGCTTTCGGTCCTGTTGTGCTCGTTGCTGGTAGGAATGGGCGCCGGGAGTTTTCTGGGAAGGAACGCGTTTGGTGACGATATCAGAAAGCGGATCCATATGGCCAGCATCGGGATTGTGGCTGTCGGCATCCTTCTGTTTCTGCTGTCCCCCGTGCTCCTTACGATGAGTTTGGGATTTGAATTGCCGTTGAGGGCGGCAGCGGGCTTTCTGGTCGTTCTCCCGCTCGCTGTCGTGCTCGGGGTTCCTTTCCCCTCGTGTATCCAGCTGCTATCGGTCGGACGCAATGAGCGCTACATTCCGTGGCTGTACGGCGTCAACGGCACCATGTCGGTGCTGGGTTCTGTACTCGCTATCGTCGTATCCATGCTCCTCGGCTTTTCCATCGCCTATGGAGTGGGGCTCTTCTTCTATCTGTGCATTGTGGTATTCACGTTCCCGTCATCAAGGAAGATCGTGCATCGTTCAGCCGCTGTTCGGCGCTGAATCGCTCCGCCATGAAGAACTCCAGAGGTCAACAGATCGATCCCGACCGGGTCCCCGCGGTGGTCCTCGCCAATGGCAGCAGGATTCCCTGCATCGGTCTGGGGACCTTCGGATCCGACTCGGTCCCCGCGATCACGGTGGCGGCCACGGTGAAGAGCGCGATTGAGGGAGGCTACCGTCACATCGACTGTGCCTCCGTGTACGGAAATGAGAAGGAGATCGGGAAGGTTCTCGAAGGCTTCTTGAAGAGTGGTGTTCTGAGGCGCGAAGATCTCTGGATTACCTCAAAAGTGTGGAACGACATGCACGACCACGTTGCCGAGTCGTGCAAGCGGTCGATGGACGACCTTCGCGTCGGGTACCTCGACCTCTTTCTCGTTCACTGGCCGTTTCCCAATTTTCATCCGCCCCACTGCGACGTAGCCTCGCGGAGTCCGAACGCGAAGCCGTATGTCCATGAGAGCTACATGCGGACGTGGCGACAGATGGAACACCTCGTCAAGCAGGGCCTGGTGAAAAACATCGGCACGTCAAACATGACGATTCCCAAACTGGAACTCCTTCTCCGCGATGCGGAGATCCGGCCCGCCTGCAACGAGATGGAGCTGCATCCGCATTTTCAGCAACCCGAGTTGTTTGCGTACTGTCTGAAGAACAGCATTCAGCCGATCGCCTACTGCCCCATGGGTTCGCCGGGT
>DATJPR010000158.1:0-3838 GCA_035506295.1 Bacteroidota bacterium | reverse complement strand
CACGGAGGAGGGTGGCGCTCGGGGAACCGGCATATGGAAGAACCGATGGCGGTCGCTCTCGCTGAGCATGGGTATGTTGCTGCGACGATCGAGTACCGGCTTTCGGGCGAGGCGAAATTTCCCGCAGCACTCGAGGACCTGAAGGCGGGCGTGCGATGGTTGCGGAAGAAATCGCAAAAGCTTGGTGTGGACACAGGAAGAATTGCCGCGTTGGGACCGTCGGCCGGAGGCACGCTTGCGCTGCTGCTCGGGACAACAGGAGGGGATTCCCGTTTCGACGGTGACGAAGGCGTTGCCGGCTGTTCTTCGCGTGTTCAGGCGATGGTGAGCATCGATGGAGTTCCCGATCTCACTGACCCGGCGGAAAGCGGCAAAGACACGAACGGCGTCCCTTCATCTGCGGGCGCACGGTGGATCGGTGCGACGTTCAAGGAAAACCCTGATGCCTGGCTTGACGCATCGCCCCTTCGCCACGCTGGCAATGATTCTCCGCCCGTCCTCTTCGTGAACAGCTCTATCGCGCGATTCCATGCCGGGCGGGACGCGATGCTCGCCATACTGGCAAAGGGCGGGATCGCAACGTCGGTGTATTCGATCCCGAATACGCCGCACACGTTCTGGCTCTTTCACCCCTGGTTTGAGCCGGTGGTTCGGCGAGTACTGCAATTTCTTGATGAGACTTTCGGCGGGAAGATCAATGATGAACGCTCGACAAAGAGTTCACCGCAACGACAATGAGCCGCCTCCTGCAGCCGCACGGTTCGGCTGGCGGTACCACCATCTCGGAATCCCGACTGCGGAATCGCACCCCGGCGAGCGCTATCTCGAACAGTTGAAGATCACCGTATGCGGCTTCGATTCCAGCCTGTTCGGCATTGAGTGGATGCGCTTCGATCCGGATTGCGACTTGCCTGAGCTGGTCCGGACCACCCCGCACGTGGCGTTCGAAGTCGACGATCTCGACAAGGCGCTTGAGGGCTTCGACGTCATCGTTCCGCCCGGCGCTCCTTCCGACGGAGTCCGGGCGGCGATGATCATCGAAAACGGCGCACCCGTCGAGCTGATCGAATTCAGTATCCGAGCTTCTTCTTCAGGCTCCTGTCGTTGAACAGCGACTTCTGGAAGGGGTGCGCCTCCGTCGAAAAGATGACCTGCGCGTAGCCGAAATGGGTGACGTTGGTGAAGGTGAGATAGAGGTATTTCATCGTCTCCGCGAAGAAGAATGAAGGCAGATCGTCGGCCTGCTCCTTGGTCCTGATGTCCTTGATGGACGCAAAAGCCTCATCCGTTCTGCAGTACCTCTCAATGTCGTCGAAGTATTTTTCAGCGCGCTGTCGGTACTTCGGGTCCGCCGTCCGGCTAAAAAGATAGTATGCCGACTCCATGATCTCCGGATTGAGATCGTACGACGCATCAAGAATCGAATCCCGGCGATAGTCGTACACCATGGGTTCCAGTCCGTTCTTGTTCCAGAGCCGGTCCCACGAATCCTGCAACCGCGCGGCGCGTAGCACATCCCCCGAAAGCGTAAGGAGAGCGGGAAAGAACGCGTCGTACAGTGTCACCGTTGAGGAGATGCGCGCGCCGGTTCGCATGTCGACCTTTCCGTACCAGAGCCCACCGGGCCCGTCATCGGCGATGTACCTGTTGATGGCGGCGATGCTCGAATCCCACATGGTCTTCAACTCCGGATCGTGGAACAACAGCCAACCCTTCAGCAGATACTCGTAATAGGAATCGATGCACGCGCCGATGTGACTCTGGTGGTCGATCCATGCTCCCGTCTCAACGTTAATATCTTGCGCCACGAGTCCGATCGGGGACCGACGGGAATACAACGCCTTCGTCGCCCGCTTGGCGGCCTGATAGTAGACCGGTTTCCCCGTGAAGGCGCTGAGCACGCCCATCTCGATAAGGCTTGACCCGCCTTCGGCGACGTTGACGGTGTCGCCGCGGGTTGCGCCGGTCTTGAGGTTCACCCAGTAGTGCGGAATACCCGTGCGGGAGGAGAAAGCCGGGAGCAATCTTTTTCCGAAATCTTCGGCCTTGTTGAGGATCTTCGGATCACCCGAGATCTCATACATATCAAGGAGGCCGCCCAGGACGCGGATGTCGACTTCAAACGTCTTCACGAACATGTCGCGGTTGAAATCGGCATTCGCCGCCACATACTTCTCGATGTGATCCGCCTCCTGCTTAAAGCCCATCAGGGAGAGCGTGCTGTAGGCATCGATCAGGGTAATGCCCAAGGGCGCGTCGTACCAGTCGTACGCCTTCTTTGAAAGCGGATGGAAGCCGTCATGACCGAAGGCGTAGCGCGCATACGCATGCCACGTCCTGAAGGTCTCGTTGCGAATGAGGACCGCGACAGAATCAGTGTGGGTCGATGGGGGATCTGCAGCGTAGGAAGGGATGACAACAACACAGGCGAGAAACAAAAAGAACGATTTCATAGAACCCCGGCATTGCGTGGAGATTTGTGGGCTGCGGCAATGGCAGGATAATACGGAAATCGTTCTGGGTATTCAACGTTCTGGGAATTCAAACAACGGCTACTCGACGTAGAGCCAGACTTGCGTGTCTTCGTCCTCGTTGTTGATATATACCGCCCCGCCGTCGTGCTTCAAAAACGGTACGCACTTCACCCAGTCGAGATGGAAGGAGGCACTGTTGCCGTCATCGTCGGATTTCTCGATATCCACGTCACCGAGAGAGATCCTTAACGACTGCCTGCCATCCTTGAAGGTCTCCAGGACAATGTGACCGGACCCGGAGGAATGACGGGGAACATCCAGATCGGACATATAGATATGGATGGTCGCCTCTTCGTCGTCATCTCTGACCTTGATGGATTCCCGGTCGCCGTTGAGGACGTCGAGGAGCATCTGTTTCGTGATGAGTTCGTCCGAATTTCCCTTGTGCTTGCTGAAGCGGAGATCCTTGCTTTCGGATTCCAGGATCGCCCTCGCAACGTCCTCGGTCACGGCGATAGTCGTCTTCCCTTTGCTCTGCTTGTCGACTTCGATCCAAAGAGCCCGGGGCTTCGCGGCGTAGGCGGTGGCTGCAAGAAATAGCGCACAGAGGGCGGCGATTGCTAGCGCGGCAGGTTTTCTCACGGTGTTACCTCATGTGGATGTGCGAAGGGAGGTACATCTTCTTAGTACGTACAGAATGAAAGAAGTTGCACCCCCTCCCGGGTGTTGCTCAGAGGAGCGGATGTGTGTAACTTGTGCCAGGCCCCAAAAAGCTACGAGTTGCAGCGATGCAAAAGAACCTTGAACGGATGATGCGCCTGGCGGATGAGTTTTTCGACTACAGGAACGATCCGGAGCAGATTGTGGTCGACGAACTGATTATGGCCAAGCTTGAGGCCATTGATCCGGCGTCGCTGGCGCAGCAGGCAAACGACGACGGGCCGATCGCGTGGATCCTGGTGATTCCGACGACGGAAAGTGTCATGCGTGAATTTCTTGAGGGGAAGATCAGCGAGCGAAAGCTTCTTGAGGAGACGATGCCCGGTCAGCAGTTCGATGCCGTCTATCTCTGCTCCGCGCTCGTGCTGCCGGAATTCAGGAAGAAAGGGATTGCGAAATCGCTCACGCTTCGGTCCGTGAATGCTATCCGCAAGCGGCATCCGATACGGTGGCTATACATCTGGCCGTTCAGCGAGGAAGGAGCAAGAGTTGCGGAGGAGGTGGCGGCGGAAGCGAAGTTGCCGCTATTGAGGAAAGCATTGTAGGACGGCTCGCCCGCCCGAGTTCATTCGGTCCTTCCGGCGCGCGACCCGAGCTGGTCATTGCGAGCGACACGAGAGGTCTACCTTGCGGAGCGAAGCAAT
>DATJPR010000157.1:0-2941 GCA_035506295.1 Bacteroidota bacterium | reverse complement strand
AACACGAAGATGAACCCGCCGCTCAGGACTGACGAAGATCGAGAAGCAGTTCGTGAAGGGCTTCGCGACGGCACGATCGAGGTCATCGCCACGGACCACGCGCCGCATTCGTTCGATGAAAAGGAAGTCGAATACCAGAGCGCGCCGTTCGGCGTTGTCGGACTGGAAACCGCGCTCGGCCTCTCGGTAACAGAGCTTGTCAGGAAAAATGTGCTGACACTGTACCAGCTTGTCGAAAAGCTCTCCTCGAATCCCCGGAGAATCCTCGGCATCCCTCCGGTCCGCATTGCGGAGGGTGCGCAAGCCAATCTCACGATCTTCGATCCTTCGGAGGGATGGATTGTCGATCCGAAGTTGTTCAAATCACTCTCCCGCAACACCCCCTTCGGCGGATTCCGGCTGGTCGGCAAACCGATCGCCGTGCTGAATCACGGGCAGGCATACTGGGCATCCTAGTCAATCTCCCTCACTCTCGCCCTCTCCCACTCTCCCGCTCTCGCTGCCGCTCGAGAGTGCGAGAGTGCGGGAGCGCGAGAGTGAAAGAGGGATGACCAATGGAATAGACGCTGACCTTCCGAGTAGTCGCTCCTCCGTTCGGCCCGTCCTTTCATTTCAAACCAAATCGAAGTTTTTCCTCCTGCCGATTGCTGGCACGCCTTTTGAGCCACCCCTCTCGACGAAATCCCCCTGATGCCCCATGAGAGCGATCCTGCGAACCTGTGCTGTACTTCTGACGCTGGTGCTCATCGGATGCACCGAATCCGCGAACGCGCCGGACAATGTTCCACCGGCTCCGCCCAGCGGACTTTCCACTTCGGCAGGGGACAATTTTATCGAGCTGTTCTGGAACAAAAGCCAGGAGCATGACGTTGCCGGCTACAATGTTTTTGTGAGCTCGTCCTATGACGGACGGTATGATCTCATCGGCTCGACGCGCGTTCCGCATTTCGTCGACAAGGGGGCGGTCAACGGAAACGTCTACTACTACGCCGTGACGGCCTATGACGAAGACGGCAATGAAAGCCCGCTCAGCAAAGACATGGCGTACGATATCCCGCGCCCCGAAGGGTACGGGGTGTCTCTTGCGGACGTTCATCAGATTCCCTCCGCGAGCGGTTATGATTTCTCCCGAAGCGCGGTGGTCTCCTACGACGATGAATATGCAGACATGTATTTTGAGAATTATCGCGACACCTCATTCATGAACGTCAGGACGGACACCGACATCCAGGACATGGGTCCGACGGAGTCCGTCCTGCAAATTTCCGGAGCGCCGTCCGCCGGGTGGTCGCCGACGCATGATGTGATCCTGCAGCAGGGACACACGTATGTTGTTTGGACATGGGATGATCATTACGCGAAATTCCGTGTGTCGTCCCTTTCACCGCAAAAAGTCGTGTTCGATTGGGTCTATCAGGTCCGGGGTTCGACGCCGCTGCTCAAGCACGGTGCGGGTGAACGGCCTCCGGTGGTCCTGAAGAGGCCCGCGTGAGGCGGCGCCGATGTGATGGACCTGGGAATGACAATGGAGAAACGGTGTGCCACTCTTCCGGAGGTGATGGTGGCCGGGAGGGTGGCCCCTTCTCCATTGGTCATTCTGTTGCATCTTTAGGCGGCGTGGAGTATAATAATCCTTCGAATCACGCGGCGTCGACCATGGATCATTCATCCCTCGGGAGGAGTGCGTCTCTTGCCGGGCTCCTTGTTTTCCTGCTGTTCATCGGTACCCCGGCCCCGGCGTTCTTCGCCGACCAGCACTTCCCCGGCCCACGTAGTGACCAGGCCGCCCATCGCAAAGATGCTCCTCCCAAGCAGCACTACCGCGAGGTGTTCACGGAAATTGAACGCGGGCTCAGTGCGGGAAACGTGAACGGCTTTTCGGGAGTGTTTGCCCCCGAAGTGCAGGTGAATCTCCGGGGCGGGGAGAGCGGCTACTTCAGCTCCCATCAGGCGTACTACCTGCTTGACACCTACCTGCACACGCGACGGCTCGCCAATCTATCGTTCACGACGATCGGCGAATCGGACGTGAATCCCTATGCGACAGGCGGGGCAAGCCTGATGTACCGGGGCAGCAGAGAATACGTGCAGGTCTACGTCGCCCTGTCGCTTGCGGGTGACCGATGGGTGATCTCCCGCATCAATATCTATTGAACTCCTCCAGGCGTGAACGAATACCTCCTGCGGTGGCGTGCACGATTGACGGGCCCGGCCCGCGTCTACGCGATAGTCTCTCTCCTCCTTCTCCTGATCGCGGCCGCACAGCTGATCAAGTGGACCGTGGTGCGCCACGCCGAGGAGCATTTCGATCAGGTCATTGACGATCGCTGCACCGACTACCTTCAGACGGCTGTGCAGTCGTTTGCCGGCATCCAGCGGTCGACCCGCCGGGTGGGGACGGAGACCGCCGGACAATCGGCGGTCATCGACTATCTCTCCCAGCGCGACACTTCCCGCGAAAAAATCTTTGCTTCGGTCGTCGACCTTTCCCGTGCGCAAGAGGTCGGGATCGAAGTGTATGACCGGAACGGCTCGCTCGTGTGCTGGGAGGGGAGAAGCGGCGTGCGTCACCCGCGGGAAGTCCGCCTGGCGCTCGACGGTCAGATGACCTCGTACGTCACGATGACGCCGATCGCCTCGCAGCTGTTTGTCACCATTCCGGTGCGCGCGGAAGGCTCGATCCTCGGCGCGGTGATGGTCCGGCGCACCATCGACGTCAACTATCCCCTGAACAACCGCTACATCCGCCGCGAAGGACTCACGACGGACCTGTCCCGCCTACTCGGTGTCACGATCGATTTTGATTTCTCCCCGGACGCCCAGCCGCGAAGAGACGGACGCTACGCGTCGGCCGTGCTATACGGGATCGACAGCAGCCGGGTCGGAATCGTCAACGTCCTTCGCCCGCCCCGCGCCTCGTTCCTGGAGTCGCTTGCCATCC
>DATJPR010000156.1:0-2912 GCA_035506295.1 Bacteroidota bacterium | reverse complement strand
CTACGCTTCGACAGAGGACTCCGTGTATCTGTCCACCGATGATGGGCGCAACTGGGCTCGCGTCCTGGGACCACATCACGAAATAACCGGTCTCCTCTGCATCCACGATCGATCCGGTCGGGCGACCGTGTTCGTCAGTCTGATGGGAGACGGCGTCTGCAGATCCGCAGACCGGGGAAAGCGTTGGAGTCATGTGAATACCGATCTCCCCGATCTTCAGATTACCGCGCTCGTTTCCACCACCGATGCTGCGGGACGGACGACGCTGATCACCGGAAGCAAGAATGGCGGCGTGAGCATTTCCACCGATGATGGAGACCATTGGTGGGGAAGCAACTTTGGATTGTACGAGCGATCGATCGTCACGATGGTGTCATGCTCAAGCGAATCTTGTGGAGGGATTGTCTATGCTGCGACCGAACATAACGGCGTATACAGATCGGAGGATAATACCGCAACATGGATTTCGGTGAAGAACGGCTTGAGCGATTTCCGCATTCTCAGTATGGTCCGGTCTCCATTTCCGGTTGACTGTCAGAAAAATCCAAACGGTCCGACGATCTACGTCCGGACAGCATCGGGGTACTTCTTTACGATCGATAAAGGTCAGCACTGGATCTCGATGAAGCCATCTCCGACAGGCACGATATCGTCTCCCGACCTGCCTCTGCGGCCCACCCACACGGAGGAGGTTCGGATCTCCGGACGGGTCACAGACTCGGCTACAGGCGAGCCTCTTGCGGGTGCGAACGTTGTGGCGGTCGGGAGTGCTTATGGTTCCGCGACAGACTTGGATGGAGTCTTTCACCTCTCGGGTGTTCGGCCGGGAATATACACCCTGCGCGTGGCGTATGTAGGATATGAAACCCAGTTGTCGAAAACCCTGACAGTAAAAGAAAATGTGGCGGCCGTCGCAAACTTCGAGATGGTCCCGATGGAGATTCAGGGCCCATGTCTCCCAATCACGCGGGAACGACCGCTTATGAAACGATTCGGTTTGACACTTGGCGTCGCGGCATCCACATGGAACTGGAGAGCCTTTGGAGAGAAAGTGAGCGGTATCGACCACCGCGCTGGTTTTGATATCGGAGCGTTTGTGGAATGTTTTGATCTATGGCCATTCTCCATGATCGCCGAAGTACGGTATGTGCAGAAAGGAATGAAGCAACAAATTCCCATCACGACCACCGAATTCCCCGATGGTACGGGTGAAAACGAGGATGTCAACATTCGACTTGATCACATTTCAATAGGAATCCTTCCGAAATATCGCCTGAACACAATTTGGGGAGAGCTGTATGCTTTGGCGGGTCTGCAGGCTCACATACCGGTCCACAGCGTTGTCGGCGCAGACGGTCCCGAGCCGATGCGAAGTCTTTTGACAAGATCGAACCAAATGATGGTCGATGAATTCAGAAGTCCTCAGGTTGGTGCGTCATTAGGACTGGGAGTCCTCGTTGAACACTGGTTGCCGTTTGCTGTGGGGGCCGAGATTCGGTATAGTCCGAACCTGGAAGCGGCGTACACCACTTCCTACTCCAGTATCAGGAATGAATCTTTCGAGTTTTCGCTGACGATATCTCCGCCGATCGAGAGGGTCATTTACGTCATTCTGTAAGGCAAGGTTAGAACTGGCTCACATCCCTCCCGAACACCAGCGCCTTGAACCAATCAAAGAGCACGAGCACTTTGTTCTTCAGGCTCATGATGCGCGTGATGTATGCCGACCGCCAGAAGAGCCACGTTGCCCACCCCTTGCCCTTGTATGCCTCGAGATCGGCGAGCGCGCGACGGTTGCCAACATAGGCCAGCATCCCGAGCGACCGGTATTCGAACTGTTGCACCGATCGCCCTGATGCAATGGCGTTCAGCTCTCGCGCGAGATACCTTCCCTGTTGTTGGGCCACCTGAGCCGTCGCAGGCAGGGGAAAACCCTCAATCGCGGCGCAATCGCCAAGGGCGTAAATGTCGCTTTGCCCCTGCACCCGGAAGAATCTATCGACGATCAGAAACGATCGGCTGTCTTTCGGAAGCGAGGTCGCTCGAATGAACTCCGTCGCACCATTGCCGGCCGACCAGAGCAAAAGGCCGTAAGGTAGGGTCGAGCCGTCCGACAACGAAATTGTGCCGTCGCTGACACTGATGACCGGCGAGGCAGTGAGGAGTTGAATGCGCTCTCTGCGGAAGAGGTTCGTCGCATACTCGCGGAGCTTCCTGTCGAACCCGCGCAGGATTTCTTGCGATGCCTCGACCAGCGTGATGCGCGCGTCGGGGAGAAGGCCCGCGTACGTGTGGGAAAGGTCTTCGTTGAGAAAGTCGTTGAGCTCAGCGGCAAACTCGACACCCGTCGGGCCTCCGCCACATACCACGAAGTGCAGCAGGCGCTTTCGCTCGTCCTCGGTCACCGTTGGAATCGCCGCCTGTTCGAAACAGCGGATGATGCGCTGTCTGAGCTCCCGAGCATCGTTGAGCTCCCGGAGAAACAGCGCATGCTCGCGGACACCGGGAATGTTGTACGTGTTGTTCACAGCGCCCACAGCGATCACGAGTATGTCGAACTCCACCTCGAACGGACGTTCATCTGCACGGGAGAGGCAATGGACCACCTTCCGCCCAGCGTCCACCGTGACTGCTGTCGCCCAGTAGAACCTCAGGTTCTTTCGGGCATGCCGGATCGGTTCAATGATGCTGCGGAATTCAATCGTGCCGACGGTGGTGCTGGGAAGAAGGGGGGTGAAGAGAAAGTGATTGCGGGGGCTGATGACGGTAATGTCGTAGCCGCGGCGAAGACGCGTAACGAGATTGAACGCGCCGAATCCGGTACCAAGAACAACCAGACGGCGAGCGCCGGTCCCTTGCACGAAGCCTCCTTTTGCATCATAACAATGCAGGAGGCGGCAGACGTTCCGGGG
>DATJPR010000155.1:0-2989 GCA_035506295.1 Bacteroidota bacterium | reverse complement strand
CACGAGTGCCCGTTGCCCACAATTGCCATCGTGCCGCCGTTGATAGTCGAATCCTATTTTTGATTCCTCCAACATTTCCTGCCTCCAAGTGCTACGTTGAATCGGATTTCAGTATACGAAATGAAGATGAAGAGTGGTAGTACAGCTACCACATAACGTGGGGACGGTTGGAGAAGTTGCCAACGAATGCCAGACGAATCGCTGGAAACGCACGAATTTTGAACCGAAAACCGACGGGATCTGCCAGATTGACGTGATAATTCAGACGAGGAATTTTCGGCATTCAAAATTGCGGCCTTTTTCACTTCTCGAGAAAGTCTCCAAAAATCATTTATTCTTTGCATAAATTCTCTTACCATTTTACCTGCCCCTGTGCGTCAAACGTCAGCCTCTGCTGGCCAACCGGAATGGAAATGCCGCTCCGCTTGCTTCTTTTTTCCTCCACCGTACGCGTTAGGACATCCTAGAAAGGAATCGGCGGAATGGTTGTCGGCATTCTCCTCATGGCTGCACTGGTGATCGGCGACGGTGAAAGCCCGAAGGCTGCGCTCGCAGCGGCTGACGACGCGTTCGTCAGAATGGATTACCCCACGGCGATTGCCACGTACGAGGAAATGCTGCAGTCCAATCCCGGCGACACGTCGATCTTGTGGCGACTGGCTCGAGCCTATGTCTGCGTCGCCGAACCGCTCGAGGACGGTAGACGGCCGGACCTCTGCAGGAAGGCGGAAGCGTACGCGCGGAAGTGCATTGCTCTCGACCCGTCGGTGGCGGAAGGTCACACCTGGCTTGCGGGAGCTCTCGGGTATCTTGCTCTCGATACGTCCATGAAGCATCAGGCGGGGCTGAGCAAGGAAATTCTCGGCGAAACGGAAAAGGCCCTGGCCATCAATCCGCGTGACGATGCCGCCCTCTCGATTCGTGGATCGTTGTTCCGCGCCCTCGGAAACGTCTCGTGGGTTGAACGCCGCCTCGCAGGCATACTCTTCGGCGGCATACCTGACGGTGGTTTCAAGGAAGCCGAAGAGTCGCTTCAACGCGCCGTTGCCATCGCGCCCGACGTCATGCGTCATGAGTATGAACTCGGCGTGCTGTACATTGACATGGGGAGAATCCAGGACGCCCGGGCCGCCTTGGAGAAGGTGCTGACGCTCCCCGTTCGCGTGGCGATCGACAAGCCCCGGCTTCTGAAGGCAAAGGCACTACTGCAAACACTCGAAAACAAGTAGCGGACCCATGACCAGCTGGTCACTGCGCCTTATCGCGGCAAATGTTGTCGTCTTCGTCATTTCGCTCGCCGTCCCCGGATTCACCGAACAGTTCATGTTGGTCCCGATCTACGCCCTGTTGCGGCCCTGGACGATCATCACCTACATGTTCCTGCATGCCGGCGTGTGGCACCTCTTCTTCAACATGCTTGGCCTGTACTTCTTCGGACCCCGGCTGGAGCTGGAGATCGGTGGCAAACATTTCCTTTGGCTGTATTTCCTCAGCGGGATCATGGGCGCGCTCCTATCCTTTATCTTCACACCGTTCACCGCGATCGTGGGAGCGTCCGGTGCGATCTTCGGAGTGCTGATCGGCTACGCCCACTACTGGCCCAAGGATCAAATCCTCATCTGGGGGATTCTCCCGATCGAGGCACGCTGGTTTGTCCTCATCATGACCGGCCTCTCGCTCTTCGGCGGGTTCGGCGGAACAGGCGGAAACATCGCCCACTTCGCCCACCTCGGCGGTTTCGCCGGCGGCTGGCTCTATGTCCGGTGGCTCGACAGACGCCACCGGGAGCGATTGATCCCCCATGAAATCACTATGCCTGTTCCCTCCTCCTGGGACCTGCGCCGTTGGTCGACCATCGATCGCAACAAACTCCACGAAGTGAACCGCGAGGAGTTTGATCGGATCATGAAAAAGCTTCATTCGCAGGGGCCGGAACATCTGACGATGACGGAACGGGAGTTCCTGGACAGATTTAGCCAGGGATAACGGAAGCGCATGAAGAGTGAGCAGTACGCTGTAGGGAGTAAGCAGACGACCGCAGGCAGAAAGCAGGCGAGATCAACCATAGAGAACCGAAGACCATGGCACATACTGCATCGCAGAATCGTTATGATTCAACAACGTATCGCCGTTGCGGACGGAGCGGCGTAAAGCTGCCGCCGATATCACTCGGCTTGTGGCACAACTTCGGCGGGGTCGACGATTTCGCGAACGGGCGCGGCGTCGTTCTGCGGGCGTTCGACCTGGGCGTCACCCACTTCGATCTCGCAAACAACTATGGACCGCCTCCGGGCTCGGCCGAGGAGACTTTCGGGAAAATCCTCAAGCGAGATCTTGAACCATACCGCGACGAGCTGATCATCTCCACGAAGGCCGGCTATCTCATGTGGCCCGGTCCGTACGGCGAATGGGGCTCCCGGAAGTATCTCATCGCGAGCCTTGATCAAAGCTTGAAGAGGATGGGTCTCGAGTACGTGGACATTTTCTACTCCCACCGGCCTGACCCCGAGACGCCTCTCGAAGAAACCATGATGGCGCTCGATTATGCCGTGCGAAGCGGTCGGGCCCTGTATGCCGGCATCTCCAACTATTCAGCCGCGGACACGAAACGCGCTTCTTCGATTCTCCATGGACTCGGCACGCCCTGCCTGATTCACCAGCCGGTCTATAATATGTTCAACAGATGGGTGGAGCCGGAACTGCTGAACGTCTTGCATTCCGAAGGCATTGGATGCATCGTCTTCTCGCCGCTCGCACAAGGAATGTTGACGAACCGCTATCTCGAGGGAATTCCCTCGGACTCCCGTGCTGCGAAGCCGCACGGATTCCTGAAGAAGGAACAGGTCACCGAAGACAAGATCGCGAAGGTCAGGAAGCTCGATGACCTTGCGCGCCAGCGGGGACAGACGCTGGCCCAGATGGCGCTGGCGTGGGTTCTTCGTCAACCGAGCGTCACCACGGCGCTGATCGGGGCGAGCCGGCTGACTCA
>DATJPR010000154.1:0-4450 GCA_035506295.1 Bacteroidota bacterium | reverse complement strand
CGCACTGCCTGCGTGCTCACTGTCAGCAATGCTATCACGACAGCCACACCGCCAGCCAGAAGGAAGATCCACCAACTCAACGCAGTTTGATAGGCGAAATCTTCCAGCCATCCGTGCATGGCCCACCAGCCGACGGGTGCTGCGAGCACCAACCCGACAGCGACAAGGAGAATGAATTCCTTCGATAGCAGCGAAATAATCTCGGGAACCGAAGCTCCGAGCACCTTCCTCACCCCGATTTCCTTTGTGCGACTCTTGGTGGTGTGAATAACAAGCCCAAGCAAACCCAGACAGCTGATAAGCATCGCAAGCCCGGCCGCCCAGTTGAGCAGAAATGACGTCTGCTGGTCTTTCTTGTAGAATGCAGCAACGGATTCATCGAAGAACATCGGGTTGAACTCGTTGTCGGGATAGAACTTTTTGAAGACCTTCTCCACAGCGCTGATGGAGGCTTTCCATGACGAAGGATCTGCACGGTTCAGGGCAACATGCACAACGGAGCTGTTTGAGGATGCCGCAGAGTATGCGAGCGGCTTGATGGGGACATGCGTCGACTTCGTATGAAAGTCAGCCAGAACCCCCACAATCGGACATTGAATGTGACTTTGCATCAAGCAGCCGACGGCGTCCTTCGGGTTTGCGAAGCCCAGGAATTTGGCATACGTCTCATTGATCACGTACTCGCGCGTGGTGTCGCTTGCCTTAAGATTCCGTCCAGCGATCAATCTCATCCCGTAGAGGTCAAAATATTCCGGGTCCGCGGTCTTCATTTCTACCATCGTCTCGATCAAATTCTTCCCGTTGTTGACCCTCGTGAATGTTGAAGAGGTGCTCGTCGACGCGGGAGGTGTTCCTGCCAGACTCACCGTGGTAATCCCCGGAATCTGCTTCAGCTGTTCCACAAGGGCAAAGCGTTTGGTCTCTACCTGCGGAACGGAATTCGTCCATTGTCCAACGATCGGACCAAATGGCACCCGGAACCATACGATCGCCTCTCGTCGATACCCCAGATCCATCGCGAGGGAGAAATGAATCTGTTTGCTCACGACAATCGTGGCAATAATGAGAGTCTGCGCAACGGCAAATTGTATTATTGTCAGAGACTTCCGCAACACCGCGCTCCGCGTTGCCGGCGTGCCGGCAGACGCCTGGTTTCGGAGAATTGACGACGGCTGCAGGCGCGCAAGGACAAAAGCGGGGTAGAGACCGGAAAGGACGCTGACTGCGACGGTCAATACGATAAGGAATATCGCAACATGGGTGGTGAGGACCGAGCCGGCCTCGATGCCTTCGGGGATGAATGGCCTGAACACGTGCAGCAGAACCTGCGCCAACGCAAGAGAGAGAATCGCAGCAATGCTCGTGAGAAGTATCGCTTCGAACAGGAATTGCATCAAGAGCTGGCCACGGCTGCTCCCAAGAGTCTTTCGGATGCCGATTTCTTTTGCTTTGTCAACTGCCTGTGCAGTCGCAAGGTTGATGAAATTCATCGAGCCCAGGAACAGGAGGAAGGCGGCAATCGCAAAGAGGCCGTAGAGGACAGACCGATCCCCCTGCGTGCGATTGTCGAACGATCCGTACTGAGGATTGAGATGGATGTCGGATAGCGGTTGAAGGTAATGCCGGGTTTGATCCACCCGGTCTTTCTCCTCCGAATGCCGTTTTTGCAAATCGACGATTTGTCGCTCGACAGCCTTCGTGTCCGCTCCGCGAACAAGGCGGACAAAGAGCTGGGAAGCCGAGTTGACGCTCCCCCACTCATCCCACGACCAGCGATTCTTCAGGCCGGTCTGTTCGACCGTCTGCATCGAGACAAATTCCTGAAATCCGAAATCCGTGATTTCGTCGAGATCTGCCACCACTCCTGTGACCGTCACTGCGATCGAATCATCGTACATAAGCCGTTTGGATACCACATCCACCGGCTGCAGTCCCGGGAAGTAGAGTCGCGCCCGACGCTCCGTCAAGACCACGCGAAATGGACCCTGGAGCGCAGTTGCGGCCGATCCCGCAAGCCAGCGATACCCGATGAGCTCAAAATATGCGCTGTCGGCGTAGATAATCTCCTGTTGATGTCGAAAGACCTTCGGGCTCAGGGCCCCGTCATTCTCCACGGTAACCGTGAGATCATTGGCGGTGACGATGTGGGTGGCAAGTTCAACTCCGGCTATCTCCCGCGGTATGGCCCTGGCCGCAGGTACCTCAATGCCCGGATTGTACATGGTCATATCCGGATAGTCAACCTTCGAGACAACGCGAAACACCCGGTCACGATCGCGCTCGAACGTGTCAAAACTCAGCTCATAGTGAACAATCAAATAGATTACCAGAGAAGCACTGATGCCGATGGAGAGACTGATGACATTGATGAGCGAGGAGACCTTGTGCCTCCTGAGGCTCCTCAGCGCAGATTTCAGATACACGAGCAACATCGAGTTTTCCTTTGGAATGATCCGCTGTCTCCCCTTGTCGCTACTCGTATCGCAGCGACTTGACCGGATTCGCTGAAGCCGCACGGATCGTCTGAGCGCTGACCGTCGCAATCGCCACGAGGAATCCGATCCCTCCTGCGGCCACAAAGACCCACCACGGGATGCTGACGCGGTAGGCGAAATTCTCAAGCCAGGTGTGCATCACGTACCAGGCAATCGGCCACGCGACGAGGTTCGCGGCAAGAACAACCTTCATAAACTCCGACGAGAGGAGGCCCAGGACATCGAATTCCGACGCGCCAAGGACTTTGCGGATGCCGATCTCCTTGCGGCGACGCTCGGCGGAGTACGCCGACAGGCCGAACAGGCCTATGCATGCGATCAGGATGGTGAGAAACGAGAAAACAAGAAACACTTGCCCGAGTCGTACTTCAGCGCTATAGCCGGCTTCCATCGTCTCGTCAAGAAAACTGTAGCTGAAGGGGGAGTCGGGAGCAACGGATTTCCACAGGAGCTCGATCGACCGCAGAGTCGCGGGCACGTCATCTTCCTTCACCCGAACAAGCACATAGGATTCGGGGGTCATGTAGGAGTTCGACCTCGCATGGAATAAGGCAAAGGGTGTTATCGGAGAGTACAGCGACTGAAAATTGAAATCTCTGACGACCCCGATGATTCTGTAGCGCGCGCCGTTGCCTCCCATATACACGAGGGTCTTCCCGATCGGATCGCTCAGGCCGAACCAGTGCACCGCGGCCTCGTTCAGGATTACGCTGGACGAGTCGTCAAACGCCGGATTAAAACCGCGACCTTGCTCCACTGAGATTCTCATGGTCCCGAGCAATCGTTCATCCGTCATGTAGGAGGTAATCGGGAATGCCTCTTTCCCCTTTCCTTCGACATAGTAGTAGTCCTGAAAGCCCGAAGCGGGAGGAACTCCGGTAGTGAGTGACGCGTCGACGACCCCGGGGAGCGTTTTGAGCGCATCGCGAAACGCCTCCGACTTCCCGCCGAGGAGATTGTTCCTGTTCGAGACCACGACGATGCCACGGCGGTCGAAGCCGAGATCCTTCTGCCGGACGAAGTTCATTTGTCGTTCAACGAGAAACGTGCAGGCAATAATCCCGATGGTCATCGCGAACTGCGCAATCACCAGGAGGTTCCTGACCAGCTTCCCCCGCGAGACGGAACCGAGCACGCCCTTCACCGCTTCGGCGGGCCTGATGGAAGACAAATGAACCGCCGGATAACTCCCCGAAACCAAGCTGACGATTGCCGTGAGCCCGAGAAGCGCACCGGCTACCCAGGGCGGATCGAAGAGCACAAAGGCGATCGACTTTCCGGAGAGCTGTTTGAACCATGGCAGCGACAGTTCAACCAGGAGGACCGCGATGGGAAGCGCGAGTACGCTGAAGAGCGTCGACTCAACCAGAAACTGAAGGGCGAGCATCGCCTTTCTGGATCCGAGCACCTTCCGGATTCCGATCTCCCTGGTCCGCATCATCGAGCGTGCAGTGGCCAGGTTCATGAAATTGATGCAGGCGATGCCAAGGACGAGGAGAGCGATCACGGAAAGAAGGCGGACCTGCTCGATATCACCGAGAGGCCCGAGCCGGTTCCCAATCGACGATGAGTGGAGATAGACATCGTTGAACGGTTGAAGGACAAAATTCCAGTAATTCCCGTTTTTGTTCAGGTCGGCGTATGACATTCTGAGCCGTTGAAACCCTGCTGCACCGAAGGTCCTGACAAGCCCGGGGATCTGGGCGTCGATCGATGCCGCGCTTGTCCCTTCCCGCACCTTCACGTACGTCACCACCTGCATCCAGACCCAGCTCCAGTTGAACCAGGCCACCCCCGGATACGAAGACATCGACGTCACCATCCTGAACTGGATGTGCGAATTTGCCGGAGGGTTCTCCGCCACGCCGGTGATGCGGAAGAGGTTCTGGTACGTCCCATAGAAATTGCGCTCGGCCTTGTCGATCAGAAGCGTTTTACCGACGGGCGACACATCG
>DATJPR010000153.1:0-7963 GCA_035506295.1 Bacteroidota bacterium | reverse complement strand
CGGTGCCTGTTGGACTCATTTGGCAGGTGCTCAGGCGGGAGAATATGACGTTATCATGCCGGATGCGAGGGGGCATGGTAAGTCGAGTGTCCCCGAATTTGGGTACACTTATGAAGACCTCGCAAACGACGTCGTTGGCTTGATGAAGGCTCTGCGACTTTCTTCTCCGGTCCTGCTTGGGCACTCGATGGGGGGATTAACAGCAGCCGTTGTGGCCGCTCGCAAACCGAATCTTCTCCGTGGCCTGATCCTTGTCGACCCGACATTCTTGACCCCGAGAATTCAGCGTCAGGTCTTTGAAAGCGATTCAGCGAATCAGCACCGGCGCATGCTCAAGAAGTCACTGGATGAGCTGATGGCAGAAGGGCGGACACGACATCCAAAGCGTTCATTGGAAGTGCTTGAGCTCATTGCCCGGGCACGACTTCAAACCAGCATACGCGCGTTCGATGTCCTCATGCCACCGAACCCGGACTACATGCAGTTGGCGGAGGCGATTGATGGTCAGACCCTTCTCGTGATCAGTGATGCGGGCGTGGTCTCACCCGCGGTCGCCGCAGAACTGCAACGTGCGAATCCGAGAATCCAGGTTGAGCAAATCCCGGACGCTGGGCACGGGCTCCACTATGACCGACCCGACCGATTCGCCGCCGTTGTCGGATCGTTTTTGCGCTCACTCCCGGCACTGCCAGCCACAGAGTAATTCACGGAAGAAGAAAGTTTCGGCGAAGATACCATGAGACCTAAATTTCAATCGAGGCAGGAGGTGATCATCAATGCTCCTGTGGAAAAGGTGTGGGAATTCAATATGGACCTTTCCAAAATTGCAGAGTATCACCCACGTGTGAACAAAGTGGATCTCCTTTCGGGCAAGCAGTTTCGAGAAGCCGGCGTATCGTATCAATGTCACCTGAAAGACGGGAAGAACACCTGTGTGGAAAAAGACATTGAGATTGTTCCTCTGCAAAAACTCGTGACGGTTTTTCCGGAGGACACGATGGGGCTCTCGAAATTGCTTCCGGATTATGTGGTGGAGTCGACCCTTTCGAGGATTGGCGATAGCATGACCAAAGTGGAAATGACTCATTATTATTCAAGTTCAACATTGAAAGTGTGTTTGCTGAACTTCATCATCAGGCGAAAAATCGCGCGAGAAACGCAGGACACCTTGAATGCGATGAAGAAGGCTATTGAGTCCAATTCTGGCCAATCACCATAGCGCATGTCCCGGGCCTGTCCCCGGCGCGAATACCATGAATCGAACTAGCGGAGTCGAAAGGCGGATACCATGGCGACGTTGAGCAGCTTGCTGGCAACATTCTATGAAAGAGGAATCCGAACACTGATCGACGAGGTCAACCTTTTCAAAAATGAAGATAACCTTTGGAGGACTCACGGGTCCGTGAAGAACTCCAGCGGCAATCTTGTGCTTCATATCATCGGAGGGATGAACCATTTTTTCGGGGCGACGCTGGCACAGACAGGATATGTTCGTGATCGCGACCAGGAATTCATCAGGAAAGGCGTGAAGAGAGATGAGCTCGTGGCGCAGCTCGAACAACTCATACCAATGATCACCAAAACCATCATAGCTCTTGATCAGGGACACATGGATGCTGAATACCCGCTCATGTTCGACAACATGCGGCGGTCAAATAGCTATGTGATAGTCCAGCTATTGATCCATTTGAACTATCATCTCGGGCAGGTGAATTATCTCCGTCGCACGTTGGAATGATTCGGAAGTTGATGAAGGGGCCTGTCGCGACGAGGGCCCATCACACTTGAGGGGGGCACCGCGCAGAGTGCGCCGTCCGCCAAGCATGGCGGGGAACCGAGAGACCTGCCCCGTGCCTGTCGCAGAGTCTGTTTCTATCTGTCTCGGGTTCTTCCCCGACCTTTGCATTAGCATGGGTGACATCAACCCACTCGATCGCACACCAATAGTAAACTTGAAAGCATACGTTCCAGTCTGCGAGCGGAAGAAACAATCCCGTATTGCAGGAGGTTGGTCGACTTGCCGGGAACACATGAGGTACCGCCACCTGCGCAGGAGACATTGATAAGTCGCATCAGGCTCACGCGACTAATTGTCTTCCTCGTCGCGCATTCGTTTGTTGCTGTCGCGCAGAGCCACGATCCGCACGAAGCGCAGCCTGAACGTCCCACGGTCGCGACCCACGCGGGCACGCTGGCCGCCGGTTGGCTGGAGATTGAAGCCGGGGCTGAGTTCGATCGGTTCAAGGACAATTCTCATGATATTCTTGTCCCAATAAACTTGAAGATCGGGCTCGGCTCCCAAACACAGTTGAGCGTGTTCCCCTCGGGTGTCAAAACACCGGAGGGGCGGGCCATGGAATTCGGCGATCTCGCCCTGGGAGTGAAATGGAGAATCGCTGACGATCTTCCGATCCTTGGCCGATTTGCGTTGCTTCCATGCATCAAGCTCCCTACGGGTTCGACTTCTACGGGCGCTGGAACCGGGACGTTCGATGAGACGCTCCTTCTTATCTCCAGCAATGATCTCAACGGGGTGGCTCTTGACGTCAATATTGGATATACGCGGCGAAGCGGAGATGGCAGCGTTGCGCCTCGCGAAGCGACGCTTTGGACAGTTTCGTTCGGAGGTCCCGGCATTGGAGAGCTCGGATGGGTCGCAGAGGTCTTTGGCCTCCCCGGAACATCCGGGCCTGCCGGGGACCCGCCGACTGTCGCGATTCTCTTTGGGCCGACACTCACCGTCAGATCGTGGCTTGTCGTGGATTTGGGTCTCATCGAACCCCTCGTCGGGCCGCAACCGTATGCCGTGTATTGCGGCGCCACGTGGAATATCGGACGCATCTACCCCTAAGCGCCCGTTTCTTCCACATGCGAGGAGGCGCGGTCATGGTGCCTAACACGATAGCAAAGGTGGATATCGCCGGCTATGAAGAGGAGGGTTCGATAATAGACGGGGACGTTCAGTGCGCCGATGGGGCACCGCACAGCTGAGGAATGGTGGTGAAACTGCAACGTTGAGAATAAACGGGCTTCGGCATCGCCATCATTGGAGTTTCAATCCCTTGGGCCGCTTCCGACGATCCAGCACGTCGACAGCTATTTCGACAATTTATCGCAAAAGACAGAGCTTGCGCAGCGCTACAAACGAACCTGCCTGCAACCGGCAGAAGTAGACCCCGCTTGCCAATCGCTGACCGTTGAAGGTCGCCTGATACGAACCTCGTTGCTTCACTTCGTCGACCAGGGTCTGAACCTGCCTCCCCAGCAGGTCATACACGACCATCTTCACAGATGAAGCCCCCGGCACCGTGTAGCCAATGGTTGTCACCGGATTGAAGGGATTAGGATAGTTCTGCTCCAGGCGGTATTCCATTGGTTCGAGCGTCGCCGTACTCCTGACGCCATTTGTCCCGCTCGCAGTGGTGAAGATGTTCCAGCCGACGTTGTTTTCTAGATGAACCTCACTCACTGATGCGCCGGCGTCAAGCACTCCGTAGATGCGCCCGAAGGAACCGATCGTCGGAGGAAGCGCCCATGACATACTTACGGTATCATACCCGCGTGCAGGGATGGCGAGATGGGTGTAGACTTCTGTGGTGCCATGCGGATCGGCGATTAACACGCCGCCACTGTCCGGATTGCCCAAATAGAACCGGACCCCCACCGGATGCGGCGTGGGGATCAGGCTGAAGTTGTGCACGAAAGCGCGGATCGCGACCGTCGCCCCCGGAAGGGCATTCATCGGGGTCACGGTAATGTCTTTCGTCTGCCGTCGCTTCTCCGGGTCTTCCAGCGGAGAGCCTTTTTCCGGATCCAGGCGCCAGGGAAGGATGAATGCGGGATCGGATTTGCTTCCGTACCGGACCTGCCACCAGGTGGGCGTGCCACCTTGCGCTGCAACCTCCGGCTGGACAGCATAGTCAACTACCAATGCCCCGTTGGTCCCCCAGTAGGCGTAGGGGAGAACGTTGTATCCCACCTCTCCGACGCTGAAGTCAAGCGCGTCAAGGTGAACGGAAATCGACAGCCCACTCGAGACGTCGGTCTTTTGCGTGTTGATGACTCCATGGCTGTAGTGACCGCTGAGATCGATGCCGCTTCCCCACGCGTCGACAGATGCACCCCATTCGTCGGACGTCTCCCATGATGTGTCTGAGCCCTGACTCGAGAAATCCGTGAACTTCAGATACCAGTCGTACGATGAATTGTTGTCCAGGCCCTTTCGATCGGAGGTCAGCCATTTCACGGCTCCCCCCACGGCAGGGTTGTCAGAGATCGAGGCGTATTCTTTGTAGGAAAGAATATTGCCGACTTCGTGATTCGGGATGTAGGTGTAGCCGCTCCAGCTCTTGCTCGGGAACCAGCGGTTCTCGATCAGCTTCGGCTCCACGACAAGGAAATCGCCGTTGTGCGTGCTGTTCATCAGAATGGGGTATTCCCAGAGGTCGTAGTCCAGCACGGTGGCGTAGATCTTGTCATCGACGAGCGCCTGCGCAGTCTCCGTGACAGAAATCGTTTGCGTTGATCCGGAGGTCAGTGAGAACTTCTTGCCAACAGTCTCGGAGAAATGGGAGCTTACCTTGAACCCCCAGAAATCGTACCCCAGTGTCGCCTTGAACGAGTAGCCCCAGTCGTTGTTGATCTTCACTTCGACCGCCTTGGTGTTTTCCGATTGGGTCGAATAGGAGGCGGTGAACTTGCCGCCGTTGGGGTAGCAATTCGAGACATCGAAGGACGAGTCGTTGAACATGTCGAAATGGATCGGCGGCGCGTTCAGGATGATAAGTGGTTGAAGAATCTGTGTGAGTTGAAATTTCTTCGGGCTTCCGAGTCGAAGATCGCCATCCAGATCGGCATGGGCCAGGATCCAGGGTGTGACCGTTGTCGCACGGAGCGGTCCTAATGTCACGCCACCCGCCGTCGGTTCCAGTGCGTATACGGCAGCGGCGTATCCGCCGGAGACATAATCTCCCAGCGCAATCACTTCGGCTGCCGTGGAATCGGCGCGAAAATCTCCCATCGTGCCTACAAGCGAAGTCAGTCCCGGGGCAAATGATGTGACCACGGAACACGTGTGGTCTGTCGCAACACGATATACCCTGTCGAACTTTCCGGCAATGACCGGGCAGTTGATTTCCAGCAATCCATCGCCGTTGATGTCGAAGCTGGAGGGATTGGGATACGACATCAACCAATCGTTCGCAAGATCCTTGTAGCCACAGAACTCCTGATACGTCAAAAGACTATCGAGTCCATCCTTCGTACCGAGCGTTGCCATGCAGATGCTGAGCGTGTCCAGGCTGTTCTCCGGGCTCGACAGCTGAAACTGGACGAATGCATCGTCATGGCTTGTCGTGGCAAGGTGGCCTGCAACCACAAAAAGGGAACTCGCCTCGAAGAGCGTGTCGCTCGAGACAAAGAGCGTATCCGTGCTCCGGAGAGTGAATTTCGGCACCGATGCGTCATACGAGTAAATGCACCCAACCACCGCGCGTCCGGTCGGTGCGTGCGGTACCCGGGCGACGAGAATAATCTCATCCTTGCCGTCACCGTCGAAGTCGCCGGCGGCAATATTGAAGTAGCCGCCCTGGGCAATTTGTTCAGCGCTGGAGAGCTCTTTCGGCGGCACCGGCAACGCGAAATCAGCGATGGAAGCTTTCCTGCTTAGTGTCATCGAGTCGCCGACGTCATAGAGCGTAAGGTTCACATGCGGAGTGCCCGATCCGACATTTGCCCAATAGGCAACAATGAGCTCCTTGAGTGAATCGCCATCGAAATCCCCTTCGACGATATGAGCATCGACGCCTCTATACTTGGGGCCGCCGATAAACGGGGGAGGCGTGCTCTGCGATGCATGTGTGGTTTTCGTCCATCTGGCCACACCCGGTGTCGAAAGTGACGCGGCCGCAGGCTTCAGCAGCATGATACCAAGACTATCGCGTCCCACCGAGACCCACAGTCCGGCGATTTCGGGGAGCGGATCAGTGTCGAAGTTGCCGGTCACTGCTCCGCAGAGTCCGGGTCCACTGAGAAAGTCCGGCGTATACTCCAACACCTGAACAAGGGTATCGTGCGGCCCATATTCCAACGCCTTGAAGTATTTCGATACTGTGAGACTCCCGCCATAACGGCCGCCAATGATTTCCTCCCGCCCGCCGTTGGAGATCACCTTGATACTGTCAGCGATTGGATCGGTTTGGGCCGGAAGTGTTGTCGGGAGAAGGAAGAGAAGACCAAAAGCGAGAGCAGGGCGCAGGAGCGACATGACCGGGGAGCCCCTCAAGTGTGTGTAGAACGAATGTCGTGATTTGCGGTGATGCCAGCTTTCGTCCCCCTCCGTCCGTCAGGACAGAAGAAGCCATCGCGCAATTCGCCCCCAGCACCCATCACACAGAGGGGATCGAGAGCAATATAGATCATCGACGTTCGATAATCAAACTTGCATTCCTGGTAGGAGCATGCGGAAGAAAGCATGCTGTTGAAAGAAGACAGGAAGATGATGCCAGGAGAAGAACGTCTGTTGCAGAGCGTAGGATGTCACCGATGAATGGACCACGCCGTTTCTCATTCTGAAAACGGGTTTTCGAGTCCCCACATCTCAAATTCTCGATTTCTTCGGCCCGCCGGTTGCGAGTCTGCTGAACCTGAATTACATTTGCTATCAAAGAGCCTTGTGGGCTTGGAGAGAACGCCTCTTTCTGCAGTGCGTAGGAAGAGGCGTTCCCGCTCTGTTCGTGAATGGTTGGTTCGTGTCTTACACAAATGTGAATCAACGACGCCAGACAGAATCGGCAAGCATAACTCAGAGTTCCTCCTGAAATCGGGAGCAGTGGTATGATCAGAGTGGTCTCAATTGTTCTCCTGATGCTGGCCTTGTATTCACTTGGCTTCGGGCAGCAGATCCCATATGGATACATCTCCGCAGGACATGACGGCATCGTCAGCAATGCCTTCATTGTCCGTGATGGTTTCGTCCTCGATAGCGCCACCAATATTACATGGGTTCACGATCCACAAAACCCCACCAAGACGACCTATCGATTCGAGTACGACGAAAAAGGAAGGCTGGTAAGCGATAGCAACCTGTTCACTCGCGCAGATCCATACAAGAGTGGTCGTTTCACACTGTACAAATATCGCCCTGGCCGCAATACCTACATCTATAACGAGAAAGGGGCTGTTGATTCGATTGCGCGCGCGTTCTGGGTCGACAGTGTCTGGGAAAATGACCCGGTTGGCTGGAAATTCATCTATTCCAGCGATGGGAAGTTGATTTCGAGCAGGTATCTACCTCCGGATATCCCGAGAACCCACGATTATGTTTATGATGGATCCGGTCGTCTCCTCGTGGATACGTCCTACACAGGCGTTCTCGATCCGACCTATGTGTATCGAGAATATGATTCGCAAAACAGACTAAGTCTCATCAGATGGTCATCTCACCCATCGCTGGGGTATTATTGGACTGTGTACGACTATAGTTATTCAGGAATCGTGCACAGTGTAACTCGGTCCCTGAACAGCGACAGTTCAATTTGGAACGTCGATTATTCCTATCTGACATTTGATGAATCGGGCAAACTGGTCAAGGACAGCACCTGTTCCGATTGGGTGTCTGACAGATCCGACTGGGGACCCTACGAGCTTCTTTCCTCCCGCTATGATGAGAACGGCAGAATACTGACGTATGGCTTGAACAGCGACGACAATCGCTACACGTATACTCCCGAAGGGAACCTCGACACGTTGGTATGTATGCACCCGGTGGCCCCATATTTCTTGGGAGCCCATTTCCTCGACGCTTATGGGAACGACATTTCTTTGCCGCAGTACAATCCGATTACTAAGCTCTACTATCGTCAACTTGTGACAGGCATTGAGAAACGCGAAGGGCCGGACAAATCCTTTGTCTTGTTTCAGAATTATCCGAATCCATTCAACCCGAGCACGACGATTGAATATA
>DATJPR010000152.1:0-6278 GCA_035506295.1 Bacteroidota bacterium | reverse complement strand
CGTGAAGCCGCATGTCACGCTCGACGTGCACGAGTTCTTCGCATATTCCGAATCCTGGTCAGACTCGGGCTTCGTCAAGATGTCGGACGTGCAGCTCGGGATGCTGACAAATCCCAACTCCTCCCACGCTCTGGCTGCATTTCAGCACACGACGGTCTTTCCGTTTGTTGCCCATGAGATGGCGATGGAGGGTTTTCTGTTTCAGGAATATATCGTGGGGTCGCCGTCCGACCGCGTCCGGCACAGCACGACCGAAATCAATGACGGCAGGCAGAGCTTCGGCATCCTCAACACCCTTTCGTTCATTCAGGAGGGAAGAGAAGGAAAGACCTCCCTGGAGAACCTGGAACGGAGGACGCGCTCCCAACTCACGGGAATCCTCGCACTCCTTCGTTGCTGCACGAGCCATGCGGGGGAGATCGTCGCCATGGTGGATCGGGAGCGGGCTCTTCTCATGACCCATGTCGGCGACACATGCGCATTGCGGATGGAACATGTCGCCGGAAACCGACGGCTGGTCATTCCCGTCCGCTCGCTCTCTACAGGAAAGGACACGACGTGGCTGGTCAATCCATACCACAGTGTCGTTCAGTCGATCTGCCGCACCACCCTGCCCAGAGCCTATGTCGTTCCGAAGCAATGCACTTCGGTCATCAAGCTTCTCGAGAAACACCATGTCAGCTTCACCGTCAATAAGGAGTCGAAGACCATCCGCGCAGACCGCTACATGATCGATAGCGTCGGCTGGGACGCTCTGGAAGAAGACACGCTACCCAGACCATATGCGCATTTGGCATCGGAAGTGGTGACGTTGACCGACGGCGACATCATCGTGCCGACAGCTCAGTGGCATTCCTATTTCCTTGCGACGCTCCTGGAGCCTGAGTCGATGTGGGGACTGACCAAGTATCCACAGTATTCCTGGATTCTGAAGAACCCTTTATACCCTATTCTGCGAGTGCCATGATGCACGCTCCCGATCCCGTTCTCCCGGTCGAGCAGGAGCTCATCCCTTCCATCGATCGTGTCGAATTCGTGACGGTCCGTCTTCCCTTTGTTCATCCCTTCGGCACAAGCGTGCAGACATGGACACAGAAGGAAGCATTGTTGTTGAGGTTGACATCCGGAGATACGGTGGCATGGGGGGAATGCGTCGCCGATCCGGACCCGTTCTATCTGCCGGAGACTACACGCACCGCCGGGCACATTATACGTGATTTCCTGCTTCCGCTCGTGGAGCCGGGAATCTCCATGCGAGAGCTGGGCCGGCGATTCACCCATGTCCGAGGCCATGGCATGGCGAAAGCCACCGTGGAGAACGCTCTCCTGATTCTCATCTCTCTCCAGAAGAAGATCCCTCTTCACTTACTCCTTGGGTCACCGGCGAAGCCCATCATGTCAGGGATAAGCATCGGCCTGCGCGACACCATCGAAGAGCTCCTGGGGACGGTTCGTTATGCGGTGGGCAGGAAATACCATAGAGTGAAGATCAAGATCGCGAAAGGAAAGGACGTCGAGTGGGTCCGGCGAGTGCGGGAAGAGTTCCCCGACATCCAATTGATGGTCGACGCGAACGGGGACTATACCCTGGACGACAAGGCGTTGTTGCAGCAATTGGATGCGTTTCATCTCATGATGATCGAACAGCCGTTGTCGTACTCCGATATCTACCAACACGCCACGTTGCAGAAAGATCTGAAGACGGCGCTCTGCCTCGATGAGTCAATACTCGGGCTGGACGATGCGGCCACCGCAGTGGCCCTGGGCGCCTGCAGGATTCTCAACATCAAACAAGGGCGGGTCGGCGGACTGATACCATCGATGAAAATGGCGCGGTTCGCGGCGGATCACGGCATCGGGGTGTGGTCCGGGGGAATGGACGAGACCGGCATCGGAAGAGCACTCAACATCCATCTGCAGACCACGCCGGGGTTCACGCTCCCCGGCGATACATCCGAAACGAGCAACTACTTTGCAGAAGATATTATTGACCGGCCGGTGTTCCTGGACGCGAACGGATACATCGCCGTGCCCGAGGGACCCGGGCTCGGTGTTTCTGTCCTCCACGATCGTCTTATGCAGTACGTTCTCGGCTGGGAACGTCTCCGCTGAAGCCTGCCGGTGAAGTGAACGTCGCCGCTGTCATCCTATAGATCACGCTCTCCTTTCCGGTATCCTCCGTGCGCACCCCGACGTATACCGCTCCGATGTTCTCCAGAGCACGCCGGGAACGGATGTTCAGCGGGCCGACGCGGAAGATCACCGAGTCGACAAACCGAAATGCATGGCGGAGCATCAACCCTTTCAGCGCCCGATTGTAGGTCCCTCCCCAATACTCCCTCGCCAGGAAGGTCCATCCGATCTCCACTTCACGCCTGATATTGTCGTAAGCGTGAAACCGCGAAGAACCAATGATTCTTCCGGTCTTCGCATCGACGATCGCAAAGGCTCCACCGGAGTCAAGGGCTTCCTTGAAGAACGCCCTGAAGACAGGGAGTTCGTACCGATCGTGTGAAGGATGTTGTTCCCAGATCAACGGATCGCTTGCCACCGCAAAGAGCGCGTCGAAATCCTCGGGCCGGAGCGGCCGCACGACGATGAGCGAGTCCTTCAGAGTTGGCTGTAGATCAAATTCCATCAGCGTGCTGGATAAACGATAAAAATCGCCTGGGTAATATCATCCGATCCGACGTAGAGATTCCCCCGCAGATCGGCGGTGAACCCCACCGGCCTTCCCCAGACCCTTCGCGGGGCATTTTTCGGATCGGGCTGGAATCCGGTGATGACGTCCGTGACATATGACGCATATTGACTGTGCGGTCCGGCGAACTTGAGGAACAGGACTTTGTAGCCCGTCGGCGGAGTCCGGTTCCAGGAGCCCCGGGAGACCACGAACACCCCGTTTTGGAATTGCGCCGGCAGAGAGCGATTCGCGAACTCGATCGCCATCGGCGCGGAGTGCGCCTGGATCAGGGCGGCGGGCTGCTGCATGGATCGCACGCGGGCGCTGTCGAGGGATGTCAACGGGAGGAGATCCCGGTATTCCTGATGCTTGTTGAAGTCGTAGTAGATGCCGTCCGCATAGCCGAACGGATGACCGTAGAACCCTCCGTCGCGGACCCGATCAATCCATTCAGGCGGGATGTCGTCGCCCTGCCAGTCGCTCCCGTTATTGTCGGCCCAGAGCTCGCCGTCGTGCAACGTCATGCCGACAGCGTTACGCACGCCGGAAGCGTACACCCTGCCGCCCGTGCCGTCATCGTTGAACACCTCGATGACCGCGCGCTGATCCTCGCGGCAGACGTTGCAGGAGGATCCGATCGAGAGGTACATCCTGTGTTTCTCGGGATCGAAGACAATTGTCCGTGTATCGTGACCGCCGCCCGGCTGCGTCGCTCCGCTCATGATGTTGTCGATGAAGGGGGTCTTCGTTTCGTAGATGCCATCATGGTTCTCGTCGACGCATTTGGTGATCCGTCGTTCTTCCGCGACATACATCGCTCCATTATAAAATGCGAGATCGTGTGACTTGTTGAACCCCGACGCCGCAACAATCGCCGTATCGGCGACGCCGTCATGGTTCCTGTCGGGCAAAGCAAGAATTTCGCCACTCGTCTTGTTCGCGACGTACAGCGTGCTGTCGGGTCCCCACGCGAAGAACCGGGGCTTGCTGAGACCGCCCGCCTGGAACACTTTGACACGATACCCCTGGGGGACGTTCAGGACCAGGTCGTCGGGAACAAGCCCTTTGAACTTCGCCGGAACAACAACATGCTGGGCTACGAGCTTGGTGACCCGGACCGGGGTCATCTTGACTCTTGACGGGAGCTGCCGGGAGAGGGAAACTGAGGAAAGAAGAATCAGGAAACACAACACGACATATCGCACCGCGGCCTCCATTCTTGTTCACCTACTACAACGCGAACAGGAGGCAACAAATTCCGCCCAGAGGCGTCAACGAGAGTGGGAAGTACGCAGCCAACTGTCCACCGTCGACTGTCTACTGTCAGCTGCTATTTTAGCAATGTCATCGTCCGTGAGGCCGAATATTGGCCTGCTGTCAGTCGGTAGACATACGTCCCGCTCGCATGCGAGCTTCCATCAAACTTGAAGGAATACCTGCCGGCAGGATATTTCGCATCGGCAAGCACGGCCACTTCCCGGCCGAGAAGATCATACACATTCAGCCGTACATCACTGGTCACCGACCACCGGCCGCTGACCACGGTTGTCGGATTGAACGGGTTCGGGTAGTTCTGAAGCAACTCAAATTCTCCCGGGATAAACTCGAGGGCTCCCGTCGCATGTGTCGATGCACTCCTCGTGATCACAATATCGCCGCTGTCGGGAACCACGTCGAACATCACGCTCTTAGTTCCGCCAACATCGACAATCCGAGCGTTCCGGGCGGACCCGTGCTGGGACACCGACGCGGATTCCCACCCCGCGGGGAGTGGGCGTCGAATCGTCAACGGGATATTGTACGCCGTGTTGTCCAGCGTGTCCGACGATCGCAGGGTGATTGCGGAATCCGTGAATGAGACTTCGCGGACGACCGCCGCGTTCCGCTCTTTAATGTACCGGGCGATGCCGCCGAAGGTCGCCACCCAATATCGATCCTGATGTGCCTTCATCGAGTCGAGCGTCCCTCTCAGGTTCGACGATGTCACGGGGGAATACCCTCCGTCATCGTCGATCCCGTGGATGAGAAACACGACCCATCCGTTGACCGTGGCGGCGGCAGCCGCCTTTGCGGCGAAGTCCGGTGGTGTCTGGATGGAGGAGAGGTTTCCGCAGACAAAGGAGCTGATATTCATGAAGTTCGCCGGCGTTTTCGGTTCGATCGACCCCGAACATCCACGCGCGGCGAGGTAGAACTGACGGCACACGTTGCCCGTATCGGGGACACAATACGGATAGGCCATGGTCAGGCATTTCTGCCCGGTGATATGGGCGTCGATCGCATCCCGGGAATTCTTGAGTTCAGCGATCGCGTCCGCGGTCGAGATTGTGCTCAGATTCGTATGCGTCACGGTATGGCTCGCAATTTCATGACCCTGCGAGGCCGCCGTTTGCAGCGCCGTCCAATTGGGGCTCCAACTGATGACTGTGAACAACGTCATCTTAAAGCCGTACTCATTGAACATCGGCAGCGCCTCGGCGAACTGATTGGCGCATCCATCGTCAAAGGTAAACGACACCGCCGCCGAGCGGAACCCCTGCCAGGTCGCGACGACATAGGGCGTGTCGACAGTCTGGGCCGATCCGCTGATCAACCCGGAGAATACAAGGAATAAAAAACATGCCTTCCGACCGCCCTTCATAGGACATCTCTCTCCAATAGTGTGGTGATCTTCATAAGCGTCAAGTAATATACGCGGGGGCTCTGCACTTGTCAACACGGTGAGAGGCGGGGGGCCGGCGACGTCGGTCTCCCCCGTTCCTTGACCCGGCGTTGCATCTCCGGGGAGCAACTCGTAGCTTTTTGCAGCTCGCCGCTTTCGTCGTCGCGTGTTCACGTTACCTCTCATATTCCTTTTGTACGCAATGCATACTCCTCGCAGTCTCCTTATCGTATCCGCCCTCGCTCTCCTCGTGCCGGTTCATTCCCATGCCTCCAACCTCGACGCGGCGAAGAGCATCGACAGTCTCATGGTCTGTCTGCATGAACGAGGACAATTTAATGGGAGTATTCTTGTCGCGGTCGAGGACACTGTCCTGTACCGGAACGCCTTCGGCGAAGCCGACATGAAATCAGGCCGGAAATTCACTCCGGCAACCGTCTCATGCCTTGCCTCCGTCTCAAAGACGTTCACGGCTGCCGCTGTCATGATCCTTGCCGATGAACACAAGTTGCGCTATGATGACGAGATCACCCATTACCTCCCAGAACTCCGGCGGTATGCCGAAGGCATCACCATCCGCCACCTGCTCAATCATACCTCCGGCATACCGGATGTCGGTGACCTGGGCATCGATCACCCACGGCTCACCAACGATGAAGTCTTGCACACACTAGTGAAACAGAAGGCACCGCTCTATAAGCCCGGGACGCGATATCGATACAGCAACACAGGCTATGTCCTCTTGTCGATCATCGTGGAACGCGTCAGCGGGATGTCTTTCGCCGACTTCCTCACGACCAAAATTTTCCGCCCCCTCGGCATGAGTGAGACGTCGGTGTATGAAGGGTCGAAGAACGACGAAAAGGCCGCTGCTATCGGATACAATCAGTTCGGCTCAAGAGACGGCTACGAAGGATTGACGACAGGCGACGG
>DATJPR010000151.1:0-7718 GCA_035506295.1 Bacteroidota bacterium | reverse complement strand
TGCCAACGGGAAGACCACCTATGCCGGCTGGTCGCACATCCTTCTGTATCTGGATTCCGTGGGCTCGTCATCGCAGAGCACGATCAAAGCGGTGAAGATCGAAGAGAACGTGAGCGTCCCGCCGGATAAGTTCAAGGTTCCTCAAGGATTCGAAATCAAGGCCTCGATGATGTGAAGAGAAACGTCGGACGCCTGTCCCTTTTGGCCTGCGTGTTCGCTGCCTCTGCAACGGCGCAACACGCACAGGCACAACCCGGATCCGCCCGGCAGGCGTTTCGCCGGATATCGACGGAAGACGGCCTGTCTCAAAGCACCGTCATTTGCATGCTCCAGGACCGCCGCGGCTATGTGTGGCTCGGCACCGAGGACGGCTTGAACAGATATGACGGGTTCTCTTTCGTCACCTACCGCAACGATCTGGACGACCCGAATTCTCTCTCAAACAGCTATATCTGGTCGTTGCACGAAGGCCGCGACGGTCTGTTGTGGATCGGCACCTGGGGAGGCGGTCTCAATTGCTTTGATCCCATCAAGAACACCTTCACGCGCTACCAACCGGACCCGGCCGATTCAACCTCCATCAGTCACGACCGCGTAACGGCAATCGCCGAAGACTCCCTGGGCTTCCTTTGGGTGTGCACCGCGGGTGGCGGTGTAAATCGCTTTGAGACGGCGACCCACCGGTTCACCAGGATGCCCGGGATTGCCAGTCCACCCCCCGCGAATCGACCTCTTGATGTGTTCTGCATGCTTACCGATCATCACGGCATTCTCTGGATCGGCACGTACTATTCCGGCCTGCTCAGGTTCGATCCGCAAAACGGTGAGCTCGCAACCTTTCGGCACGATCCTTCCGATGCGCGGAGCATTTCAAGCGACAGGATTACGGCGCTCTGTGAGGCGGCAGACGGAAATATTTGGGTGGCAACATGGGGAGGGGGCCTGAACTTTTTTCACCGGTCCAATCGATCGTTTGAACATTTCAGGCACGATCCGCGGGACTCGTTATCTCTTCCCGGTGACATCCTCCGCGCTCTCATGCTCGATCGTAGGGGACGGCTCTGGATCGGCACCGTCGGGGCCGGTCTTGCCCGGTTCGACAGTTCAACGGGTCATTTTGTGCGGTACCGGCATAGCCGATCGGTGTCCAGTTCCCTTTCCGATGACGTCGTGTGTTCGGTTCTCGAAGACGCCGGAGGCGTCCTCTGGTTCGGTACCTCCAACGGGGTCAGCCTCATCTCGTCGTACGTGGAGAAATTTCCGCACTTCGCCGACAACTTGGGAAATCCCAACGGGTTGAACGGCAGTCGGATATTTGCCATGTGCCGCGATTCGCTCGGCTTCATCTGGATCGGCACGGAAGACGCGGGCCTGAACCAGTTCGATCCCCCCAGCGGTAGCTTCCGGCACTTCCGTCACCGTGCTTCGGATCCGTCCACTTTACCCAATGATTACGTGACGGCATTGATGACGGATTCCCGGGGGGAGGTTTGGGTTGGTACGTACGGGGGTGGAATTGCACGCTTTGACCGCATGCGCAATTCCTTCCGACGCTTCATCGTCGATCGTGCACATCCCCGTCGCCCGCTCAATCCCTGGATCAGTGCTCTCGGCGAGGATCGAGACGGCAACATCTGGGTGGGGACGTGGGTTGAGGGGCTGTTCGTTATGGACCGATCCGGAGCGGTGCTGCGGCGATGCACTTACGACAAATTCGATGCGGCGAGTCTTCCTGACAACGATGTTCGGTGCATTGCGCGGGACCATGCGGGATCGATGTGGATCGGTACGGCACGCGGCGGCGTGGCGCGGATCGACTCTGCCGGCGGCGTGTTCCAACGGTTCCGACACGACGCGGGAAAGAGTCGTAGCATCAGCAACGATTACGTGCAGAGTGTTTACGAAGATCGCCGAGGGAACATCTGGATCGGCACATTCGGCGGAGGGTGCGGGAGGATGAATCGCGCGATGAGCGATTGGACGTCGTTCTTGGTGCGCGACGGCCTTGCCAGCAATGTCGTGTATGGGATTCTGCAGGACCGGGCGGGGAGATTGTGGATGAGCACGAACAGCGGCATTTCCTGCTTTGATCCCGACAGCATGACGTTCCGGAATTATTCTCGCTTCGACGGGCTTCAGGCCGACGAGTTCAATTTTGGGGCATGGTGTGAGGGATCGGAGGGAACGATGTATTTTGGCGGGGTGAACGGATTCAACGTGATTGATCCTGACCGCATTGTGCACAATCCGCACATTCCACCTCTCGTGATCACCGGGCTGAGCGTGTTCGCCTCCCCCGTGCGTCTCGACAGCGCCCTCGCTGCAGGTGGTGAGATCGTCCTGGGACATACACAGAATTTTTTTACGGTTGAGTATGCGGCGCTCGATTACTCGCTCCCGGCACGCAACGCATATGCGTACAAGCTGGAAGGACTCGATAAGTCCTGGGTGGACGCGGGGACACGCCGCCTGGCAAGCTACACCGACGTTGCGCCCGGCCGGTATGTGTTCCACGTCCGTGGCACAAACAACGACGGTCTGTGGAGCGAGGCCGGAGCTTCGCTGGTCATTGTGATCATGCCCCCTTTCTGGCAGACGTGGTGGTTCCGCGTCCTTGGGCTAGCAATGCTCCTTGCCGCCGGAACGTTGGCATACAGGTTGCGGGTCGCCGCTCTCCTGAGAGTTGAACGAATGCGCCTGGGCATCGCGTCGGACCTGCATGACGACATTGGCAGCAGCCTGGCGAGCATTGCCGTCCTTGCCGACCTTGTGCGCAACCGGATGGCCGTGTCGCCCGCGGCATCGGCGCATCTGCTTGACATCAGCAGCGCCGCGAGAACAACATCGGAGGCGCTGAGAGACATCGTCTGGTTCATCAATCCGGAACGAGACTTTACCAGCGATATCATCGACCACTTGCAGACAACCGCGGCAAAGCTCCTTGCAGGTGTAGAGCACACTTTCCGAAGGGAGGACCAGGGCCCATCGACGCGCTTGCCGATGGCCTTTCGTCGAGATGTTCTATTGCTCTACAAAGAAATCCTGGGGAATATTGTGCGTCATGCGGAGGCCAAGCACGTGGAAATATGCGTGGGTGTTCATGGCGGCAGATTAAGGCTGACGGTGGCAGATGACGGCAAGGGGTTCGACCCGTCGTGCCCGCCCCCAGGGAACGGGCTCACGACAATGAGGCGGCGGGCGAACCAGCTTGCGGGGAACCTCGACATCCGAAGTGAGATGCACAAAGGCACTACCATCTCTCTTGACGCAAAAATACCGTAAACGCGGTATCGTTTTGGTCTGGCAATCTTCCTAAGTTCCGCACACATGCGGTGAGTCCCATGCGTGAAGAACCGGTGCCCTCGAACGAAGCCATGGAATTGTGGGTGATTGAGGATGATGCCCTCTACCGCAAAACCATCTCCGAACTCCTTCAGGAGGTGAAGGGGATCCGCTGTGATCATGCGTTTTCCCGTTGCGAGGACGCTCTCCGCGCACTCGACACGGAGCCGGCGCCTGATGTCGTGCTCATGGATCTTGGTCTTCCGGGAATGGACGGCATCGAGGGGACGAGGAGGGTACGGGAACTCTCCCCGGCCACCCGCGTCATCATCCTGACCATCCATGAAGACAATGAGAAGGTGTTCGAAGCCTTGTGCGCTGGAGCGTCGGGCTATCTCTTGAAGAGTTCGCCGCCGGAGGAGATTGAACGAGGAATGGTGGAAGTCTTGAAAGGAGGGGCTCCCATCAACGCACAGATTGCCAGGAAAATGCTGGCAATGTTCACTCATCTGACCGGTTCTCGCAGTCCGAGCCCACTGACCAAACGGGAACGCGAAATCCTGAAGCTCATGGTCGACGGCCTCACCAAAAAGCAGATCGCCGAGCAGATCATCCTGAGTTATCATACCATCGATACGCACATCAAGAATATCTACGCCAAGCTTGAGGTCCATACGCGCGGAGGCGCGGTGGCCAGGGCGTTGACCGACCATCTGTTGTAACCTGTACTCCCGCCCTTTTTTCCCGCCTGCTCCCGCATTCGCTCAGAAATACCGTGAACACGGGATTGAACCACCTGTCGTGCGCGATGTACATTTGCACAGATGAAGGGAAAGCAACGCCTCACCGTCCGTGATGGTGGTAAGTGTCCTATGGAGGATCCTATGATGCGCATAATGAGACTTGTGATTGCTCTGTGCTTTGTGACCATGACAGCCGTCTGTCAACAGATCCTGGGTCAACCGCTTTCGAATACCACTGCCGCACTGCCGGGCTTCGACAAGATAGCATTGAGTGAACGTGGCAATGCGATCCTGCATGTCGACCTCACATCCCAAGCACCTGCTGCGGCTCTCAGCCTGGCAATCGATGCGCAGGACCTCTGGAACAACGGAGACTATGCCAACGCGATGGCCTGCGTTCAACGGCTCGGCTCGATCGTCGCCCCTTCGGAAATCGAAGTGGGATTCCAATGGAGACACCCGCGGGTAACGCCAGAGGCGACCCTTCTCTCATCAAGTGTCCGCGTTGGTGAGGTTGACAGCGCTCAGTCGATTGCCCTTGCGGCAAACGCCGATGCCTCTGTGCTGTACTGCGTGATATCCCAACAGGGGGACGGCCACAAGGGCTCATGGGACCTGTTTGTGTCGTCGGATGGGGGGGGAACATGGGCCAACACGTACACACAGGAGGGAACGGGCAACGCACCCAAAATCGCTCTTCTTCCCACGCGGTACAAATTGTATGTCACGTACCTACCGTACTTCACCATGCAGCGGATGCGGCTCAAGAAGTTCAACGCAACGAACGGATCTCCCGACACCCTGGCCGATGGGACCAGTTACCATGACATCCTGACCCTGTCCGATACGGAGAAGTTCGTAGAGATCGCAGGATGCTCATTCAATTTTGAAGTGATGCACCTGATCGCTTCGATGAATACCAACAAACTTCGCTATGTGATAGGAGCTCCGGAAAATGACGTGTTTTGGACTGAGACGGTCGACAGCGTTGCGACGGCGGTTGCCGGTGGTATATCGATTGCAGTAACTCATGGCGCGGAGCGCACTCATGGGTTCATTTCCTACAGGGATACGAGTGGAAACGTATGCATCGATACGATCCACCAGGGAGGCTGGGCGCGCTTCAGATGCGCATGTAGCAGACCACATGCAACAGGGATGACCTCGTTGAGTGCGAACGGCGATACAGTCATGTGCACATACGACTACAACGCTGGAGTCGCGGACCAAGTCAGGTACTTCATCAACTATGACGGAGGAGATGGGACGTGGAGAAGCGGAACGTTGCAGTCGGACACGACGACCACAAGCGGGTTCGGTGTGCCGATGCTTGAAAGGGGGCAAGGGATGGGTGTCTTCTATCGGCACGCCAATGGTCCATCGTGGGAGGGGCGATTCGTCTATCGGGCGTACCCGCTCGGCAGTATCTGGTCTTTGCCTGTGGCAGTCACCGAATACGCGCCACATGCCGTTCGCCCTGCGATCATTGCCTTGGGCGACCGGACCTGGGGCATCGCGTACGTCGTCTCCGACACACCGCCCGGTTTCGGCTCCGTCTTGTTCACGACGTATCATGTCACCACGACGGGAATTGCCGACAAGACGCCGATGGAACCGGCGGCGTTCAGGCTCTTCCAGAATTATCCGAACCCGTTCAATCCGAAGACAGTAGTCAGCGGACAGTGGACAACGGACAGTGATGTCCGGCTGGTAGTGTACGATCTGCTCGGTCGGGAAATCGCCGTCCTGGCAAACGGAAGATATCCGGCAGGGAGATACACATTTACGTTTGATGCGACGAACCTTTCCAGCGGCGTGTATCTCTACCGCCTGACCGCGGGTGCCCATTCCGCAGTGAGGAAGATGCTCGTGCTTCGATAAGGACGCTTTCTCTCCCGCTCCCCCACTCTCCCCATCTCCCCTTCTGCGGGGGAACAGTGAGGGATGCGGACAATGGACAGTAGACAGTCGACAGTGGACAGAAGATTAGTCCTGGGGTAAGAGCTGACTGTCAACTGTCTGCTGTCCGTTGACAGCTATGCTTTCATGAACACTTGGAGATCAGGTGAATAATGGCAAAGCTCGATTTGGATGGTGCGTGGGAATTCAAGGCTTCGAAGGGATCGCAGCGCATTCCCGATCCTTGCGCTCGGGCGAGAGAATGGCTTCCTGCAACCGTTCCAGGAACAGTACACACGGATTTGATGGCCAACGGCGTGATCCCTGATCCATTCTACCGCATGAATGAGACAGAACTTCAATGGATCGACCACGTTGCGTGGGAATATCGACGATCATTCGAGGCGCCCGACGCCCTCCTGGAGGAGAAGTCGATCCAACTTTGCGCAGAGGGACTCGACACGTACGCAAAGATCATCATGAACGGGAAAACCGTCGGCTCGGCCGCAAATATGTTTGTCGAGCACGTGTTCGACATCCGGAAGCATCTGCGGCGTGGACAGAATACGATCGAGATTCATTTTGATGCACCGGTCCCGCGCTCGAAGGCTCTCGAGCGACATTATGGCCCGCTGCAAGTGGCACACGAAGCGCATCGCGTGTATGCAAGAAAGTCACAGTACTCCTTCGGGTGGGACTGGGGGCCGACACTCACTACGTCGGGGATCTGGCGGCGGATTTTCATCGAAGGATACACGCAAGAAAGGATCCGTGCCCCGTTCGCCCGGGTTCTTTCGCTGAGCGCGAAGGAGGCCGTTGTGCGATTCAGTGTGGAGGTCGAGGGTGAGCGTCGGCCTGAAGGAAAATCGGAGATGTGCGTGAAGGTGGAGGGCGCAGACGATGCACGCGCTCCCATCAAAGGAGGAAAAGCGACGGTCGATGTAACGATCCCTCGCCCACGGCTCTGGTGGCCCAATGGTCAGGGCGAGCAAGCGATGTACAAAGCGGCGCTCATTCTTTCGCGGGGAGACACAATCCTCGACCGGCAGGAGCTGGCATTCGCCGTACGCACCGTTCAGTTGCTCCAGGAGAAGGACGAGGAAGGGAAATCCTTCATCCTTGTTGTCAATGGGAGAAAGATCTTCTGCAAAGGGGCGGATTGGATCCCGGTGGACAGTTTTCTTCCGCGCATTGAAGACTCGCGGTATGAGGGACTTCTCCGCCTGGCAAAGGACGCGCATATGAACATGCTGCGAGTCTGGGGCGGCGGGGTCTATGAGGATGACCGGTTCTATGACCTGTGCGACAAGTACGGCCTTCTCGTATGGCAGGATTTCATGTTCGCGTGCGGCGAGTATCCCGACAACGAGTGGTTTCTCGACAACGTGCGCGAGGAAGCGTCACGTGCGGTCAAGCGGCTTCGCAACCACCCTTGCATCGCGGTCTGGTGCGGGAACAACGAGTGTGAATGGTCGTTCTGCACCAACAACCCCGGGAAGCGTCCGGACGACATGATTGGAGCAACCATTTTCCGTGACGTCCTGCCGGAGGTGTGCAGGAGGCTCGACGGGACCCGGCCGTACTGGCGGAGCTCGCCGTTCGGATCGGGGTTTCCCAATGACGAGTCGAACGGCAACCACCATCAATGGCTGATCTGGAGCTTCTGGAAAGACTACCCGGCGTACGAAAAGGACAATGCACGGTTCGTCACGGAATTCGGTTTCCAGGCGCCGGCGAATGTGCGGACGATGGAGACGTGTACCCTGCCGGAAGATCGGCATCCGCAGAGCCTCG
>DATJPR010000150.1:0-14393 GCA_035506295.1 Bacteroidota bacterium | reverse complement strand
ACAAAAGAGCTGGGTGGAGAAAACTACGTGTTCTGGGGCGGCAGGGAGGGGTACGAAACTCTCCTCAATACCGATATGAAGAAAGAGCAGGAACAGATGGCCCGGTTTCTGCATATGGCCGTGGACTACAGACGCACGATCGGGTTCGACGGGCAATTTCTCATTGAGCCCAAGCCGTGTGAACCGACGAAACACCAGTACGACTCCAGTGCGGCGGCGACGTTGTATTTCCTGAAGGAATATGACCTCATCGATCACGTGAAATTGAACATCGAAGCCAATCACGCGACGCTCGCCGGCCATTCGTTCGAACACGAACTGCTCGTCGCATCGGCCGCCGGCAAGCTCGGGAGCGTCGACGCGAACCGGGGCGACCTGTTCCTGGGCTGGGACACGGATCAGTTCCCGACGGACATCTACAGCACGACGCTGGCGATGCTGGTGATTCTGAAGCAGAAAGGGCTGGGTCGCGGAGGGTTGAATTTCGACGCAAAGGTGCGGCGCAGCTCCATCGATCCGATGGACCTGTTCCATGCGCACATCGGGGGGATGGACGCGTTTGCCCGGGGCCTGCTCATCGCGCAGAAGATCATCGACGATGGCGCGTTCAGCAAGTTCATCGACGAACGATACGGCAGTTTCAACTCGGGCATGGGAGCAAGGATCATGTCCGGGCAGGTCAGCATGCAGGAGGTGGACGAGTGGGTGATGAGCCAGCCCTACCCCGTTGTGCAGAGCGCCCGGCAGGAGATGCTCGAGAACCTCTTCAATACATATATCCAGTAACGGGCCCGGCATAACCCCTCAATGTCAACAACCACCGGCAACGGAAAAAACGCCGGGCCGCCTGTGCTGAAGGACGCGTTCGGCGACCGGTGTCGTGTCGGCGTTGCCCTCAGTCTGGACCAGATTGCGGGCAACGACCCCGATGCCATCGGCGTGGTGGAAAAGCACTTCAACAGCATCACGCCGGAGAACATCCTGAAGTGGGAGGAGGTCCATCCGCAGCCGGGGAGATATGAATTCGGACCGGCCGACCGCTACGTGGCCTTTGGCGAGAAGCACGGCATGCAGATCGTGGGGCACACACTGGTCTGGCATCTTCAAACCCCGGACTGGGTGTTCCGGGACGAGTCCGGCATGCCGCTGGGCCGCGACGCACTGCTCCGCCGGATGGAGGATCACATCACGACGGTCGTGGGCAGGTACAGGGGCCGCATCCACGGCTGGGATGTCGTCAACGAGACGGTGGACGCCGATGGCCGGATCAGAAAGAGCAAATGGCTGGAGATCATCGGCGAGGACTATATTGCGCAGGCATTCACGTTTGCACGCAGGGCCGATCCGGGCGCCGAGCTCTATTACAATGAGTTCGATTACGAGATCAAACCCAAATGCGCGGGTGTGATCCGGCTCATCAGGGACCTGCAGTCCGGGGGCGTCCGCGTGGATGGCATCGGGATCCAGGGACACTGGTTTCTGGACTACCCGGCGATCGAGGAGATCGAGGCGTCCATTGCGGCGCTCTCTTCAACGGGCGTGCCGCTGATGGTGACGGAGATGGACGTCAGTGCGCTTCCCTACTATCCCGTCGATTCCTCGCTCGTCGATCTTTCCTCGTTCAACGCTGAAACGCAGAAGAGGCTCAATCCCTACCCCGATGCATTGCCGGATGCCGTGCAGAGGGACCTGGCGCGGCGCTACGCGCAGTTGTTTCTGGTGATTCACAGACACATGGGGAAGATCAGCCGGGTGACGTTTTGGGCTGTCCACGACGGACAATCGTGGCGGAACTACTCTCCGATAAGGGGAAAAACGGACTATCCGATGCTGTTTGACCGCCGGTGCAGACCTAAGCCCGCGTTTGACGCTGTCATCGCAGCGCTTCACAACAACACGTGATTCATTGAGAGGCGAATCACCTCACATGGCGACAGCACTCAAGATGACTCGTGCTGGAATCAACGGGAAGGATATCGAGGTTGTGGCCGCGGGGCATACCTGCCTTGACCTGATTCCGGCGTTTACCATTGATGGTCACGTGGACAAGCTCACGGACGTCCTCGTTCCCGGCAAAATGATCAATATGGGGGAGTGTGTCGTCGTGGGGGGGGGTCCGGTGACCAATGCCGGCGTTTCCATCCGCCGGCTCGGCGTCAAAACCGAATTGATCGGGAAAGTCGGCTGTGACGATTTCGGCCGGGAGATCCTGAACTGGTATGAGGAGCACGAGGGACACGTTCAGGGAATCAAGGCGGTGGAGGGCGAATCGACATCGTATACGATTGCCATTTGCATACCCGGGATCGACCGGTTCTATCTCCATCATTGCGGTGCAAATGACACGTTCGGCTGCGGTGACATGAACTTCGACCTCGTGCGGCGCTCAAAACTCATGCTCTTTGGCTATCCGCCCTGGATGAGGAAGCTCTATGAAAACAGGGGCTGTGAACTCACACGGATTCTTGCGAAGACCAGGGAGCTGGGGACGACGACCGCGCTTGATCTTGCGCTTCCGGACGTCAACAGTGACGCAGGCCGGGTGGACTGGTTGTCAATTCTGCGGGACTGGATACCGCTGACGGACATCATGGTCCCGAGCGCGGAGGAGATCTTCTTTTTCCTCCGCAGGGAGGAATTCCTTGAGAAGAAGGCGGGCCTCGGGCCCAGAGAGAGCGTTCTTGACCACCTGACGGTGAAAGAGATATCCGACATGGGCCGTGATGTCATCGCGATGGGTGCGGCGATCGCCATGATCAAGTGCGGTCACAATGGTCTCTACATCAGGACAGGAGGCAAGGACCGGCTTCTGCGGATGGGCGCGGCGGGATGTGCGGATCTCGACAACTGGGCGGACCGGGAACTCTGGTTCCCCGTGTACGAGGAGGAGAAATTCGTGGGGGCCCTCGGCTCGGGCGACTCGGCCATTGCGGGATTCCTTTCCGCATTTGTCTGGCACCACTCCCTGGAATCGTGTCTGCGCTATGCAAACGCCGCCGGAAGCATGAACGTCACCGTCCCCGACGGACTTACATGGAACAGGGGGTTTGACGACCTGACGCGGAGGATCAGCGCCGGGTGGAAAACGAAAGAGCTCAACATCAACGAGAAGGGCTGGCGGCAGGAGCGGGGATTCTGGGTGGGGCCCGCGAACCGCGGCAAATGGGAATCCTGAACAAACGGAGACGATGATGTCAACAAGGGAACGGGATGCGTTCATCAGCAGGAAGATCGCCAGGATGACGCTGGCGGAAAAAGTCGGGCAGCTTCTGACATTCACCCGGCGCGGTGCGATGCTCACACCGAGCGGCATCGAACAGATCACCAGGTTGCACTGCGGCGGTCTTTGCCTGGAGCCGTATGCGCTCGAAACCTGCAAGAACCTCTACTGGGGGAATTCCCAGGTTGACCCGAATTTTGAAAAGCCGGCGGACTATTTCACCATTGCCAGCACGCATTTCGCGGGCAAGACCTTCGGCATCAGCATCACGCCGGAAGAGTACACCCGGGATCTCAACAGGCTCCAGAAGATCGCGATGAGCCGGCCCTCCGGGATTCCGCTCCACATGACCATTGATTTTGAGGGCGATTTCAAGAACGACTATATGGCGGGCGGGATACGGCAGTTCCCGCCGCCCATGGGCCTGGCCGCCATCGGCGATCCCAAGCTGACATACCGTGTGGGTCTCACCATCGCCAGGCAGCTGAGCGCGATCGGCGTCACGCAGATGTATTCGCCGGTCTGCGATGTGAACATCAACCCGAAGAATCCCGAAATCGGGGTCCGCTCGTTCAGCGATGACCCCGAGACGTGCGCTCGGCATGCGGTGGCATTGCTCACGGGGCTGCAGGACGGCGGCATCGCGGCCACGGCAAAGCACTTTCCCGGGAGAGGCGATTCGGCGACGGATGCCCACGACGTTCTGGACGTGATCCGGGCCGACAAGAAACGGATGCAGGAAGTCGAACTCCATCCGTTCAAAGCGGCCATCGCCGCAGGCGTCAAGGCCATCATGACGGGACATTCCGTGTACCCCGCCTATGATGACCGGTTCCCCACGACGCTGTCGCAGAAAATCCTCACCGACCTGCTCAGGGGGGAGCTGGGATTCCAGGGGGTCATCGTGTCCGATGCCATCGGGATGGCGGCAATTCTCAAGCAATGGCCGCTGCCGCAGGCGTGCGCGATGGCGATCAGGGCGGGGTGCGACACGATCCTGTTGAAAGCCGACGATGAATCGAGATCACAGTGCTTCTTCGGCCTCAAACAGGCGGTCGAAAAAGGCGAGCTTTCGGAAGAGAGGGTCGACGATGCCGTGAGACGCCTCCTGGCGATGAAGTACGACCAGGGCCTCTTCACGAAGGCCGGGAAGATGGATCCGAAAAAGGCCCAGGCGTTCGCCCGCAGCACACAGGTCATCGATTTCTCCTGGGACGTCGCCAGGAAAGCCCTGTTGATCATGCGGGACAGGGCGAAGATGCTCCCGCTGAAGCCGGCGCAGAAGATCCTTGTCATCGAGCAGCGCATCCCGTATGAGTTTGTCGGCAAGGATCCCTACATGCACACGCACATGTTCTGCGAAGCAATGGTCGAGCATTCAACAAACCTGATTCTGAGCGATACCGATTTTTCCGCAACCGAACAGGAGATCGCGGAGTGTCTTGAGCTTGCCCGGCAGGCGGACATCGTGGTGATGACGAACTACTACGCCCGCATCGTCAAGGCGGGGAACAACCGGCTGCTCGCCAGGAAGCTCAAGGAGGCGGGACACAAACTCGTTGTTGTGACGAACTCCCCGTATGTCGAAGGCACGACGAGTGATGCCGACGCCGTGGTCTGCAATTTCAGCGGCACGCCCGATTCCATACGGGTGTCGGCCGACCTGCTGTTCGGGAAGGTGAAGACGTCGCCGAAGACAAAGCTGCCGGTCACTCTCGGCGTGGAGACCGAAGCGCCGTTGCGGAAGCCGGCGCCGAAGGACGCGCCGTGGGGCCTGTCATATTGTTAGCGGCGCGCAGTCCATCGATGTCGCAAGAACGACTGGAGAACATCATTTTATGCCCGGACCCCACGCGCTGCACACGAGTGACATTTTCTCGATTTCAGGATCTGAGATATCCGAGGTCTATGTCAGGAACCGGATGTTGGTGCATTTCCAGGGGATGTCAAAGACCCTCCAGTTCCCTCCCACGATAGCCCTCCAGGGTGCTCCCACCTGCTCGATCGGCATCTCTCCGTACGGTCTCTACAACAGGCTGAATGATGCCGGCAGGCTTGTGCTGCTCAATCAACATGCGGTGCAGTTCGGGTCCGCGCCGGTGGTCCGCGTCGACGGCACATGTGTGATGCTCACAACGAAAGACCCCGGGGCGTCGGAGGGCCCCGACGACGTCCCCGCCCTGAAGAACTACTATCACCCGCCAATCCCGGAAAAGCACGCGGCCATTGCTCTTGCCACTCCCTCGGCGGAGCTGGCATACACGGTGGGGAAGCTCCGCGTGACGAGAAGATTGATTTCTCCCTTCCTGTGCGGAAATGCCCAGGCGCTCATGCCCGCCGGGATAGAGGAATTTGCGCTCACAAACACCTCGGGCAACGCCCGGCAGGTGACACTGCTGATCCCCAGGCCGTCGCTGGTGAACCTGCAGGAAAAGGAACTGAAGCCGACCGACCAGGACACCGTGTACGTCTGCTCCGCCCCGGTGAAGGCCCAGGTGCACGAAGCGTTCAGCCGTGCGGGCGCCAGGGGGGTGGTCATGGGAAGCACGGAATGCGGGGACAGGATGGTCCTTGCCGTGCCCGACATGGAGGGGGTGACGGTGGACGTGCAGCCGTACTTCTGCCTGAACAGGCTGAAACAGGATCTGTTGTTGAACGACGACGGGAGCTTCTACGAAAAGAGAAAGCCCATACCCAAACAGGACTACGGCGCGGCCCTCAGTCTGACGTTCACGGTGAAGCCGAAGACGACGGTCACGATACCCGTCGCCATCGCCCTGGACTTCCCGCAGCAACGGTACATTGACGGAAAGACGTTCGCCCGCAAGTATGTCGGGAGCTTTCCGCAGAGCGAGACGCGGGCGATGGACATGGCGACGCTCGCCCTGAAAAGCTACCCGGACTGGCTGAACCGGACGCTGACCGTCCAGGGGAGGATTCTCGGGCTCATCCGGAACAGTCCCGCGTACAGGAACGATCAGGCCGGCGCGCGGAGACTCGCGCGGTTGATATTCAACGAGTTCAGTTTTCCCCTGTCAAACGCCGCAGTATGGATTGAAGACCCCGACGGCAATGAGAGTGCAAGGTTTCTCGAGTGCTTTGACTACGCCTATATCGATCCCTCGGATGTCGACTGGTATTCGATGGTGTTGCTCGTCCTGTTCCCCCGGGTCGAACGGGAGCTCTGCCAGCGGTTCGTGGATTCGATCCTGGCCGAGGATTCCACGCCGCGGTACTACCATCACCACGCGTCGTTTGTCGAGGCCAGGAAGCACTTTGAAGAGCACCCGGAACACTACGAAGGGATGTCGCTGACGCAGATACGGGACGCGTTCAAGGTCAGGGGGAGCGTGGCGCACGACCTGGGGGCGCTGCCGAAGGGGCACGCGTTGCGCAACGTCAGCGACTACGCATGGTACAACAACAACTACTGGGTGGACCTCTTCCCCAAGCTGGCACTCCGGGTGCTGCGCAACGTCAAATTCCTGGGTGACGTGGATTTCCTGAAGAAGAACTGGGAGACGCTGAAGTTCGGATTTGACCACGTGAAGAAGCTCGATATCGACGGCGACGGCGTGCCGGAGGGAAATCCCAATGAAGTGAAGAACACGTTTGACAACATCACCCTGTTCGGCGTCGATGCCTATGATGCGACGATGTTCATGGCCGGCTGTCACGCCATGATCAAAATGGCGGAGTTGATGAACGATGAGCCTGCCCGGGCGCGCTTCGCGGGAGACTTCGCACAAGCGTCCGCGAGTTTCGAAAAACTCTGGAGAGACCGCAAGACCCGAAGCGGCCGCAGGCTCCAGTACTACATCACGTGCTACGATCCCGTGACGGGAAAGACCAACACGGATGTCTGGACCAATCAGCTGGATGCCCTGTGGTCATTGATCGCAATGGGGGAAGAGCCGTTCATTGCCGACGAACGGGTCAGGAAAATCCTCAGGACGATCTACAGGAACAACAGGACCCGCATGGGGTGGGCCATGGCCCGCACGGAGGACGGCGGACCGGTGGCATCGGACCAGGGGAAGGATGTCTACACGACCTCGAACTACGTGTTTGCGCAGCTGCTGGACTACTACGGGCTGGTCAGGGAGAGCAAGCAGGTCTACGCGGCGATGGACAGGGTCGTGTTCCGGCACGCCAATTCCCTCATCACGCCGGACAACCTCAGGGCTGACTTCGAACGGGAGGAGGGGGAATCCGCCCGGGGCCCGCACTACATCGTTGCCGCGTATCCAAGGCCGGGTGCCGTATTGACGCAGATCGTCATGCAGTTCGTCAAGGAGCGCCAGGACGAGACAGGATCAAGGAGAATTGCCCCGCAGGAATTGCAGTCCTTCATCGCCGAACTCATGAAGTGACATCGAAAGGGGGGAGGCGGCGGAAGGCGTCCCCCCCGGGGGGTGCGGGATGGTGCAGGCCGCTTATGAAGCGGCAGGGACGCGGGCGGGAGATGCGGGGTGCAGGGCCCGCGTGGATTCCCTGACGATAAGCTCCGCCTCGTAGACGACGTTTTCGACGGGGAGCGACTTCGGGGAATCGATCTGTCTGATGAGAATCTCCGCCGCCTTTCGTCCCAGTTCCACGATGGGAGCGCGAATGGTCGTGAGCTTCACCGGGACGTTCTTGGAGAACGGGATGTCATCATTCCCCGTGAGCGATATCTGGTCGGGGACGCTGATGCCCATTTCGTCCAGGGCAGCCATGACCCCGAGGGCGACCAGATCGTTGTAGCACACGATCGCGGTGGGGTATTCCCCCCGCGAGCGGTTTCGGAAGTACTCCAGGCACGTGCGGTGCCCGTCCTCGAAATGGTCGCCGCAGGGGACGATCATGTCGCTCTGGAACGCGAAGTGGCTCTCGCTGTATGCCCGGTTGAACCCGTCGATCCGCTCGTACGTGTGCGAGGCGTGTTTCGGCCCCGCAAAATGAATGATCCGGGAATGCCCGTTATCGATCAGATACTTGACCGTCTTTGATATCGCACTGATATTGTCGATGCTCACCACGTTCGCCTGGATGCCCTTCACCTTCTCCAGGAGCACGAAGGGAAAGTTGATCATCTTCAGCCTGAACAGGTGTTCGATCTCCGCTGTACCCTCGAGCACGGGCGCGATGATGGCGCCCTCGATGTTCCTGCTCGAGAAGCTCCCGGTGATGCTCTCTTCGGCGATGTGGTTGCCCTCCGAACTGGCTATCAGCACCAGATGGCCTTTGCTCCGTGCGTACTCCATGACCCCGAGTGCGATGCCGGTATAGAACGGGTTGCCGAGCTCGCGAATGAGCAGCCCGATGGCGTAGTCCGATCCCCTGCTCTTCAGCGTCCGGGCGCTGGCCCGGGGCCGGTAATTCAACTCCTTCATGGCACTCAGGACGGCCTTGCGGGTCTCGGCCTTCACGGTGGCCTTGCGGTTGATCACCGCGGATACGGTCGCCTTGGACACGCCGACACTCCGCGCCACTTCGTCGATGGTCACCCTATTCACACCTGTTCTCCACTGGAAAACCGACTCGCCAACCGGGTGTTCGACTCCATCAGGTGACACGCGAGGTCCCGGTTGGTTCGATCGCACGATAATCCCTTAAACACCCGAACCGGTTCAATCGTTCATAAAGTAGAAGTAATCTCCGTGAATGTCAAATTCGCTCCCGCGCCCGGCGAACGCTAATTGCCGGCGACGCCCAGCGGTGAGAAATAGATGAACGCCGAAATGACGATCGCAATGACGATCAGCGAAAGCACGACATCGAGGCTCTTCCAGCTCGCCCGGGATCGCGCCCTGTCTTCGGCAACCGTTGTTGCGTATGTGAGTCCGTTCAGCTGCTCCGGTGAGGGCTTCGCACTCATGAGGCTCACCACGACGAGGATCCCGATGCTGAAAATGAACAGCATGATGCAGAAATACAGAAAATTGACCGTGGCAAATGCATGCAAAAAGCCGGAAAGGTGATCCTTGATGAGCTCGAGAAAAATCCGGAGAATCCCGATCGCGAAGCCGATCACCATCGCGGTGAATGCCCCCCTGGCGTTGATGCGCTTGGAAAACACGCCGAGCAGAAAAACGGCGGCAATCGGGGGAGCGAGATACGACTGGACGCTCTGCAGGTACTGGTAGAGAATATCGGAGATCCCCCTCATCACCGGTATCCAGACCATGCCGAGGACAACGACGACGGCCGTGGTGATGCGGCCCACCCGGACAAGCTCTTTCTCGGTGGTCTGGGGCTTGATTTTCTTGTAAATGTCCATGGTGAAGAGCGTGGAGCAGGCGTTGTAGACGGAGGCGAGCGAGCTCATGAGCGCGGCAAGAACACCGCCGGCGAGAATGCCCCGGAGTCCGGCGGGAAGCAGCGCCTTGACCAGTGTCGGGAACGCCTGATCGGATTGCGGGAGCTGGATTTTCCCCGTGCTTGCCAGCGCATAGGCGATGAGCCCGGGGATCATGAAGATAAAGAACGGGAAGAGTTTGAGGTACGACGCGAAGATGGTCCCCCGCCGTGCCTGCTGTTCGTTGCGCGCAGCGAGGCAGCGCTGCACGATATGCTGATCGGTGCACCAGTACCAGATGCCCACGATAGGGGAGGCGAACAGGATCCCTGCCCACGGGAAATCCGGATGGGACATCGGCAGGAACATATTCAGATGGTCCTTGGAGACGAGGCCGACAAGCGTGTCCCACCCGCCGATCTTCGACAGGCCGGCAATCGTAAGGATGATGGATCCCACGAGCAGCACGATCGCCTGGAGGGCTTCGGTGTACATGACGGCGTGAAGCCCCCCGAACACCGTGTAGATGCCGGTGATGATGATGAGCAGGATGGCGCCGGTCCAGAAGTCTATTCCCAGGAAGACGTTGAAGACCACCGCCCCCGCGTAGATCGTGACGGAGACCTTCGCGATAATGTAGCTCAGCAGTTGAACGATGGAGAGGAGCCAGCGTGCCTTGCTGTTGTACCGCCGCTCCAGGAACTCCGGCATCGTGTAGACCTGGCTGCGGATATAAAACGGGACGAACACCCACCCCAGGAGCAGCACGATCCATGAATGCAGTTCATAGTGCCCCATTGCCAGGCCCGACTTTGCGGCGGTGCCGGCGAGGCCGACGATATGCTCGGAGCCGACGTTGGAAGCGAGTATCGACGCGCCGACGACGAACCAGCCGAGATTCCTGTTCGCCAGGAAATAGTCGGTCGGAGAGTCCTTTTTCTTCCTGATCGACCAGACCGATATGCCTCCGATAAGCAGGAAGTAAAGACCGACCACGAGCCAATCGACCATAGCCAGGATTTCCATGAACGGTTTCTCCTTATCCTAGGGGAAGGGGTGTTTCGACGAAGAGCGATCCGGCAATGCAAATTGCTGACAGTGTATGCACGGCCGGCGATGAATTCAAGTCGGAGGGCGGTCCTTCTGCACGATCCTCTGGCTCTCCGCCCGGTGAGCGGCACGCGCTCCGCATTGCCCGTCCGTTGCACGGGGGGAGAATGGAGCTTGACTTTATCCGGAATTTGAATTGATTAGTGGAATATTGAACCGCTTCAATGAATATAGACCGTTTGGTCAAAAAGTCAAGTACACACAGCGAGGAGCGCTATGAAACGGAGAGATCGAGCACAAGGTCATGATGTGAATTCTTCGCGGAGGGACTTCATCAGGCACGTCGGCACTGCCGCCACCGGTCTTTTCATTGCGCCCTATCTGAAGCCCTCGAGGGTCTTTGCGTACGACCATGTGGGCGCCTCCGCGTACCTCGCGACGGTCGCACTGTGCAACACGGCAAACACGCCGGCCGATACGTACGTGTACGACGACGCTGCGGGGGGAGTCAGACAGAAGGTCAAATACGTTCTTGACCTGCTCAATCAGAATCAGGCCGGCGCAGTCTCGGCCCTCTTCAGCCAGGGGAAAAAGGTGGCGATCAAAATCAACCTGACCGGCGGATCGGGATCCGCCACGAGCCCGAAGCTGGGGACGTACAAGATCACCGAGGCGATGTGGACGCACCCGGCGGTCATCCAGGCTGTCGGTCAGTATGTCATCGAAGCCGGCGTGAATCCGTCCGACCTCTACATCGTGGACTCGTTCTGGGACACGACGTGGAAGAACGCGAACTCCACGGCCCCGTTCGGCGCCAAAGACCAATTCGGGTACTTCGCGGTCCAGCAGGCCCTGGGGTGCAACGTGGTGGACCTCAACGATACCACACCCGCCAACCTCGCGACGATATCGACAGGGAGCGGTCACTACAACTTCCCTTCGCTGACGATGAACAAACTCCTGCAGAGTGTCGATGTCTATATCTCGATCCCGAAGCTGAAGCACCACTCTGCGGCCGGTCTCACGTGTTCGCTGAAGAACCAGGTGGGGGCGGTCCCGCAATCACTGTACACGATAACGAACGACAACGGCCGCAGGGGGGCCCTGCATCATCCGACATCCACGGCGTCGGAGTGGAACTACCTGCCCGAGACCATCTGTGACCTGAATGCCGCGCGTCCCGTTCACCTTGCCGTGATTGACGGGATCAAGAATGCGACGGGAGGGGAAGGCGTGTGGTGCCTCAACTTCGCGCCGACCTCCCGGCACGCACTGTGTGCCGGACTCGACCCCGTTGCCACCGACAGCATCGGTGCAAAGCTCATGGGGCTGGACCCCGGGGCGGCGACGTTTCCCCTTCCTGCGCCCCTGACGGACGGGTCGGTGACATCCTCCACGACCGACAATCACCTGTACCTGCTGAACGGGAAAGGGATCGGCACGAACAACCTGAGCGAGATTCAGCTGGTGGGTGATGGAGCGAACCTGGTGACAGGCGTGACGCAGCCTCCCGGATCAGTCCAGCCGACGGAATTTCAATTGTGTGCGAATTACCCGAACCCGTTCAATCCATCGACCATGATCGCCTTCTACCTGCCCCGCAGTCAGCACATGACGCTGAAAGTCTACGACATGACGGGCCGGGAGATTGAGACGCTCGTCGAGGGGGAGGTTCCTGCGGGTCACCACCGCCTGCAGTGGAGCGCGCACGGCCTGGCGAGCGGAGTGTACCTGTGCCGCATGGTCACTCCCGGTTTCACCGACACGATCAAGATGATCTATCAGAAGTAGAGGCCCGGCAGAAGCAACCATGACACGATACGTTCTGCTCTGTTCCGCGCTGTGTGTGCTGGTCCGGGTTGTCGATTGCCAGACCGTCGTGCAGCATGCCCCGCAGGGCTTTGATTCCCTGCGGTCCGGCGTCCCGCACGGCACGATTGACTCGGTCGCCTACGCGTCGGCGACAGTGGGGACCGTGCGGAAAGCCCTGGTGTACACTCCTCCGGGTTTTTCGCGGGCGAGGAAATATCCGGCGCTGTATCTCCTGCACGGCATCGGCGGCGACGAACGGGAGTGGCTCACGGGTGCCCGCCCGCAGGTGATCCTGGATAATCTCTGCGCCGAACAGGAGATGCAGCCGATGATCGTCGTCATGCCCAATGGCCGTGCAATGAAGGACGACAGGGCGGTGGGGAACATCTTTGACAGCAGCAGGGTGCAGGCGTTTGCGACGTTTGAGAGGGATTTGCTCGACGACCTGGTGCCATTTATCGAGAAGACCTATCCGGTGCAGGGCGACCGTGAACACCGTGCGATTGCCGGGTTGTCCATGGGGGGCGGACAATCGCTGAATTTCGGGCTGGGCAACCTCGACGCGTTTGCCTGGATCGGCGCCTTCTCGCCGGCACCGAATACCCGGAGGCCCGAGGAGCTCGTTCCCGACCCCGGTGAAGCGCGACGGAAACTGAAACTGCTCTGGATTTCCTGCGGCGATCACGATAATCTGATAGGATTCAGCCGGCGCACGCACGACTACCTGGAGGCCAACGGCGTCCCGCACATCTTCTATATTGAGCCCGGCATCCATGACTTCAGGGTCTGGAAAAACGATCTCTACCTGTTCGCCCGGCTTCTCTTCACGCCGGTGGAGAGGTGACGAAAAGGAGAATCATGAAAACGTCATTCGTTGTGGCGTGCCTGGTGTATCCGCTGGCCCTCTCCGCCCAGCAGGCGAGGATCAGCATTGATACTTCCCGCGTCATCGGCGCAATCGACCCGAAAATCTACGGCATGTTCATGGAGCCGATACAGTTCAACCCCGGGCGGTTCGGCCCCAATGATCTGCCGCGCAACACACTGTACGGGACGGTGTATAACCCCGGATCGCCTTTCGCAAACAAGGACGGCTTCGACACCCGCTACATCGAAGCGGCACGGGAGCTGAAGATCACCAATATCCGCTGGCCGGGAGGGAACTATACTGCAGGGTACCACTGGCAGGACGGGATCGGACCCAGGGACAAACGCCCGGTGCGCAAAGAGCTCGCCTGGGGATGGCTCGAACACAATGAGGTCGGGACGGATGAATGGATAAAACTGAACAGGGCCATTGGATCGGAGAACGTCATCTGCCTCAACATGGGGACCGGCACGCTCGACGAGGCACGCTCATGGGTGGAATACTGCAACGCGGAGCGGGGGAGCACCTATGCTGATCTCCGCGCGCAGTACGGCAACGAGAAGCCGTACAACGTGCGGTACTGGGATCTCGGGAACGAGGTCGACGGCGAGCCCTGGATCATGGGATACAAGGACGCGGAGGACTACTGCAAGCTGGCGAAAGAGGCGGCGAAAATCATGAAGTACACCGACAGGACTATTTCGCTTGTCGCCAGCGGCGCATCCTACTACACCCCCGATGGACGATGGGTGGACCGGAATCTGAAGGTGATCAGCGAGCTGAGGGATGTGGCCGATTACATCTCGATCCATCGTTACTGGGAGTATTCGCCCGACTATTATACCTACATGGGACAGAGCGCGATGGATGTGGAGGAGAAGATCACCGTGCCGGCGAACATCATCGCCGTCGTCAGGGCGAAATACGGCATCGCGCGACCGATCTACATCTCCTTCGACGAGTGGGCCGCTTTCGGCAGAGGCCTGCTCCCCACGCTCGCGGTGGCGCAGTACCTGAATTCGTTCGTCCGGCACGCCGACGTGGTGAAGATGGCGAACTTCACAATGCTCCCGTCAATCCTGGAACGGGATGCGGCGAAAGGGCTTTTCAAATCGCCCCTGTTCTATACGTTCAAGATGTTTTCGACAAACTGCCTCGGCTGC
>DATJPR010000149.1:0-2951 GCA_035506295.1 Bacteroidota bacterium | reverse complement strand
CACTATCACAACAGGAGGTATCTCATGACCGCTCCACGCATCATCGCATACGCGATCGCCGGCCTTGTGCTTGCTGCGTCGTCCTTGTCTTCGACAGGTGTAGTGCACGCTGCCGAGAAAGCAAAGGGCTCTCTGACCTACAAGGGCCCCAAGAAAACCTTCACCCTCGCCCTGAAGCACGCGTATCTCGTGAAGGGTCCGGACATGTTTGACGAGTCAAAAACCGTACGGCGCCTTGTTCTCACGGGAGACGATTTCTCTGCGTCCATCAACAAGGCGGACGCGCTGGGCGGGTTTGACGGCGATCTGAAGGAAGGGATGATCGTGGAACTCGCCGACGGCCCGCGGCTCAACTACTGGGTCGTGTTGAACGGTCAGCTTGTCCAGTATTCAGGAATGGTCGAGCCGTCAGCGATGAGTGCCTCCACCGATAAGCCCGATTATCTGAAGGGCAAGCTGGCGTTCGATGATATGTCCGCAGGAGGAGCGAAGGTCATTGTCGATTTCGACGCCCCGTTGTTTAAATCGTTCACCAAGGCGCGCTGAGGATAGTTGACAGCGGACAGTAGACAGTCGACAGTTTTTTGCCAAGGTCGAGCTGCTGTCCGCTGTCTGCTGTCGACTATTGGCTCTTCTTGACCTGCAACGAAATCTCATTTATCACAACGGCCCTTCGCCCCCGCCAGCAAGACAGGTCCATAGCCATGCGTGGCTACACATTGACCGGCCGGTGATAGCACATTGTCTGATCGGATCCGATACCTGTTCCAACACGGGTTCCCGCAACTTGCCTGTCGCTGTCTTGTCGATACGCCCCTCCAACCGATAATCGCCTTCAGGCCAAAGGTAAAACCGTCATTGAGGTGTTCACCAGAGCACATGGCCGAAGCACAGGCGATACCCGTTGCAATCAAGGACCTCAAAATCGCGGCATCCGTATTCCTGATCACAGATCCCTCGCGCGATGGTCGCTCCTTTCGCTGCAAACTCGCTGTGCAGAGCGTCAGCGTCGGGAAGCCAGGCGTAGGCATCCCAGGCGCCGCCTTCACGGACTACGAGGCTGTTCGGCCGCAGCATGCCGGCAGTATCGATCTGCGAGAGCATGATAATGATCCCGCCCCTGCTGACCATGCAAAAGGACGGCGGTTCGTACCGGGGAACAAACAATCCCCGCCCGATGTTACACCTTTGGGTGTATGTTTAATATGGAAAACCTCGACGACATCTTCACGGCCATCTCCCATCCCTCCAGGCGGGCAATTCTCGGGCGGCTGGCGGAATCGGGCCCTGCGCGTTTCACGGATATTGCAGAGCCCTTCGATCTGGCCCTGAATTCCGTTACCAAGCACCTCAAATTGCTCGAGCGTGCCGGACTCATTAAACGGGAAAAACGGGGCCGCGAAGTGTTCATTTCCATTCGTGGACAACCGCTTCGCGCAGCGGCGGTGTGGATGCATGACTATGAACGATTCTGGAACAAACGCCTCGACCAGTTCGAGGAATATTTCAAGGATAAAAGAAAGAAGGAGAAGAAGGCATGACAAAATCCGCGAAGACCCTGGAATTCAAGTTTGAGCGAACCATCCCCGCTCCTCCCGCCGAGGTGTTCGATGCGTGGCTGAATCCCGACATCCCGGGCACTCCCTGGCATGAGAAAGACAAGCTGATCTTCAACCCGAAGGTCGACGGGCTTTGGTACTGGCTTATCACCGGGACTTCTCACTACGGGCGTTTTACGGAGATCGCGCGGCCGAACAGGATTCAGCACACCTGGATGTCGAAAAACACCCTCGGCGAGGAATCGACCGTAACGCTGACCTTTGAGAAGAAAGGAGATGGTACACTCATGACGCTCCTTCATGCAGGCCTTCCCGATGCTGATGTGGCGAAGTCGCACGAGGCAGGCTGGAACTATTTCCTGGACAAGTTGACGAACCATTTTGGAACGAGCATGCAACGTCGCGCGTAATCACAGGAGGCAACCATGGAAAAAGTCATCATTGGCAATCACTCATCGGTTTTGGTGCCGCGGCAGGATCGGGAAAACATCCGCGCATTCTACTGTGATGTTCTCGGCGGCGTACTCACGAAAGCAGATCCGGAGAGGGACTTCATTCGTCTGGAAGAGAACTTCTACGTCGTGTTTCTTTACGGTGATGTCCCCGATCAGAGTGAGTTTTTGCGGACAGCACGATCGATCTGGTTGGAAATCAAGTCCGACGATGTGGAGAAAACGAAACGGAAGATTGTCGATTCCGGCCTCGTGAGGACGATCGAACTGCCGGATCCTCACTTGTACTTCCAGGCTCCCGGAGGCCAGTGCATGCGGTTGGTCGGCATCGACGAAGACCTCTCCTTCTACGAGGGAGCCGGCGAGGGATCGAACGTGGCGAAAATGAAGGAGGCGCTCAAGAAAGAGGAAGCAAAGAAGTGAATTACGGCATTGCCTGATTCATCGATGCAGTTGTGTCGTCCGACGAATGCAAACGAAGCCTGATCATGTCATCCTTCTTGTTGTTTAGGCTTTCCTCTCTCCGGTATTGCAACACAATAATCTGTGTGCTTCACAATCAAGTTGTTCGATATCATCAGGAACGACGCAATTCGGGAGTGATACACTGAGCCTGCTTTCACCGGCCCTACGGTCGAAGCTGCTGTTCCACTCCAGTCAAGCTCCATCGCTACCGAATTGCCTTCCGTTACGATATTTACAACTCTTAGTTCGCGATCGGGGAACAGTCGGAGAAGCATGCCGGCGCTCCTGAGGAGTGACTCGCGATTGCCTCTCTGACCTTCGGGAGTCGTCGGAAGTGGCATCTCAGTCCAGTCGACGTCCTCCGCATAGCACTGCTCTACATAATTGAGGGTATGTTGGTTGAACAACTCGATGCATTTGAGTGCCAATGCCGTTGTGTTGTTGGTCGTCATGCTCATGGCCTTTGAAGTCCTCG
>DATJPR010000148.1:0-23569 GCA_035506295.1 Bacteroidota bacterium | reverse complement strand
ATCGTCGACAGACCGCCGGCAACCAGAGCGTTGGCCAGCGGCACGGCGCGCGCGTCATCATCGATAACCACCACGGGAATTATCCCGCACAATTCCAGAGTTGCGAGTACGTCGGTCATCATCGTTTATCCGGAAGTAAATGCAAGTTACGAATCATCGCACACCCACCTGATCAATGTCCATGCACGCGACTGACGCTGGAGAACAGCCATTCGAAGAGATTCTTCGACGCGAGGGCATTGTCATATCCTTCCGGCAGTCTCCGTTGATCCATGTATTCATTGTAGAACCATGGGTCGCCGACCGCAAACACCATCCCCTTTCCATAGCGCGCCGAAGCGATGATGACATCGCTTCCGTCGAGGAGAAGAGGCCGGGCAGGAGGATGCACGGTGAGGGTGGAGATCTCCTTCAGAAAAATCCGTCGCACGCCGTGAAAGAGCGGATGTGCAGGCAGGCGGTCGAACGCTCCGGTTTCGTAATGGTTCGCTGCCACTTTGTTCCGGCTGTTCTCGTTGAAGGAGATACCGAAGCGCGAAGCGAGCCGATTGAGGTGGGCAAATTCCGCATTCCCGCTGTCATTTCCGAACAGGAGAAGTTTGCCACCGTGGGCGACCCAACGCGCTATGACCGCGGCGGAAGAGTCCTCGATGTATGCTGGATGGGCCGTCTCTTTGGGCGTATCAGGATCAACAATCAAGTAGATATCCGTCGAGGAAAGGGCGGAATCGGATGGCGGGCGGCAGAGGGTATCGGTGACGCCACCGCACGATCGAATGATTGCACCGAGCTGTGAAAAACCGGAATCGAGAGTGTCGGACCAGACATAGTGATAGCGCCAGCGGTGACCTGCACTATCCGACTTCCATTCGTTGTTGTAGTAGCAGTCGAGCAGGACATGCCGGGGTTTGCTCGCAGCGGCTCGACCGTCAAGCCGTCCCCATGCTCCCGCTGGAAGCAGCAAGACAGCGCAGCAGAGCACCGTGATGTTCATCGTCCCTCGCTGAGCTGGGGTGACGCGACTACGTGCGCGGGGCCTTTGGGCAGGATGCACGTCTCCCGGAGAATGAGTTCCGTCGGGATGACGAGGTTACCCGGCGAGACGGCTTCCGGATTCTCGATCATCCTCATCATCATATTGACGGATTCTTCCCCCAGCCGCTGGGTCGGCTGTGAAACGCAGCTCAAGGCGGGCGTGATAAGCTTGCCCACGTCGCTGTCACCGAAGCAGATGATATCAACGTCCTGCGGAATGCGGATGCCCAGAGATTTCGCCGCTTCATAGACCCCGAGCGCCACCGGGTATGTCACCGCGAAGATGCACTGCGGCATCGTACCCGTGGAATGCAGGCGTTTGAGCCCTTCGAACCCCACCTCCGTACTGTAGCCGCCGTGAATAATATACTCCTCTTTCATAAACAGTCCATGTTCACGCATCGCATCCGCATACCCCTGGAACCTGTTTCGGCCGATATTGATATTGCGGTCGCCGCCGATGAATGCGATCGACTCGTAGCCCAGGGAGATTGCCTGTTCGGCCGCCCGCTTCGCGCCTCCGTAGTCGTCGACGAGTACGCCGACGGAATTCTTCGGCGATGGATCCGGGAGGCGATCCATGAACAGAAGCGGAATTCCCACCTTCCGGATCCATTCGAACACCTTGATATCATGGGTACGCGCGGACACGGAGATGATGATCCCGTCGACACGCATCGAGACGAGTGTTTGCAGATTGCGCGTCTCCTGCTCATCGTTCTCGTGCGACACCATCAGGATCGTCTCGTATTTGTGGTCGAGCGCGCGATTGTACACCGACTCGATAACCGAACCGAAGAAGAAATGCGCGATCTTCGGAACGACAAGCCCGAGAAGGTGCGACCGCCGGGACGAGAGGTTGCGGGCCATGCGATTGGGGCTGTATCCCAGGTCCGAGGCCATCTTCCGGATCTTCTTCGCCATTTCTTCCGAGATGTCCGGGTGTCCGCGCAAGGCTTTCGAAACCGTGACCCGGGAGACCGAAAGGCGTTGGGCGATATCAGCGAGTGTAATATGCGCATTCCTTTTCATTTCAGTCCCTCCTCTCGTTCGAGCTCGATCGCAGCAAGCAGGAACGGGCCGAGGCCTTTCAGATCGTTCGTTCGTTGAGGTTCACTGATATAGTACGCGTAGGTGCCGTCCCGGTACGGGTTCCCTCCGAGGCCGGCACCACGACAGGTGTGAAGAAGATCCAAAAAGCCGTCTGGCTCGACCGTTACGAGGCGAGTAACAATCCCATCAAAAGCCTTGCGGGCGCGCCGGGCATACGTCGAATCCAGATAGCCTCTCGCCGCACCACGTGCGAACACGTAGGTGAACATCGCGGAGGCCGAGGCCTCCTGGTAGTTCCCCTCCCTGCCCCGTTGATCGATGACCTGATACCAGAGCCCGCTTTCCGGATCCTGGGTGTTTGCGACGGCCTTCGCCACGTCCCGGAGCATAGCCAGGAGTGCCGCTCTGCCGGATTGACGCTCCGGCAGAATATCGAGGACATCGACGAGTGCCATCGCGTACCAGCCGATGGCCCTCGCCCAAAAGCATGGCGACCGTCCGGTGGATTTGTCCGCCCACGGCTGAGCATGACTTTCATCATAGCCGTGGTAGAGAAGCCCGGTGACGCTGTCACGCGTGTGCGCCGTGATGAGGGTGAACTGACGTATGATATCAGAGAAGGCGCTCGTATCCCCGAACATGACGGCGTATGAGGCGTAGAACGGCTCAGCCATGAAGAGCCCATCGAGCCACATCTGATTCGGATAGATCTTCTTGTGCCAGAATCCGCCTTCATGTGTCCGGGGCTGCTCGCGCAATTGCCGTCGGAGGGTATCCGCGGCACGGCGGTATTTCTCCTGGTGCGTCGCGGCATAGAGGGCGAGGAGCGCTCGCCCGGGCCCTATGTTGTCAAGATTGAAGTCCGATCTGTTGTAGGTCGCAATGGAACCGTCGTCCCCGACAAAACGATCGATATTGTCTTTGACAAACCGGAAATAGCGTTCGTCCCCGGTATGGCGCCACATCCGATCGAGCGCAACCAGCATCAAGCCCTGCTCGTAATTCCAGCTCTTCTGCGTGAAGTTGGAGTCATATGTCACGCCTTCGGGATGGCGGGCAAGAAAACTCCCGGCGATTCTCGACGACCAAGGATCCGTCCGTGGGAGCACAGCAGCATGTCCTTCCCCTCCCGCGCGATGGATCCACACGTCCTGAACATCGTCGCCGTCGACGCAAAGAAAAGGCGCCGACGCCTTCTCCGTCCCGACGTTGTCGAGCGTTATACCCCGGCTGTGTCCGATCCGGATCACCGGGCCGCCCGAAGGAGATATTGTCGAATTCGCAAGGCTGATTGCGCTTGCGTCCTCGATGTGAACACCCTTTGCCGATGACATCGCAAGAGAGTCACACTCAATCCCTTGTGCGGGCATTTCCGGGATCCCGAGAATCTCCAGAGCATAACCGTCACCTGAACGCTGCCGGATGTTGGCAAAATAGAGATCCCGCACGATCGGGGTCGTGGAATCAACACTATGAGCAGGCAGCCGTGATCCTGTGTACAGCATGTTGACGTGGACGGCTTCCATCCTGATGCTATCGCCGGCGATATTATCGAACCACATCCGCTCCAGGATGCCGCCCCTTCCGCGCTGGGTTTTGATGCGGACCATCCGATCCGTGCCGGTGAACCGGCAGTCAGAGGCGGAGACATCGTGAATGCCCCCTGCGGTTTCACTCCCGATGACGATTCCCCCGTGTCCCTGGCGCCCGGTGCAACGTCGGATGACAATATTCTCGGTTGCCTTATGCACACGTCTGCCGTCGACGTCACGCCCCGCTTTGAGGGCGATGCAATCGTCGCCGGTGGAAAAATTGCAGTCTTCGATCAGGACGTTTTTGCTCGAGGACGGATCGACGCCGTCGCCGTTCGGCGCGTGCCCGTAACTTCCCGCCGTTTCGACGTTCACCCGGCGGACGATGACATTTTCACAATAGGTGGGGGTGATTGTCCAGAAGGCGCCGTAGCGGAAGGTCACTCCTTCGACAAGGACGTTGCGGCACTGCATCGGTTGAAAGAACGCGGGACGAAGAAACCGCCCATGCGTCCCATCGAACACACGCTGCCCGACCGGGACGCCGGCGTTGCCCATCGCCACCAGCGTCGACTCGCAATCGGCATGAAGCGTTTTCCAGGCCCACCAGGGCTTTCCCTGCCCCTCGAGCACGCCCTCCCCTGTCACGGCGATGTCCGTTGCCGAGTCAGCATACACGAATGCCGAGAACTTGTAGCATTCGGTGTCTTCGTGACGCGAGAAGACCGCCGGAAGATAGTCCGCCGGGTCCTGACTGAAGATCAATACGGCGCCACGCTCAAGATGCAGGTCGGTGTGGCTCCGGAGGCGGATCGCTCCCGTCAGCCACCTTCCGGCAGGAACGATGACGTGCCCCCCTCCGGATGTTGTGACCCGTTGGATTGCCTGCCTGATCGCGTCAGTGCACTTCGTTGCGCCGCCCTCCACCGCTCCGAAGTCCCGTATATTGCATCGTAGAGCAGGAAATACGGGTGGTGAAACCTGCAAGGAGACCATCGCTGGAGACCACCCTGCACCTTCCGCTTGCCGGGCAAGGCCATTCCCCGACGACGCGATGAAGAACAGCATCATCAGAGATACTCCAGAGATGTTCCCCCACATGGTCCTTCGTGACATATTCTTGGGCTGCTCTCCGATTACAGCTGCAACATCTTCATCCGCGGGACAAGCAGGTGGATCGCCAGCAACGCCAGCAGATACACCGAACCGGCGATCAGGAAAATCGAGACATAGCTGCCGGTGAACTCCAGGATGAACCCCGTCGATGCGGTAAAGAGCATTCCGCCGGCCGCTCCTGCCATTCCCCCCAGGCCGACAAGCGATCCGACTGCTTTTTTCGGAAAGAGATCGGACGTGATCGTGAACAGATTCGCCGACCATCCCTGATGTGCCGCAGCCGCGAGACCGATGATCAGGACGGCCACCCACAAATTGGAAATCGATGCGGCGGAGATGATAGGAACCACGAGGACCGCGCACCCGAGCATGGTCAGTTTTCTGCTCCGGTTGAGCGTCCATCCTCTGCCGATGAACCAGGAGGAAAGCCATCCACCGCCGATGCTTCCAATTGAAGTGAGGGTGTAGACCACAATTATTGGAAGCCCGAGGCTTGTCAGGTCCAGACCATACCGGCTATTCAGGAACAACGGGAGCCAGTACAGATAGAACCACCAGATCGGATCGGTAAGAAATTTCCCGACGACGAACGCCCATGCCTCGCGATGACCAAGGAGAACCCGCCACGGGATCTTCTCGCTTACCGTCTCCTCCTGGTCGCTTTGAATAAAACTAAGTTCGACTTTGCCGACACGTTTGCTGGTTTCAGGTGGATCATAGTAGATGATCCAGAACACGAGCCAGCCGAATCCGAGCGCGCCGGTGGCCAGGAAAGCGCCGTACCACTGGAAATGCTCCACGAGAAACGGCACAATCGCGGGAGCGACAACGGCGCCGATATTCGCGCCCGAATTGAAAATGCCGGTGGCGAAGGCCCGCTCTTTCGTCGGGAACCATTCCGCAATTGACTTGATCGCGCACGGGAAATTGCCGGCTTCGCTCAGTCCCAGCAGGCCCCGGGCGATGCCGAAACTCCAGACACCCGTTGCCAAAGCGTGTCCCATCGCCGCCAGGCTCCACCCCACGATGGAGACCGTATAGCCGATCTTTGTGCCGTATCGATCGATGAACCAGCCGAACGCAGGAAGCGCGATGGCATAGGCACCCTGGAACGCCACGACGATGAAACTGTACTCGAGGTCGTTCCAGCCGATCACCTGCCTGAGCGTCGGTGCAAGCAGTCCGAATATCGCACGATCCACATAATTGACCGTTGTTGCCGCGAAGATAAGCCCGCAGATGGTCCAACGAAACCGGCCGACCGGTCCGGTCGTGGCTTGTGCGATGGTGGCGTCCTGCATCGGATATGTCTCCTGGTGTTGAGAGGGTGTCCTGCGTTCTTATCGGAGGTCCGTCATCGCGACCGCATCCATGTCGCCGAATTCCTGGTTCTCCCCTCCCATTGCCCAGACGAAGCGATAGTTCTTTGTGGCGGCGGCACAGTGGATGGACCAGCTCGGCGACACCACGACCTGTCGATTGCGAAGGATGAGGTTGCGCGTCGCATCCGGCCTGCCCATCAAATGCACGACGATGTCGTCCGGACCCAGGTCGTAATACAAATACGCTTCCATGCGCCGCTGGTGCGTGTGCGGGGGCATGGTGTTCCAGACGCTCCCGGTGTCGAGCTCCGTCATGCCCATCACCAGCTGGCAGCTTTTTGCCCCGCCCGTATGAATATACCTGTTGATGGTGCGCTTGTTGGATGTCGCGCTATCGCCGAGGAGCTGGTGCTCTGCGTCATTCCGGTGAACCATTCTGCTGGGACATGCCGTATGCGCGGGGAAGGAGGCGAAATAGAACACGGCCGGCGTTGCCCGATCACTGCTGGAAAATCGCACCTCCTGGGTTCCGCGACCGATGTACACCATATCATGCGTCCCGAGGCGAAAGTCCGCCTTGTCCGCGCTGACAACGCCTTCGCCGCCGATGTTCACGATGCCGATTTCCCGCCTCTCGGCGAAGTAGTTGGCAGCCATCTCTTTCTTGCTTGACTGCAAATGCAGAGGACGGTCGAGGGGAATTGCGCCGCCGAGGATCGCGCGGTCGGCGTCGCAATAGGTCATTCTGACCTCCCCCGTCGCAAAAAGCGAATCGAGGACAAACACCGACCGCAACTCTTCGGTGGTCATGCGTTCATAAGAACGGTCGTCAGGAAGATATCGTACTTCCACAGGGAGCTCCTTACAATGTATTCTTATCGTGCCATCCAACCGCCATCGACCACCAGCACGTGGCCGTTGACATAGTCCGAGGCGGGGGAGGCAAGGAACACCGCCGCGCCCTGGAGGTCCTCCGGCGTACCCCATCGGCCCGCGGGGATGCGCTCGAGGATCGCCTTCGTCCGCACCGGATCTTCGCGCAGCGCTTTCGTGTTGTTCGTCGCCATATAACCCGGCGCGATGGCATTCACGGTAATCCCGGACGTCGCCCACTCGTTCGCAAGCGCTTTGGTGACCTGCGCGACGGCGCCTTTGCTCGCCGCGTAGGACGGCACAATGATGCCGCCCTGAAACGCGAGGAGTGAGGCGATGTTGATGATCTTGCCATAGTGGCGCTTCATCATATCGCGTGCGGCTTTCTGGGAGAGGAAGAATACGGTCTTTGCGTTGAGCGTCATGACCTCGTCCCAGTCCTTTTCCGAAAAATCGATCGCCGGCGTCCGGCGAATGATCCCTGCGTTGTTTATCAGGATGTCGATCTTCCCGTTGGCCGCAAGAGCGGCGTCGATCACGCGGTCAAGCGAGGCCATGTCCAGCAGGTCAGCCGTAAGCACGGCGGCCTTGCGGCCAAGCGCGCGGATTTCCTGAGCAACAGCGTCGCACGTGACATGATCGACGAGGACCAGATCGGCGCCTGCCGACGCGAGGGCAAGCGCCATACCGCGTCCCAAACCTGTGCTGCCACCTGTGACAATGGCACTCTTGCCGGAGAGATCAAACAACGTGGTCATCGGCGCTCCTTCTTGCGGGATGTGGTGGCGGAGGCATGCGGAGGATCCGCGTAGGGAAGGTCAAGGTACCTTCGGACATTATTGTAGCAAATATCGCACACCATGCCGCCGACAAGATCGAGGTCATGGGGGATAAGACCACGTTCAATATCGTTTCCCAGGATGTTGCACAGCAACCGGCGAAAGTACTCATGCCGCGGGAACGAGAGAAAGCTCCTCGAGTCGGTCAACATGCCGATAAACTGGCTCAGGAGCCCGAGCGACGAGAGAGCATTGATCTGCTTCGTCATCCCGTCGAGTTGATCGAGGAACCACCAGGCCGCGCCGTATTGCACCTTGCCGGGGACTGTGCCATCCTGGAAATTCCCGATCATCGCCGCGAAGAGCTCATTGTCCCGCGGGTTGAGATTGTAGAGGATCGTCTTCGCGAGTTTTCCCTGTTCGTCGAGTCGATCCAGGAACCCGGCGATTGCGGAGGCCATCGGAAAATCGCCGATCGTGTCATACCCGGTGTTTGCGCCGAGTCGGCGCATCATGCGGCGACTGACATTGCGCAGGGCACCCAGGTGCAGCTGCTGGACCCATCCGCGCTCTGCGTCCATGATTGCGAGTTCGTGGAGAATCGCCGACTTCAATGCGCGCGCCTCGCTCCCTTCAACCCTTTTGCGCTTCAACAGACGCTTGAAGGACCTTTCGGCGTCCGCCCGGGTGAACGGGTCGTTGTAGAGCTGCTCAAGCCCGTGGTCTGAGAGCCGGCAGCCATGTTCGTGAAAGTATGCATGGCGTTGTGCCAGGGCCTCGAGAAAGGTTTCGAACGTTGAAATCTCCTGCCCCGATGCATCCGAGAGGCGTCCCAGGTACGCTTGAAATCCTTCGAGGTCATCGATCGCCATGGCAAGGTCCGGCCGGAAAGCCGGGTACACTCGGATCTTCATCGTGGGGTCGGATTGGAGCGCGACATGATGTTCCAGCGAATCGACAGGATCATCGGTCGTGCAGAGCGCCTCGACCTTCATTTGCATGAGGATTCCCCGCGCACTGAACGCCGGGGTCGCCAGCTTCGCATTGCACTTTTCCCAGATCGCACGGGCCGTTGCCGGGCCAAGCAACCGGTCCGTGATGCCGAAGGGGCGGGCAAGCTCGAGGTGTGTCCAGTGATAGAGAGGATTCCGGAGCGTCCGGGGAACCGTCTCGGCCCAACGTTCGAACTTCTCCCAGGGGGTCGCATCGCCCGTCACAAAGCGCTCATCGACGCCACAGGCGCGCATCGCTCTCCACTTGTAATGATCCCCTTCGAGCCAGATCTCGGTCAAGGACGCGAACTTCCGGTCCCGAGCAATGTCGGCCGGGGGAAGATGGTTGTGGAAGTCGATGATCGGCAGCGACTCGGCGAAGCGGTGATACAGCTTCCTGGCGGACTGCGTTTCGAGGAGAAAGTCGGGGTGAATGAACGTCGTTCGCATTGGTCGTCAGATCGTTCGTCGCGTGTCGATCCCTCTCCCGCAGCCGTGCGCGTGACGACACGTAACTTTAACGATTACTTTCCTGTTCATAAAAATATGAATCGGTTGTTGCAGAGGAGACGATGCAAAGATGCAACGCCGATTCATCGGGGATTGAAACGTTCGACCGGGGACGGGACTCCGGAGGTTGCCGTGGATCGATTATCCGCCTTGCGACACCCGGTGGACATCTTCGCTATGCTTCCACGGAGGGACCGACGGGAGCGCCTTGGAAAACTCCCGGCACAGCTGATCTTCTTCCTCCTGAGGATATGCGTCCCTCAGAAACCGATCAACGACGTCGTCCCGGAATCGTTCCCAGCTCTCGTCTTCGCGGCCCGGCACGATCGGATAGAACCGCGCATGGACGGCCTGGGCAGCCTTCAGGTCTCCCAGGGCATCGCCGACCATCAGGATGTTTCCTGTCTTGTATTTTCCTTGCGCCGTGAGGCCGAGCTGCTCCTCCTTCTTGCCAAGTTCCTGGCCGGCGATAACGCCGACGTACTTGTCGATCCCGTGCTCTTCCCACTCGCGCCGGAGAGCTTCCGCGGGCGTCGCCGAAACGACCATCGTGTCGGCCCGACCTGAGATCTTCTCGAGACTTCCCTTCGCCGCCGGAAACGGGGGAAGCCCTTTCACCATCCACTCGATCGAGACGTTCACCGCACGGCTCCACTCCAGACACAGCTTCAGCGAGCTGTCTCCTGTTTTCTCAATTGCCTTCTCCAGCGCGGGATTGCCGAGTGACGGGGCCGTGCGGATAAATTGCTCGACGGCAGTGAGATCGGGCAGTGTCACTCCCCTGGCCAATACCTCGGGACGGTCCCGGAGAAGTTCGATCGTCTTGACCAGCGCGGGAAATCTGTTCGTGCCCCGCCATTGAGAGTACAGGTTGACGAACTCCGCCACTTCACGGGCGTACTTCGCAATCGGCTGAAGATCATAGTACTTGATGATATTGGGGATGAAACATTCCTTGTGCTTCAGCTCCATTGAATCAAAAATGCATCCGTCCGAGTCGAAACCAACGAAATGATCGTGCTTCGCCGCAAACGACCGAAGGGTCTCTTTGTCCATGAACGTCCTTTTGCCAGTAGTCCGAAGATTGAGATTCGCTGCTCGCGTCACCGTTTGATGCGCGCGCTTCCACCACCCATCACATGCATCACCTCATCCATGGTGACCATGCTCGTGTCGCCACGCGTGCTCTGAAGCAGCGCCCCGTGGGCTGCACCGAGCTCAACACATTCCTGCGGGGCCATCCCGTGAAGCAGACCGTACACAAACCCGGAGCAGAAACCATCGCCTCCGCCAACCCGGTCCTCAATCTCCAGATTTTCGTACCGTCGCGAGCCGTAGAACTTGCCATCGTAGTACATGATCGCGGACCAATTATTGACAAGCCCGCTCACCACCTCCCGCAACGTTGTCCCCACCGCCTGAATATTGGGAAACGCCTTGACAACCTTCCCGACCATCGCCTTGTACTCCTCGACCGGGAGTTTCTTCAGGTTCTCGTCGATCCCCTCCACCGTGAACCCGAGGACCTTCTGAAAGTCCTCCTCGTTGCCGATCAGGACGTCGATGTAGGGTACGATTTTCTTCGTTACTTCGATCGCCTGTTTGCTCGACCAGAGCTTGCTCCGGAAATTCAAGTCGTAGCTCGTGATCGTCCCCGCCTCGTGGGCCGCCTTCATGGCCTCGATCGTCACCTCCGCGCACGACTCGCTCAACGCGGCAAAGATCCCTCCGGTGTGGAACCAGCGGCACTTCTTCTCTCCGAACAACTTTTTCCAGTCATACTCCCCGGGCTTCATGTGCGCAACCGCAGTATGCCCACGGTCGTACATCGTTACGCTCGCGCGTACGCCGGTCCCCACTTCGGTGAAGTTCAACCCGACTCTGTCGGCTCTTCCGGAGCCGTCGTACTTCACCCACAGAACTTCTTTGAAGTCCATGCCGCTCGTTTGCGCATGGTTCCGGATGAAGTGGCCGAGAGGATTGTCGACGAGCCGCGACACGAATGCCGTGCGCATGCCGTAGCGCGCAAGGGCATAGGCGACGTTGTACTCGCCGCCTCCGGCGTATGCTTCAAACACCGGTGTAAGTTCGATGCGTTGGTGGCCGGGAGGCGAAAGCCTGATCATGCACTCTCCCAGGGACACGAGATCATAAGCTACTGCGGATGCATCCTTGACGCGAAGAGCCATAGGATTTCCTGTCGTTCTCAGTATGAATAACTTCTTCGTGTGGCAGGCATCTCATTCCTGCCAGTGGGTGTGAAACACTCCTTCCTTGTCGATGCGCTTGTAGGTATGAGCGCCGAAGTAGTCGCGCTGTCCTTGCAGCAGGTTTGCCGGGAGCCGCCCCGTGCGGTACGCGTCGAAGTAGCTGAGCGAGGCAGCCATGGCAATGACCGGAACGCCGGCTTCGACGGCAGCGCTCACCGTTTTCCGCCATGAGGTTTCTTTCGCATTCAGGATGGCAGCGAAGGATGAGCCGACCATCAGGTTCACCAGGTCCGGGGTCTTCTGGAACGCGTCCATGATCAACGAAAGGAGCTTCGAGCGAATGATGCATCCGCCACGCCACAGCGCGGCAATCTCGTGAAACTTGAGGTCGTAGTGATAGTCATTGGAGGCCGCCCGGAGAAGCGCCATCCCCTGCGCATAGGCCGTGATGATCGAGCAATGGAGGGCGTCCCGAAGCGCATCCACCTGATCGGCGGCGGGTTTGGTCGCGGCGCCTTGCGCCTTCCGAAGGATCGATGACGCGGCGACACGCTCAGTCTTGAGACCGGACAAGATTCGCCCCACCACGGCAGCATTGATCGTCGGGATCGGTACGCCAAGATCAAAAGCATTCTGGGAGGTCCATTTGCCGGTCCCTTTTTGCTCGGCCGTGTCCAGGATGAGGTCCACGAGCGGTTTTCCCGTCTCCGGATCGATCTCGCGCAACACCTTCACGGTGATTTCAAAGAGGTACGAGTTCAGCTCGGTCGCATTCCATTTTTCAAAGACATCCGCTGCCTGGGGAGGTGTGAGGCCGAACCGGGATCGCAGGACGTCGTATGTCTCGCAGATCAGTTGCATGATCCCGTATTCGATCCCGTTGTGCACCATCTTCACGAAGTGTCCCGCCCCCCGGGGACCGATATACGCGCAACACGGCTCGCCATTCACACGAGCGGCGATAGAGGTGAGGATGGGGGCGACATGATCGTATGCCTCCCTTGCGCCGCCCGGCATGAGACTCGGGCCTTTCAGCGCCCCTTCTTCTCCGCCCGAGACGCCGCTCCCGATGAACTGGATTCCCGTCGTCGCGAGGTCAGCGTACCGTCGTTCCGTGTCCTGGAAGAAGGAATTGCCGCCGTCGATCACCACGTCTCCCTTTGTCAGATGAGGCCTCAGGCCTGCGATCACATCGTCCACCGGCTTTCCGGCATTGACGAGGATGATGATCCGGCGGGGAACGGTCAGGCGTGCGACGAAATCGGCGATATCGACGGCACCGACGATGCTCTTTCCCTTCGCCTTCCCCGACAGAAAATCCGAGACCTTCTTGGTGTCGCGATCATAGACCGCCACGGAGTGACCGTGGCTTTCGATGTTCAGCGTGAGGTTCTGACCCATCACGCCGACGCCGACAAGACCGAAATCCTGCTTTTGCATGCGAAACCCGATTCCTTCTCAAGAGCTGTGAAAGTGGACTCACGCCGGGACGGTGGCAAAGCGTTCCCTGAACGCCCAGAGCCCGAGCGCAGGCTGCGAGCTGAAAAAGATCTCCTCTCCGTTCTCCAGCGTGTTGAATCCGTCGACGAGCTTTTCCGGGTCGTATCGACGAAGCATGGAGCCCAGATCGGCGTACCGGAAATTCACCGATTCAATTTCCTTCTGTGAAAGCTTCCCGGGGCAATAGGTGACGGAGAACCTTCCCTCGGACGATCCGTGAATCAAGTGCGCCGCCGAACTCAGGCTCCCCTGCAGATCGGCATGGTCATGCACGAGATCGAGAACCTTTCGCGCTCCGATATAGCCGTAGCGCCGGATGAGCTGATCGATCGATTTGTCTTCCCCGAATTTCTCCACTCCCGGCGCCAGGACAATCAGTTCCCCGCCGTCGTCGATCGCCATGCGCATCCGATAGATGCTCTTGTTGCCAAGCCAGGTGCTTTTGAATTCTTGCGGTTCGAGATACACCACGACCTTGCGGAGAGGCTGATCGAGAAAGGTCACATTGACCTTGAGCGCAAGGTCCGCCGCCTCAAGGAAACAGTCGTTATCGTCGCCGATGTACAATCCCCGGACGATGATCTTCCCTTGAGCGTTCCGTTCGACGACGGTGTGCACATAGACAACCGGGAGATGTCGTCCAAAGTGATCGGAACCGTAGTTGAGGACTTTCCGGACGGGGTTGTCGGCGCGCCCCATGATCCGCTCCATGCCGTACGCCGCGCTCAGGAAATGCGTGCGATCGATGCTCTCCTTCCCGCCCGTGCCGACGAAGAGATTCTTGTTGTAGTTCGACATGCCGATCACTTCGTGCGGGACCACCTGACCGATCGAGAGGATGAGATCGTGCCCTCCTTCGGCGATCAATCGGTCGACCTGAATCGGCACAGGGTAGTCGACCACATTCTCAGAGACGGCGCGGACAACATCGGCCGGCACCTCTCCCAGCGTCACGGCGCCCTTCCGGAAATCATGCGTGTGGAACAATCCTCGGGGGATGGGACCGAACATATTTTCGATCTCACCCTCACTCATCGGCGTGTGCGTGCCGGTTGCCGGGAGAATTGCCTTCAGCCGGTCGCCGTAATAGTCCAGGACGTACCTCGTGAGGATCCCGGCTTGGGATGACGACCGCGTAATGTCTGGTGGAATGACCAAAACGTTCTGTCGATTGCCGAGCTGCGAAAGCGCAGAGAAGAGCGCGTCCCGCAAGTCATTCGGCCGGAATTCCTCGTCTTCTGCGCCTCGATGGAAATACAGCATGAGCGTTTCTCCCCGGAAAATTGACTGGCGTCCTTTCAGACGCCGGAATACGCGTTGAAGCCGCCGTCGACAGGGACGACGACTCCCGTGATGAACTTCGACAGATCCGAGAGAAGAAACAGCGTTATGCCTTGCAGCTCCTCCGGCTCTCCAAACCTTCCCATGGGTGTTCCCGTGATGACCTTCTGGCCGCGCTCGGTCAACGCGTTCGTCTTTTCGTCGAGCATCAGGAAGCGGTTCTGGTTCGTCAGCAGAAATCCCGGCGCTATAGCGTTGACGCGGATGTTGGCTTTGGCGAGGTGGACCGCCAGCCATTCGGTGAAGTTGTTGATCGAGGCTTTTGCAGCGGAGTACGCGGGAATCTTGGTCAGCGGGCGAAAAGCGTTCATGGAGGATATATTCAGGACGACACCTCCCCCCTCCCTGACCATATCCTCGGTGAAGACCATCGTCGGGAGAATCGTCCCGAGAAAATTCAGATCGAACACTTTCCGGAAGCCGTCCACGTCGAGACCGTAAAACGTTCCGGAGAGATCGGCGACGGTTTCCCGCTCCACAAATTCAGCACGGGTGGTCGCTTTCGGGGAATTTCCCCCGGCGCAATTGATCAACAGATGGATCGGGCCGAGCCGGGAGGTGACGAGATTCTTGGCGCCCTGCAGGGAGGATTTGTCGAGCACGTCCGCGACAGCCGCCATGGCCTTGACGCCATAGGTAGAGGCGTACGACGACGCAAGCTTTTCTGCCTCCTCACGCGCGACATCGATGATCGCGAGATTGACGCCGACCTTCGCCAGTCCCTCGCACAATGCCCGACCGATAACCCCTCCGCCTCCTGTGATAATGCAATTCTTTCCCCGGAGACTCTGGAACGAAGGCGCATCGCTCATAGTGTATTGTAGTGCCTTTTGTGGATAACAGGCCGCCTCACTCCTGGAACAGCGGAAGGATGTGGCGACGGTACAGGTTTTCCGTAACGTGGTGCTCGACGGAAGCCCGATTGTCCTTCAAAAGCTGAAAGAACTCCGCCTGGCGCTCCGCGGCAATTTTGTAGCTGACATGCAACAGCTGGCGCACGTCCGGATTGAATCGTGGTGCGCTGACATCATTGCGCACCGTCGCAGCGAATTCCCCGCCCGTCCAGCCGTTCACGGTTTCCGCCGACGGCAGACGCGTCGGGGTGATGTCCACCACCGTCAGATACGGCTTCACCAGCGCGTCGTAGGAACGCAACGCATCGGCGTACAGCTTCTTCGCGAACGTGAGCCCGTCACCGCCGCCCTCGGCAATACCGATCAGCTCCTCCAGCCACGTCGTGCCGGACGTCTTCAGATGAAAGCCGATGTCATGTTTCTGAACGCTTCGGCGAACCGACGGGTAGATCGAGAATTTGTCGCTCCCGCTGTGAATGCTCAGCTTGAGGGTCGACGGAAGCTCGAAGTGTTCCCTGGCAAATCGGATCACCGCAAGATCGACGTCGAACTGACGCGAAAACGCCTCGATGTCACCCCGGTAGTCCACCCCCTTGAGAAATTGCCCGGTGAATTTCGGAGCTACCGTCTGTGCGGGAATCCCCTTCTGGGCCAGACCCGCCAGGATCAGCAACAATTCTTCCGGAGTCTGATCGATCTCCGCTTCGTCGAGAGAGACTTCGATAATCCGCTTGCCGTCGAGTTTCCCCTTCGCAATCCGTCCAAACACTTCCGACGCCTTGCCGATGGCAAGGAGGTACTTCGAAACGAATGCTCGCACCGACTCGTCGGAGACGACCAGCCGCGTCGACGTGCCCGGGAGCGGTATCGATCCCAGATACGGATGCACCCATCGGACAAATTCCTCTCCCTCGTTCGCAGCCGGGGGAATCCCGATCCAATCGGCCACATCAATGGTAAAGAAATCGGAGGAAGCAAGAAACAGGTCGACGCTTTGAGGTCCGATGTGATCGGCGTCCACATAATACGAATGTTTCCAGCCATTTTCACGCACGGCATTGTCTGCCTCGCGACGGGTGTCGTCGGGCGTGGTGCCGATAATGGAATGCTCACGGTGCGACTTGTTCCACACGGGGACAAGCTCGATCCCGGTTTTTCTGGCCATCTCCAGAGCCGCGAGCTGGGCCTTGCCCTCCCGTCCGAACCTGTCGCCGATGCCCAGAGAGTACTTTTCCAATTTCATATGCGTCTTGCGTTGAAGCGTCGCCACGGTAATTCCGGGGGCGGAACTCCACACGGATCGTTTAGTCTGATAGAGAAAAATTCCATTGCGCTCCCCGAATCGTGTCCGAGGGGGTGAGCTCATCAACCCGCCAATAGTACCTCACTCCAGCCTGAAGACCCGCGAGCAGAAGAGAGTCCGTCTGTTGCGTCGCGACGTGAGGAGGAGGATCGGCTGCGCCGAAGTAGACCGAATGAGCAACGGCATCCAGACCTGGCGTCCAGCGGAGAACCGTTGACGCGCTCCCCTTCACCCGTGAATTCTGCTTCGGGACAGGAAACGACGCGTATGGGAGTATGGATGGCGGCTGAGCTTCAGGATCCCAACGGCCGTCAAACGCCCAGCGTGCAGTCACGTCCCGTTCTCCCGGCGAGCCGTCTGCAGAGCTCAGGTTATCGGCAAACCAGGAATAGTCTCCTCCGTCGCGATGACAATTGAAGAAGTAGTGCCGGTCACCCCATACCCAGGGCGTCTGACTCGACGGAGGCCGGTAGAAGGGGCGATCGGCCATGTTTGCAGAGAAGCGGCAGTTCACAAGATAGACCTGGCCGTCCCGGTGATTCCTGCCGAGAGGAAACCCGGCACAGCCATCGAATCGCGAATCCCGAATGACCAGCTTCTGGCGGCGCTCGGCGCTGCCATCGTGCCAGAGACTGGCACTTTCGGTGTTATGTCCAAAGAACCTCGACGTGGTAATATAACACCATCCGCGGGGGCATACATAGTCGACCCATCCTTCAAAATCGCAATCGGCGTGATAGTACATCCCCTCTTCGCGGTTCCACAAGCTGAGCGCATCTCCTCCATCGGAAATCACAGCACAATGGAGGAGCATGATTCGCGTCCCTGCGCCGCGGATGGCGAACTGGTGCGTGTTGTAATCGCCGTACAGGCCGCCCTCGTCGTTGTAGATCGTCAAATTGGCAAGCGTGATGTCCGTAACGCCCGTGTCAATGTTCACCACGCCGGCACCCCAGTCGCTTCCTTGGTGCGATGCCCGCCAGGCTTCGCGCAGCACCGGAAACACGATCCGGGTCCGGTCTTTGTCCTGACCAACGATGCTGACGCGGCTCCTGCGGATGAACACTTGCTCCTGATAGAGGCCGTTCTTTACGGTGATGATCAACGGCACCGTTTGGCGGGAGGACTGATCATCAAGCGCTGCCTGGATCGATCGGAAGTGCGCGCTCCCGTCCGCCGCGACATTCAGCCGAATTGCCTTGGTGTCGGCTGAGAACGCCGTTGCGGAACAAAGGAATGTCAGGCAAATCAGAAGACGCGTCATTTCGGATACGGAAAATGGGACGTTGGGACTTTGAGACCGTCAAACTGAGTTCGTCGACAGCTGACAGCAGACAGCCGGCAGAATCCACTGTCCGCTGTCCACTGTCCGCTGTCTACCGCTTGTCGCTACTTCAGCAACATCATGGATTTCGTTGCAGTGAAATCGCCGGCTTTGAGCCTGTAGAAGTACACGCCGCTGGCGAGTCCGCGCGCATCAAAGGTGACCGAATGGTTACCTGCCGAGAGCGTCTCGTGGACAAGCGATGCGACTTCCTGACCCAGGAGGTTGAAGATTTTCAGTTCAACATTGGACTGTTTGGGAATCGCGAACTGAATCTGGGTCGACGGGTTGAACGGATTAGGATAATTCTGCCGGAGCGCATAGGTCTCCGCCACATTCTGGTCGGGCCGTACTGCCGACACCGGGTCGGCCAGCCACTGGCTGAGCTTCGACGGGAACCAATTCAGGTCGCCAACGGGATAGCCGCCGGTCCCTTCAGTGTACACGGCATTGGACGTCGAATAGGCGCAGTTCAACGTGTCGCGGAAGTACTGGTACCCTCTGCGGTCGAAGTCGAACTTTGCCTTCCAGGCGCCCGTATTCTTCGTCTTGCCGGCGCCGGTATCCGGGCCCGTTGCCGGGCGGCGATACCACTTCATCATGTCCGTCATCAGCGCCGGGACGTTCGGCAAGGTGGCCGTGTGCGTCTTGAAGGCGTTGACGGAGTCAGCACCGAGCTTCGCGTTTATTTGATGGGTCAACGGACTACCCACGACGAGCGCCGGATTCGCCACGATCGGCAGGATCGATGCGGAATCGTAGAACGCTTGCCCGGCAGGGGTGACCCTGTAGTAGTTATTCTTCACCACCCACTGCGTCGAGTCGTTCGGGACCGAGATGACCCATGTCATGCGGGCTCCGCCGAACGCATCCTTCTCACCGCTATCGATGTATTCCGCCTGCCGCACGGCATCGGTGTCCTGACCGAGCGCAAAAGCGTCCACGAGGAGATTGTCCCTGATGATCATTTTCCGGCCCACACGTCCAAGCGACAGGAACCCGTGGTACGACATCGAATTCACCACGGTGTTGTGCTCGAAGCGGAAGTACTGGATATTCGCCGTGCTGGAGAAGTGGCGAACGATACGGTCCTGCGCATTGACAAAAGTGTTGTTGACCACAATCAGCGAGTCAACCGAGCCGGCACGGACGTCGATGGCTTTTCCCGCGCCGAGGTTCGAGCGACCGAGATACCCCATGTTGGAGAAAATGCAGTTGGTGATTTTCACCACTTTGGGGGCCTGGTCCGTTCGGACATGGTTGCCGTTCGTGTTGCTCACAATGCAGCTATCAAGCGTCAGGCTGCATCCCGCGGCCGTGGTGTTGAAGATTCCTCCCTGCAAACCGGTGAGGTCGGCAGGGATAGGCTCAAAGTAGCCGGAGATGATGAGGTTCTTCACGATGAGGTTTCCCCGCATATCGACGAACTGTCCGGGGGGAAGCAGCGTCGTGGGATTTGGATAAAGGAACACCACCGGCTTGCTGACGTTGCCGACCGTGTCATTCGCCTTGATGGTGAGCGTCCACCCGATATTGCGGATCAGCGCGTTGCAGAGGTATGATCCCCCACGCTGAAGCACATAGACCGCCTGGGAATCCCGCCGCGCGCCGTTCGCGAGCGTATCACCCGAAATGGCGTCATTCAGATAGTTCGACCCGCCGAACGGCGGGACGCGGACTATATGCTGAGCATTGGCGCCCACTGGCAACAGGACGAGCATCGCCAATACGACAGCGACTGCGAGGTACAGAGTGCGCATGACTGCCTCCTCTTGGTTCTTGATCGATGACAGCGGTGATTGAGCGTTTGACTGATGCATGGTGCACATGACTTCTGTTTCCCCTAGAACTCCGCTCGGACCCCGAAATCGCCCGTGAGCCCGTACTGCTGGCTCGACCGGAGCGCCTCATATCCGTGCACTTGGTCGACGACCTTGACGTCCTCGACGGTGCTTGTGAAGTTATTGAGATTGAGAAATATTGAGATGTTGTTCGTCAACTTCTGGCGCAACGAGAGATCCCACCGCGAAAAGCTCTGGACCACCGGATTATTCATCCCGCTCGCGGAGTATAAACTGTTGTACTGCCCCTGGAAAAACACGGAGACCCTTCCCGAGAAGCCGGCGATGTCATAGCCGAGCGCCACGTTCCCGAAGAACTCTGGCTGATCCTCGAGTTTCTGTTTCGTCTCCACGTACCTCGTCTTGTACTGCGCCAGCGGCGGGAAACCAGGGATGGTGATGTAGCTGGTGTCGATGGTGTACCCCAGGACGAAGGTCTCCGACCGGACAAAGGAGAGGTTGTAGCTGAGCACGGTATTTGCGAGAAGGCCGGGCAACCAGCTCAGGTTTGCCTGGTGCTCGATTTCGAGTCCCCATACTTTGGTGGGCTGATTGCTGTTTATCGTGTACGTCAGGCTGAGCGGAGAACTGGACGGAATATTCGGCCTCCAGGTGATGCCAAGCGTATCCAGCATCGAACCCGGCGTGCCGGGGTTATAGCTTCCAATCAGTCCCGAAACAGTGTGGAACATGTCGTCGATGACCCGCAGATACACCGAGACGGAGAACAGGCCGATCTGGTTGCCGAAGAACGAGGTGTTCAGTTCGTAGTTCCATGATTTTGCGTTCTGCAGGTTCGGGTTTCCGATGACGAGAAGATCACGGGGGTTCGTTACCCGGAGGACGTTTTTCAGCAAGCGGGCGTTGAAATCCGGCCGGGCAATCGCCCGATACGCAGCAAGGCGCATCGACATGAAATCCGTCGGGCGTACGGCGATCTGGAAATTTGGCAGCCACATCGTCTCGGAATATGTCGACGTGGTGTCGAGAAGTTGCCCCGTGGTCGGAAAGCCCCCGAGAGGCGTGGTGACATATTTCGCGCCGTAATCATTGTTCTCCTTCTCGACGCGCACCCCGGCAATGAACGTCACCATTGGGCCGAAGTTGAACGTGTTCATCGCGTAGGCTGATTGGACCCGCTCGATGATGTTGTAGTAATCCGCGGCGACTTCCGGATTCCAGTAGTATTCCCGCTGGCCGGTCGTCCCGATGCCGTTTTTGTTCAGCTCGTACCACTCGCGAATGGCGTCCGAGTTGATGAGCGGATCGAGATTGTATTTGTCGAAGAGATTCCTCGTCGCAACAGGGGAATCGAGGAAGTTGGGAAGCAGGACGTTCCGACCGAGCAGCATCAGGTTCGCAAACCGTGTACCGGCGAAGTTCTTCGGCGATATGCTGCCATCGCCGTTGAGCGTGTTGTCCTGATAGTACCCCAGGTAGTACGGGGCAATCATTTCGTCCGACGCTTTGAAGCGGTTCGCATACCGGTACTTTCCGCCGATCTTGATCTCCCCCGAGACATAATCGTTCAACGCATACTTGCGGGAAAGATCGAGGTGGACGACCTTCTCCTTGTCGTCATTCTTCTCGGTGTCGAACGCCCCCGTGTCCATGTATGCCTTCTGGAAGTTGTTGTAGGCATACGGAATCAATCCTTCGGGCGCTCCCTGCTGGGCAGAACGGGGAACAGGCGCCATCCCGGCCGAATCGACGATGGACGGTTCGAGGAAGGAAAGCCGGTAGTCGTACGGGTTTTCCGCTTTGGATTCTGCGAAGGAAAGTCCCCAGACCACGCTCATTCCCAACAAATTGTTGTCGCCCCGGATGGAGCTGTTGAACGTGTTGATATTCTGCTCCGTGTACCGGGCGTTGTAGGTGACATAATCCCCGACAGGATAGTCCCTATTATAGATGGTGTATACCCTATCGGTACGGTTGTAGAGATTGTTGATGCGGATCGTCCCGTTGTCGGGGGTGTTGATATCGAGGAGCAGGCTGCCCCCTCCGCGCTTTCGGGTTTCATCGGTGAAGTTGACGTTCAGGCCATTGTACAGGATGCCCGTGCCGCCAAGAGACGTCTGGTTTTCGATGTCCGTGCTGATCTGCTCGTTGCTCCGATCCCTTCGTTCCAGGTTGCCGGTAACCTGGACGCCGAGGACATCATTGAAGAACCTCTCGCCGTATTTTCCGTCGAACTCATACTGGCCGTAGTCGTTGGTCAGATGGCTGTACGCCCCCTTTGCATCCACTCGCAGCACCCGTTCCGAAGGAGCTTTCCGGGTCACCAGGTTGATGCTCCCCGCGATGGCGTCGCCGTCCATATCGGAGGTGATGGCTTTGAAGAGCTCGACCCCCGCGAGCGTCCCCTGGGAAAATGTGCTGAGGTCGACGCCCCGCGAATCCGGGTCGGTCGACGGGATGCGCACGCCGTCGATCGTGAATGTCGTGAACTTGTCGCTCATCCCGCGGAGGATGACCTTGGTCGCTTCTCCGCCCGAGCGGATGATCGAGACTCCGGGAAGACGGCCGATGGCCTCTGCGGCATTCGCGTCCGGCAATTCCTGGATTTTCTCTTCCGAGATGACATTCACGATGGTGGATGACGTCAGTTGCTGGTTGATTGCGGCAACCTGACCCCGCGCCTGACCGGTAACGACCACTTCACTCCCTTCGATGACATCGGCGGGCAGGTTGGCGTTGAACGTGATGGTCTCGCCTTCATGAATGGTGACATCCCGTTCACGTGCTTTGTACCCGACGTACGACACGCGCAGCCGGTAGGTGCCGGCAGGGATGCTTGTCACTTTGTACATCCCCTCGATGTCGGTAACCCCTCCGAACGCTGTGCCCATCAGGTGAACGTTGGCACCGACGAGCGGGTCATGCGTGGTGGAGTCGGTGACTGTTCCGCGGATCAATCCCTGTGCGAAGAGGAGACACGGAAGAACGAGGAGAACTACGATGCCAGTCAGCAAACGTTTCATAAGCGATAGCCTCCGTTATTGGCCGGACAACAAGCCGGGGTTTCGGAAATGCGCTCTGGTGCGTACTGATTATTGAATGAGCACGGCATCGGGCGGCACGCCCGGGCCACGCTCTGTTGAGATCGCTCCTCCGGGCGCGTTGACATGGTTCAATCGGATCGCGCGCGAAGTTCCCCCCTCTACCCGTAGTGTGCAACCGTGCTCGGAACGATAGGCCCCACCCGTAACCGCCACCTCCTGACCTGCGTTCACGGTGATCGCCGGACCCTCGCCGGCAACGATGGTGCAGTCATGAAATCGTATGTCCTGAGCATCAATGCAGGTCACGCCTTTCCGCGACGTCACCCTCACGGAATCGAATTCGATATTCCTGATGGGCATTTCGGGAAGTCCGTTGATCAGGACCGCTCTCGCCGCGCCGTCGCAGACCACGTTCCTGACGACAAAGTTCTGGAAACGCGGCGTACGCGAAGTGAGAGGCTCCGCCGCCCGCACCGTCCGGTCTTTTGCAGACTCCACTTCGGGCGAACCGCCGCCGTAGTACATGTCGAACAGGACCGCCTCGTCGGCGATGGACCGCATGCGGACACCGTCGATCCACACATCCTCGACAAGCCCGCCGCGGCCGCGGGAGGACTTGAATCGAATGCCGACATCCGTTCCCAGGAAGACGCAATTCCGGACGGAGATGTTCTTGACACCGCCGTAGCTCTCGCTTCCGATGACGAACCCTCCGTGGGCATGATACACGGTACACCCCGCGATCACAATATTGCTGCACGAAGGCCCGGGCTGCTGTGCCGGCGAAGGTTCGGAGGGCTTCAGACAAAGCCCGTCGTCGCCGACATCCAGCATGGAGTTATAGATGACGACCTTCCGGCAGGCGCTGAGGTCGATCCCGTCACCGTTCATGGCAAACCACGGGGTGAGCACGGTAACATTGCGGATGACGATGTCTTCACTCTGAATGGGATGAAGATGGTAGCGGGGGGAGTTTCGG
>DATJPR010000147.1:0-3471 GCA_035506295.1 Bacteroidota bacterium | reverse complement strand
CTGTGTCATATCGATAGCTCGCACGTGGACCGCCGCCTGGACGCCGTTTCCGTTACTGCAGCGTGCGATGTCGCAAATCCTTTTTTCGGCAGTGAGGGTGCGACGATGGTGTATGCGCCGCAAAAAGGGGCCAGGCCCGAGCATCTCGAACTTCTTGACCAGGGCCTGAAGACACTCGCAAACGTCATCCTGAACGATTGTGGATGTGATATCGCTTCACTGCCCGGGTCCGGGGCCGCAGGGGGAATGGGAGGCGGAGTTGTTGCGTTTCTGCATGGGAGGCTGAAGAGAGGAATTGACATTGTTCTCGACACTCTGGAGTTTGATGCGCACCTTCGGGCCGCGACGATCGTCATCACGGGAGAGGGGAAATTGGACGAACAGACGCGGCACGGAAAGGTGATCAATGGTGTGACCGGGAAAGCTCGCACTGCGGGCGTTCCCGTTGCCGCCGTGGTCGGCACCGCCGATACGATCGGCGCGGAATCCCTGCAATCCTTCGGTCTTGCCGATCTCGAAACCCTCACCTCTCCGCACGTGTCGGTCGAACAGGCGATCCTGAATGCGGCGACGCTGATTCGGGCGCGCACGGGGGCGCTCCTTCAGAGGCTCGCCCAGCCTTGAATTTCACCCACAAGTTGCCGATTGTGTAGCATGGCAAAAGATTCAGCCGCTCTTCCTCAAAGTCTCGAACCTGTTCTTGATGATGTTGTAGAAATTGCAGGGTATCTCTGGGATCGGGGGTGGACCGAACGAAGCGCCGGAAATCTCTCCGTGGATGTCACGGATATCATCAAGGGTGGACGCGATCCGCGTTCCGTCGTGACGGTGTTCCCGGGCATTGCGTTTCCTGAAGTCTGTCAGCGGGCGTTTCTCGTGCCGGCGGCGGGGAGCAGGATGCGTGACGTGGCCCGGCACCCGGACAAACATCTCGGGCTGATCCGGATCGCTCCGGATTGCTCCGGCTACCGCCTTCTCTGGGGAGACGACAAGCGCTTCGTTCCAAGCGCCGAGCTGCCGACCTATTTGCGAATCCATCAGACCTTTCTCGTCCGCCACCAGGATTCCCGCGCGGTGCTCCACGCTCATCCGGAGGCACTGATTGCCATGACACAAATGGCGGAATTCAAAGACGAGTATCGATTGAACTCGGTTTTGTGGGGGATGAACCCCGAGACGACCAAAGTGGTTCCCAACGGGGTTGGACTCGTCCACTACCTGCGCAGCGGAACCGGGGAGCTCGCCCAGGCGACCGTCCGGGCGCTGGAGAACCACTCCGTCGTGTTGTGGGAAAAGCACGGCTGCTTCGCGGTCGGGAAGACTCTTGGCGATGCCTTCGACGTCATCGACACTCTTGAGAAGTCCGCGCGTATTTTCTTCCGCGTGAAGAGCACCGGCCGCACGCCGGAAGGGCTCACCAACGATCAACTCCAGGAGCTTCGTCTCGCGTTTCTCGGAGGGAACGACAAACGCTCGTGATCGTCCTCCCGTGTCCTTTGCCTGTCCATGCACATTCCTGACGGCTTCCTCGATACAAAGACCCTTGCTGCCTCGGCCGCGTTTGCGGCGGCCGGAGTGACCGTCGCGCTCACGCGTTCGCGGACGAGCCTTCCTCCTTCCCGCGTCCCCCTGCTTGGCATGACTGCGGCGTTCATCTTCGCGGCGCAGATGGTCAACTTCCCCGTGGTCGGCGGAACGTCGGGCCATCTCGTCGGATCCGTCCTTGCTGCGGCACTCCTCGGTCCGTCCGGAGCGGTGATCGCACTTTCCTCGGTTCTCATCGTGCAGGCCCTGCTCTTCGCGGACGGCGGGATCCTCTCGCTCGGGGCGAATGTCCTGAACATGGCCGTGGCGGCTCCGATTGTCGGGTACGCCGTCTACCGCGCGATTGCCCGGATTGTCCCGGGACGGAAAGGGCAGTTGTTTGGGGCGGGGGTGGCTTCGTGGGTGTCGATCGTCGTGGCGTCGCTTCTCTGTTCAGGGGAACTGGCCTGGTCAGGAGCGGCCCATTGGAGCACGGTGTTTCCGGCGATGGTAAGTGTCCACTCCGTCATCGGAGTCGGTGAGGCGCTCATTACCACGCTCGTTCTCGCAGCCATTGTCCGCGTCCGCCCCGAGCTTCTCGATGCGGAACACGCTTCTCACAAGGCCGGCTTCTCGGGGATTGCCTACGCTCTCGTTCTGGCATGCGTGGTGACGCTCTTCATTGCCCCGTTTGCATCCCCGTGGCCGGACGGCCTCGAGCGTGTCGCTTCGACGTTGGGATTCTCTTCCAGGGCGCTTGTCGCACCGGGGATTTCTTCACCCGTCGCGGATTATCGTTTGCCGGGAGTGGGTTCACCGGTGGCTGCGACCGTTCTGGCCGGACTCCTTGGCGCCGTTGTTGTCGCGGGCCTCTCCTATGTGTTGGCCTCAAGCATGACGTCGCGCTCCCGCAAGATCCAACGGACACCAACAGCCTGACTGTGGCATGAATGACTCGTATGCCGGAAAGCTCCGCTCCTGAAACGACAGCGATGCTGCGTCGCGCACCCGTTGCCGTGAAGGCGTGGATCGCCTTGTCGCTGTTGCTCATGATTGCAGCCACGCCGGTGCGTTCCCCGTACTGGCTTCTCTTGCCCTTCGGTTTCCTGATCGTGTTGCTGGCCCTCTGCAGAATCTCACCTGTGCTTCTTCTCAAACGCATGGCGGCCTTCGAGGTGATCGCGGTGACCACGTCGATCCTCGCGCTCCTCCAGCCTGGGGGATGGGCTCTCTTCTGGGTCCTGCTCACGAAGGCGACGCTGTCACTGATCACCGCCGTGGTGTTTTCCCTTTCGATATCGTTCATGGAATTGCTCGATCTCCTGAAGCGCCTGCACCTTCCCCGCCTCTTCATGACGACGATCGCGCTGTTGTATCGGTACCTCTTCGTGCTCACCGACGAGGCCTCCCGCATGACGAGGGCGCGGGCGAGCCGCACCTTTGTCCCAAGCACGCGTCGCACTTGGCTTCTGAACAGTGGCGTCATCGGTACGCTTGCACTCAGAAGCGTGGAACGCGCGGAGAACGTCTACAATGCCATGCGCGCGCGGGGGTGGCGATGACCACTGCCCTGGAAGTGTCCGATCTCCATTTCGCTTACGCAGGAGGAAAAGAAGCCCTCCACGGACTTTCGTTTTCGATTGCCGAAGGAGAATCTGTCGGGCTGATCGGGCCGAACGGCGCGGGCAAGTCGACGGTACTTCTGCATCTGAACGGGTTGTTGCCGGACGTGCTTGATGCGCCTTCGCATATTCACGTGCATGGGATCCCGTTGCAGCATGATACCGTGCATCTCATCCGGAGAAGGATCGGCTTGCTTTTCCAGGACCCGGACGACCAGCTCTTCTGCCCCACGGTCTATGAAGACGTTGCCTTCGGGCCGTCACAACTGGGGCTGTCCGGGCATGTGCTGGAGGAAGCTGTGCTGGGGGCGCTGAGGAAAGTGGG
>DATJPR010000146.1:0-76045 GCA_035506295.1 Bacteroidota bacterium | reverse complement strand
GTCGGCGGCATCGGCGACTCCGCGCTCGTCCTGAGCAACTCCGGCTCCGGATGGGAGGCGCTCGTACCGCCTCCTTCACCTCCCCTTCTGACGGTCGATGCCGGTTCGGGATACGATGTCTGGTGCGGTGGCGAACAGGGCGTGGTTCTCCATGCCGTGTTGTTCTCCTGGCAGCGCTATGATCTCGGTCGGAACCTGACCATCGAATCGATCGCAGAGGTGACATCATCGGATGTCTATGCGATCGCCCGTCGCAACGATCTCCGCTCTCCCTTCGATTATCCCTACTATCTCTACAATTTCAACGGAGCCGTCTGGTCTCGCGTCGATTCCATCCCGCCTTCCTTCATCGGGCTCCCCCAGCGGTTCGGCATACGCCTCTATGCGAATCTTGCCCGCCTGTATTCGCTCGGCCCGGGGTTGTTCTTCTTCAACCTGAACCGGTGGCAGCAACAGGTCGCCGCCGATACGTTACGCGCGATGTATCTGGAGAATCCCAACAACATTATTGCGGTGGGGAACTCCGTGTTTCATTTCGACGGAGTGCAATGGTACGCGTACCAGCCGCTAAGCGGCGGGTCGGTGCGATGGATGGATGTGTGGATGGACGCCTCGAACGTCTTCCTCCTGGGATCGCTCGGAGGAAGTTCGATTGTCGAACACGGCGAATAGCCTGCGGCAGTCTCAGGAAGGCGTGGCGGTCGATACCGGCGTTCTCGCGTCCTGAAGGTACGCGTCGATCTCCTGGGACGCGCGCTTGCCGTCCCTCATGGCGAGGATCACCGTTGCTCCTCCGCGGGCAAGGTCGCCCCCGGCAAATACGCCCGCTCTGGATGTCCGTTGTTGATCGTTCACCGAGACGACACCGCGCTTGCCTGTCGAGAGCCCCGGCGTGGTTGCCTGCACGATCGGATTGGGCTTCTGCCCGATGGCCTCGATCACGGTCTCCACTTCGATCGTGTAGTCGGATCCCTCCACGGGGATCGGTCTCCGTCGCCCCGATTCATCGGGCTCGCCGAGCGCCATTTTCTGGCAGACGATGCCGGTGACCCAGTTTGTGCTGCTCCCGAGAATCTTCACGGGGTTTGTGAGGAGGACGAATTTCACGCCTTCCTGCTCCGCGTGATGGATCTCTTCCTCCCTGGCGGGCATTTCTTCGCGCGAGCGTCGGTAAATCAGGTAGGCGTCGCTCGCGCCCAGACGCTTCGATGTGCGGATCGCGTCCATCGCCGTATTTCCTCCGCCGATGACGGCGACGTGTTTCCCGATCTTCACGGGGGTATCGTTCTCCGGAAATTGGTACGCGCCCATGAGGTTCACGCGTGTAAGGAACTCATTCGCGGAATACACGCCGCTGAAATTTTCTCCGGGGATCCCCATGAACGTGGGTGTCCCCGCGCCGGTGGCGAGGAAGACCGCGGAGAATCCCCATTCATCGAGGAGCTCGTCGACCGTTGCGGTTCGGCCGACGACGAAGTTCGTGTAGATCTCGACGCCGAGCGCCCTGATCCGGTCGGTCTCGAGATCGAGGATCTCCTTCGGCAGCCGGAACTCGGGGATGCCATAGCGGAGAACGCCGCCGAGAGCATGGAGTGCTTCGAAGACCGTGACGCCGTACCCTTTTTGCGCGAGCTCGGCCGCGCAGGTCAGTCCGGCCGGCCCGGAGCCGACGATGGCGACCTTTTCCTTCCGCCGCTCCGCAATGTGTGGAGTCTGAAAGAGCTGGTGTCCCGATTCATAATCCGCGACGAAGCGTTCCAGTTTGCCGATGGCTACGGGGGTAAATTTCTTGCCGAGGACGCAGAGCGATTCGCATTGCGATTCCTGGGGGCAGACCCGGCCGCAGATCGCGGGGAGGTAGTTGGCCTCGCGGATCTTCTTCACGGCGCCGTCGAAATCGCGCGCCAGCAGGGCCTGGATAAAACTGCGGATGTCGATGCCGACCGGGCAGCCGTCGATGCACAGGGGTTCCTTGCATTCGAGACACCGTGAAGCCTCGACGATGGACCGCTCTTCATCGAACCCGAACGATACCTCGAGAAAATTCGTCGCCCGCACGTCCGGCGGCTGTTCGGACGCCTCCTGCCGCTTGATCTTCATCCGTTCCGACGGTTTGAGGGGATTGAGCCGTGTCATGATTTCTGCATCTCCCCCGTAAGGCGACATTGGTGATACCGTTCGTCGGCAATCCGTTCCATATCGGTGTACGTCCTGTTGCGCATGAGCAGCTCGTCAAAATCGACCTGATGACCGTCGAACTCCGGACCGTCCACACAGGCGAACTTCATCTGGCCCCCGACAGTCACGCGGCATCCGCCGCACATGCCTGTGCCGTCGACCATGATGGTGTTCAAGCTGACGTATGTCCGTGTGCCGCTCGGTCGGGTCACCGCGCACACAGCTTTCATCATCGGGAGCGGGCCGATCGCATAGACGGCGTTCACCTTCTCCGGACCGTTGAGGATGTCCTGCAACTGGTCGGTGACGAATCCCTTCCTCCCGTATGTCCCGTCATCAGTGGTGACAAAGAGCGTGTGTGAGCACTCGCGCATTTCTGCTTCGAGAATGACAAGATCCTTGGAACGGGCGCCCACGATGCTCACGACGGTGTTCCCCGCGTCCTTCAATGCGCGCGCGATCGGATAAAGCTCTGCGGTGCCCACGCCGCCGCCGATGCAGACCGTCAGTCCGTGGTTTTCGATCGGAGTCGGCGTGCCCAGCGGTCCGACGACATCAAGCAGGGAATCGCCGGCGACCTTCGTGCCGAGCAGCTTCGTCGTCTTCCCAATCGCCTGAACGATAAGCGTGATGGTGCCGCGCTCCGGATCGCTTGCCGCGAGCGTGAGCGGAATGCGCTCTCCGTGTTTTTCCACACGGACCATGACAAAATTCCCCGCCTTGCGTTTGCGGGCGATGAACGGTGCGTGAATGACGAACTTCTTGATGGTTGGAGCGAGGTCCGCCGTGTCGAGAATGGGGTACATGAATTTCCTTCGGACTCCCGTGTCAGATGTTGAGCAAGTTGGCAGCAAGGGTGCAAACCACGTGCCATCGAAGTCTTGCCAAATGTTACCAAAGGCGCTGATTTTCGGCACCGTCTGCCATTGCGTCACGGAAGTGTTTGCATTGGCAGAAAGAGCGTTATCAGAATAAAGAATCGATGGACAATAGCCGATTGACTAGAGTCAATAGGCAACCTGATGTGGGCGAAGAGCTCACATGACCGAGAGGACTTCGCCGAGCGACGAGATTGTCTGCTCCACCTGATCGGGCGTGACGATCAAGGGCGGAAGGAAACGCAGGACCGTCCGATCCGTTCCGTTGATGAGGACGCCACGATCGCGCATGGCGCTCACTGCAGGTTCTGCATCGCGGTCGAGTTCTGCACCGATCATCAGGCCGAGGCCGCGGACTTCACGGACGATCGTCGGGAATTTGTCCGCAAGGCGCCTGAGGCCGTTGAGAAGCTGGCCGCCCATGTCCGTTGCATGGGCCATGAGATTGCGGTCGGCAATTTCGGTGAGCACCGCAATCCCGGCGGCGCAGGCAACGGGATTTCCACCGAACGTCGTTCCGTGTGTTCCCGGCTCAAGCAGGTTGGCGAGTTGTTCCTTCGCGAGGATCCCGCCGAGCGGTAATCCGCCGCCGATGGGCTTGGCGACCACGACGATGTCGGGTTGAACGCCATAGTGCTGAAAGGCGAAGAATTTGCCCGTCCGTCCGATGCCCGCCTGGACTTCATCAGCGACGAGGAGGAATCCGAACTTTCGCCGGAGCTCCTCGATGGTTTTCACATACTCGACGGACACAGGCCGGACTCCTCCTTCACCCTGGACAAATTCCAGCACCACAGCGGCTGTGGTGCTGTCGACGGTCTCGTACAGAGCGGAAGGGTCGTTGAAGGTGGTGATCCTGCAGTTTTCCAGGAACGGCCCGAACCCTTCCCGGTACTTCGGCCGGTCCATCAACGAGAGCGCGCCGAATGTGCGGCCGTGGAAGGAATTCGACATGGCGACAATATCCAGCTTGCCATGCGCGCTCCCCCATTTTCGCGCGAGCTTGATCATCCCCTCGATCGCCTCGGTGCCGCTATTGGAGAGGAACACGCGGTCGTATCCCGACGATCGCGTCAGGATTTCCGCGAGGCGGATCTGAGGCTCCTGTAGAAAGTAGTTCGAGAGGTGCGTGTAACGCCCCGCCTGTTCGGCGATTGCACGGACCACCGCAGGATGCGCATAGCCGAGCGCATTGACCGCCAGCCCGGAAAACATGTCCAGGTACCGCTTCCCGTCCGCAGTGAACAGGTACGCTCCTTCGCCCCGGACGACTTCGAGCGGAAGACGCTTGTACGTGTGGAACAACGCTTGTTCTTCCCGGTCATGGAGCGTCATGGATTCCTCGCAGTTTGCGCGCAGCGATGCGCAGTGAAAAATTGTGTCTTCCGTGGTTGCATAATTATACATCTTTTTGTATATTTATGCAAGTCGAACCCCTGCGGGCCCGGAACGGGTTGGTGCAGGGGAGAACACAGGACAACACGGGAACGGCACGGTGATACACGCAGGCATTGTGGGAGCTTCAGGGTACAGCGGGGTGGAGACGACGCGGTTGCTGTTGAGACGCAACGACGTCTCGCTCGATGCGGCCTCGGCATCGTCGTCGGCGGGCAAGCGGTTAGATGCGATCGCTCCCGAATTTGCAGGACGCACCGGCATCGTCCTCGAAGAGTTCACGCCGTCGCGTTTCACCGGTCTGGATGTCGTCTTTGTCGCGCTGCCCTCCGGCGAAGGGATGAAGGTGGTCCCCGCGTTGCTCGGCGGGAAGGCCCGGGTCATCGACCTCGGCGGCGACTTCCGGCTTCAATCCACGGAGGCCTATCAGCAGTACTACAAGCTGCAGCATACCGCGCCCGGGTTCCTGCCGCAGGCGGTGTACGGGCTCCCGGAGATCCATCGGAACGCGATTGCCGGCGCTCGCCTGGTCTCCAACCCCGGTTGCTATGCCACGTCCGCGATTCTCGCCCTGTTGCCCGCATTGACGGACGGCCTTGTCGAGGAACAAGGAATCGTCATCACGTCGGGTTCGGGGACATCCGGCGCGGGGCGGAAGGCGACCGCGGACTACAGCTTCAGCGAACTGAACGAAAACGTGAAGGCCTACAAAGTCGTCTCCCATCAACACACGCCGGAGATCGAATCGGTTCTCTCGGAAGCCGCAGGGACGGACGTCTGCGTCTCGTTTGTTCCGCACCTTCTTCCGATGACCAGGGGAATCTACACCACGATCCACGCGACGCTGAAGAAGCCGGTATCCCGGGAAGAAGTGCTCGGCCGCTATTGCGCCTTCTATCAGAAGGCCCCCTTCGTGCGTGTGCGGCACGACGTGCCACAGATCGCCTCCGTCACCAGGACGAATTATTGCGACATCGGCATCGCGGTGCAGGAGCGGACGCATCATCTCATCCTGATGTCGGTGATCGACAATCTCGTCAAGGGCGCCGCGGGTCAGGCGGTGCAAAATATGAATATCATGTTCGGGCTTCCCGAAGAGCTCGGTCTTCAAGCATAGGGACATCTCATGCACAACGCGACAGACGGAGGGGTCACCGCGCCCAAAGGATTTCAGGCGGCAGGCGTCCACTGCGGAATCAAGAAAGCGAAGAAGGACCTCGCGCTCATCGTTTCCGACACCATGGCGACGGCGGCAGGTGTCTTCACGCAAAACCTTGTGGCGGCGGCGCCCGTCGTTCTCGACAAAGAGCACCTTGCGGTTCGCCCCTTCGCCCGCGCAGTTGTTGTCAACAGCGGCAATGCCAACGCCTGCACCGGCGAGCAGGGGTTCCGTGATGCCCGCGCCATGGCACAGAAAACCGCCCGTCTTCTCAACGTCCACTCCACCGACGTGCTCGTGTCGTCCACGGGCGTTATCGGTCAGCATTTGCCGATCGACAAGATTCTTGCGGGGATCGATGCGGCCTTTTCCGGGCTGTCGTGCACGGGGAGCAATGATGCGGCCGAAGGGATCATGACCACCGACACGTTTCTGAAAGAGGTCGCTTTCACGTGTGTCGTTGACGGGAAGAAGGTAACCCTCGGTGGCATCGCAAAAGGTTCAGGCATGATTGCCCCCAACATGGCGACCATGCTTGCCTTCGTCACCACGGACCTGGCAATCTCGCCGGCGTTGTTGCACGCCGTGCTTGTGGACGCGACGCGGAAATCGTTCAACCGCATCACCGTTGACGGCGACACCAGCACCAACGACATGGTCCTCATTCTTGCGAACGGTGCGGCGGGCAATCGTGAGCTCGGCTCTGTGGAGGACCCCGGGTGCAGGGAGTTCAGCGATGCGCTCGAAGCTCTCCTGGTGAAGCTCAGCAAGATGATTGTTCTTGATGGGGAAGGCGCGACAAAATTCATCGAGATCAAGGTCAAGGGGGCACCCACGGAAGAGGAGGCGGAACGCGCCGCGCGGTCGGTCGCGAATTCGAACCTCGTGAAAACCGCCATCAACGGCGAAGACGCCAACTGGGGGAGGATCCTTGCCGCCGTCGGCTATTCGGGCATCACCTTCAACCCAGACGAGGTCTCGATCAACTTCGGCGATGTCCCCGTGCTGCAACAGCACTATGGCATCGACTTCTCCGAGGAGTGCGCGAAGAAAGTGCTTCAGGAAAAAGAAATCGTGATCACGGTGGACCTCCATCAGGGGGCGGCTGAGGCGGTATTCTGGACGTGCGATCTTTCGAAGGAATACGTCGCCATCAATGCGAACTATAGGACGTAAACGACGATGATCTCCATCAGTGCAAAGACGGAAGTGCTGATCGAATCACTCCCGTACATCACCCGGTATGAAGGGAAGACGTTCGTCATCAAGTACGGCGGAGCGGCGATGGTCGACGAGGACCTTCGAGAGACCTTCGCACAGGATGTTACCTTGCTTAAGAAGATCGGCATCCGTGTCGCCATCGTTCATGGCGGCGGAAAGGAAATCACCGACATCGCCTCGCGGCTCGGCCTCGAATCCCGGTTCGTCGACGGCCAGCGCTACACCGACGAAGGGATGATGGAAATCGTGCAAATGGTCCTCGCGGGAAAGACCAACAAGGATATCGTTGCGAGGATCAACCAGCACGAAGGCAATGCCGTCGGCGTCTGCGGCATCGACGGCTTCCTCCTCCGGGTCCGGAAACTGCAGTCGGACGGGCACGACCTGGGATTCGTAGGGGAGATCACCGAGGTCAACGCCGGATTCCTCAACCTCCTGCTGACGAACAATTGCCTTCCCGTCATCGCGCCGATCGGATTCAACGGCGGCGGACACGCATATAATGTCAATGCCGATATCGCAGCAGCGGCGATCGCCTCCGCGTTGCAGGCGGAGAAACTGGTCTACCTGAGCGATGTCGAAGGAGTTCTCGCCAACGGCGAACTTGTCCATAGCATGATCCAGGAGGAAGGGGAGCGGCTGATCCAGGAAAGAGTCATCAGCCGCGGCATGATCCCGAAGGTGCGTTCGGCGTTCGATGCGCTGCACGCCGGCGTCAACAAAGTGCACATGGTCGACGGGAGGATCAAGCATTCCCTGCTCCTCGAGATCTTCACGGACACCGGAGTCGGCACGGAACTGGTCCACGCGAAATCCTCACCGGAATGAACAGAGCGGGGCTGGCAATGACGACCATGATATCCAAGACAGAAAGGCTCTACGCGATCCGCGAGATCATCGCCGCCAAGCCGATCACCAGTCAGGGAGAACTCCGCAGGCGGCTGCGGGAACGTGGTATCAATGTTACCCAGGCGACACTCTCACGGGACATGAAGGAGCTCGGCGTGCTGTGGGCGAGCCGCGCCGACGGAGGGAAATACGAATTACCGGGCGAAGAGGCGCTCCTGCCATCACCCACGCCGATGATGCAGGTCCTTTCCATCGTGTCCAATGAAAGCCTCGTCGTCATTCACACCCTGCCGGGCAGTGCGAATATCGTCGGTGAATACGTCGACCGCCACAAGGTCCGCGACATCATCGGGACGGTCGCCGGCGACAATACGCTCCTTGTGATCCCGCGTTCGACGCGGAAGACCAACGATGTGGTGAACATTCTCAAATCTCTTCTTATCAAGGGCATGGAAGTATGAGCAAGCAAAAAGTGGTTGTTGCGTACTCGGGCGGACTCGATACGTCCGTCATGGTGAAATGGATGAGCGAGAAATATGACGCGGAGGTCATCACCGCGACCGGCGATCTCGGGCAGTCGAAGGAGCTCGACGGGCTTCAAGCAAAGGCCTATGCCACCGGGGCGAAGAAGGCATACATCAAGGACCTCAAGAACGAATTCCTGGAGGAGTATGTCTTCCCGACGCTCAAGGCAGGCGCCCTGTACGAAGGGATGTATCCGATGGCAACCTCCATCGGCCGCCCCCTGCTGGCAAAATACATGGTGGAAGTCGCGAGACAGGAAGGCGCATCCATCATCGCTCATGGATGCACGGGAAAAGGGAACGATCAGGTAAGGTTTGAAGTCGCGATCGCCGCGCTCGCCCCGGACCTGAAGGCCATTGCGCCGCTGCGGGAGTGGGAATTCCGTTCGAGGGAGGAGGAAATGGCGTATGCAAAATCCCACGGCATTCCCGTGTCCGCGACCGTGAAGAGTCCGTACTCCATCGACGACAATATCTGGGGGACGAGCATCGAATGCGGGATCCTCGAGGACCCGATGGCGGAACCACCCGCCGACGCGTACCAGCGCACCACCGATCCTGCGCTTGCTCCCGACACCCCGGCGTATGTGGACATCGAATTCCTGAACGGGATCCCCGTGGTGCTCAATGGAGAGAAGCTCCCGGCGGTCGAGCTGGTGTCGAACTTGAACCGGATCGCCGGCGCCCACGGTGTCGGGCGGATCGATCTCGTCGAGAACCGGCTCGTCGGCATTAAATCGCGGGAAGTGTATGAGGCGCCTGCCGCGACCGTGCTGCACTTCGCGCATGCGGAACTCGAACGGCTCACGCTTGACAAGCCGGTCATGAACTTGAAGAGCCAGCTCGCGAATGAATACGCGAATCTCGTCTACAACGGTCTCTGGTATTCGCCGCTGCGGAACTCGCTGGATGCGTTCGTCCAGGAGACACAGAAGACCGTGACCGGACTGGTGCGGGTGAAGCTCTTCAAGGGCAGGACCATCATTGCGGGGAGGACCTCGGCGTATTCGTTGTACAATGCTCACCTGGCGACCTACACCGAAGAGGACACGTTCGATCACAAGGCGTCCGAAGGATTCATCAAGATCTTTGCGCTCCCGACGAAGACATTCCATCAGGTGCAGGAGGCGGTGAAGATCAACGGTGCCGCCGTCCACTCCAAGGAAGTGTTCACCGACGCCAAATGAAGATCTGGAAAGGCCGTTTCCGCGGAGGGCTTCACCCTGAGGCCCTCCGGTTTTCAACATCGTTGCCGGTCGACCGGCGGCTCTACAACGAAGACATCGACGGGAGCCTCGCCCACGTGCGCATGCTCGCCCGGCGAAAGATCCTTTCGGGCGACGACGCGCGAAAGATCGCGCGCGGGCTGGAGAAGATTCGCCGGGAGATCCGGGAAGGGACGTTTCCGGCGCTGACAGGTGGTGGTCAGGAAGGAAGATTCGTCGCCGAAGACATTCACATGGCGATCGAAGCCCGGCTGATCGATCTTGTGGGAGAAGCCGGCGGACGGCTCCACACCGCAAGAAGCCGGAACGACCAGATCGCGCTCGATGAACGGCTCTACCTGCGCACGACGATCGGAGCGGTCCTGGAAGGCATCCGATCGCTTCAGCGATCTCTCGTCGCGCTCGCCGGCCGGGAACAGGACGTGGTCATTCCCGGTTACACGCACCTCCAGCACGGCCAGCCGGTACTTCTGGCGCATCATCTGCTCGCCTATGTTGAAATGCTCGATCGGGATCACGATCGCTTCGTCGACTGCCGCCGTCGCGCGCTGCGTTCGCCGCTCGGTGCAGGGGCCATGGCCGGAAGCTCGTTCCCTATCGATAGGGGAACGGTCGCAAAGGACCTTGGCCTTGCGGGGATTGTGGAGAACAGCATCGACGCGGTGAGCGACAGGGATGCCCTCCTCGAGTTTCTCAGCGCGGCGGCAATCACGATGATGCACCTCAGCAGGTTGGCGGAGGAGCTGGTGCTCTGGAGCTCGCGGGAATGGGGGCTGATCGAGATTGGCGACGCGTTTGCCACGGGCAGCAGTATCATGCCGCAAAAGAAGAACCCCGACATGGCGGAACTGGTGCGGGGAAAAACGGGGAGAGTCTACGGGGATCTTCTGGCCCTGCTCACGACGATGAAAGGGCTTCCGCTCTCGTATAACCGGGATCTGCAGGAAGACAAGGAACCGACGTTCGATGCCGCGGATACACTGGTTTCATCGTTGAACATCATGGCGCTGATGATGCCGACCCTGAAGGTCCATGCCACGAGATTTGAGAACGATCTGGGCTCGGACTTCAGCACCGCCACCGATCTTGCGGATTTTCTCGTGCGCAAAGGCCTGCCGTTCCGGGCGGCTCACGCAATCGTGGGAGACATCGTCCGGAGCGCGGCCGAACAGAAGAAAAGTCTCGACTCCTTCACCTTGCAGCAGCTGAAGGCCTTTTCAGCGTTGTTTGATTCCTCCGCCCTGGGCCTCCTCGATCCGCGGGCGAGTATTCGTGCGAAGGCGTCGGCCGGTTCGACCTCGCCAACGCACGTTCACAGAGCGATCGCGCGATGGAAGAAGAAACTGGGTGGTCGGAAGTAGTTATTTGCTCGCCAGGTAATCGACGTTGGTCACCAAGACCTTTGCTTCAGCCGAATCAATCCTCCCGTCCCTGTAGTACTCATAGAACTGCCGCACCAGCCTCCGGAGAGCTGTGGAGTCCGCTTCTCCTCGTCTGACCTTTTCATGGATAGCGAGGAACCTGCGGTGCAGTGAATCCTGCGTGGTGGGATCCTGATAGCGTTGCAGGAGAGACGTTTCGACGATGCCCAGGATGTTGTGCGCATTCTCGTCGACGATGGCATCCTTCTGCGTGAGGAGAAGGATCATCGCCATCGCCGCGAGAAGGAAAACGAGGATTGTGCCCGTCACGAATCTTCGGCTCATGGTGCCTCAGCGCTGTGGCTACGCCCCGACAGCGCGACCGTACGCCATTCCTTCCAGCCGGGCGATGCGCTCTTCGATCGGAGGGTGGGTACTGAACAGGGAGGTCAACCCGCCGCCGCTGAGCGGATTGACGATGAACATGTGGGCCGTGGCGGGAGAAGCGTCCATCGGAATGGTTTCCGTGCGCATCTCGAGCTTCTTCAGCGCATTGGCCAGCGCGAGGGGGTCGCCCGAGATTTTCGCGCCGCCTTCATCCGCTGCGAATTCCCGGGAGCGCGATATCGCCATTTGAATCAGGAGCGCCGCAATCGGCGCGACAATGATCATCACGAGACCGGCGATGGGACTTCCTCCGTCGCGGTCGTTCGACCGGCTTCCGCCGCCGAAGATCATCGCCCACTGCGCCATGTTCGCGAGCATGCTGATCGCCCCCGCCATCGTTGCGGCGATCGTCCCGATGAGAATGTCGCGGTGCTGCACGTGCGCGAGTTCGTGGCTGAGAACGCCGCGGAGCTCCTCCTTCGTGAGCGTCTGCATGATTCCTTCTGTCACCGCCACCGCCGCGTGTTCCGGGCTCCGCCCCGTGGCAAAGGCGTTCGGCTGTTCCTGCGGAATGACGTACACTTTCGGCATCGGGAGCCCGGCCCTGCCGGTCAAATCCTGAATCATGTCGAAGAGCCACGGCAGCTGGTCCCGCGAAACCTCCTGGGCCCGGTACATGCGCAGCACGATCTTATCGCTGAACCAGTAGCTGCCGAAATTCATCGCCACCGCAAACACAAAGGCGATGATCATGCCGTTCTGACCACCCACCCAGTTTCCCACGAGGACGACAAGAACGGTCAGCAGCGCCATGAGAAACACGGATTTCATCGTATTCATTGATCTCTCAACTCCATTCACGTTCGACGAAATGAACGACGCCATAATATACGGAAAACGGACGGGAGAAGTTGTATGCCTCTCCGAGTGGTTCTTCTGAAAAACATCGTGACCTTTGACTGCGGTTCCGTTGTGCAATGCCACCAGAATATGCCCTCGGGCGCGCGATAGACCGGTGATATATTGCATTCCGGCCATTTCTCACGTAACTTCATTCACGAAAAAAATACGGACGTCATGGATCCACTCATTATTGGCATTGCCGGCGGGACCGGTTCCGGGAAAACATCGGTCACGAACAAAATCCTCGAGCGTTTGGATGCTTCTCAGATTGCCGTCATCGAGCACGATTCATACTACAAAGACCTCGGTGTCTACGGAGGAACACCGGCGTCCGAGATCAATTTTGACCACCCGGATTCGCTGGAAACGGATCTTCTGGTCCGTAATCTGAAGGAGCTGAAGGCGCACCGCCCGATCGAGGAGCCCATCTATAATTTTACGACGCACCGTCGGCTTGATTCGTGCCGTCGCGTTGAGCCCCGCGACATCATCATCATCGACGGCATATTGATTTTTGTGGAGAAGGATTTGCGCGACCTCATGGACATCAAGATCTTCGTCGACACGGACGCGGATGTGCGGCTGATCCGCAGGATTCGGCGCGATATTCTTGAGCGCGGGCGATCGGTGGAGTCGGTCATGGACCAGTACATGCGCACGGTCAAGCCGATGCATCTGGAATTCGTCGAGCCAAGCAAGCACTGGGCGGATGTCATCATTCCGCGGGGGTCGGAGAACATCGTGGCCATCGATATGGTGGTCGCCAAAATCCGTATGTTGATGCATGAACAGGCACCGGTATCGTGAACGGCATCGAATGGACATTTGAAATGCGTCTGGGGGTGGCCCTCGCCCTCGGATTTCTTGTCGGGCTCGAGCGCGAAAGCACGAAGATCGAGAGCCAGAAACTTGTCTTCGGCGGAGTGAGGACGCATCCCATCATAAGCCTGTACGGCTTCGGTTGCGCGTGGCTGCACAAGTTTGGCGCAACATTCGTCCTGCCGGTCGGGCTGCTTTCGATGACGATCCTGACCGCCATCGCGTACTACGCGAAGATCAAGAACGAGCGGTATGGCTCCACCAGCGAGATTTCTGCGCTGCTGACGTTCATCGTGGGCGCGCTCGCGCTGGTCGCGGATATCTGGATTCCGATGGCCCTCGGCATCATCAACACGATGCTGCTTTCGGAGAAAGCGAGACTCGAGAAGCTCGTTGCCGATCTCGATCGCGTCGACATTCTGGCGACGGTCAAGTTCCTCCTGGTGACGCTCATTATCCTGCCTGCGCTTCCCGATCAGGACTACACCAGGTTTCATCTGAACCCGGCGGGGATTTGGAAGATCGTCATCCTGGTTTCTACGGTCGGCTTCTTCGGCTACATTCTGATCAAGCGTTTCGGCCCAAGGGTGGGGCTCTGGCTCTCCGGCCTGCTGGGGGGAACGGTTTCCAGCACCGCCGTGACTCTCGCTGGGGGGAGAATGGCGCAGCGTTCTCCGGAGATGGCGCGGGATGCGCTCGAGGCGTCGCTGCTCGCAAGCAGCGTCATGTACCTTCGCAGCCTGGTGCTGATAGCGCTTGTGAGCCCGGTCTTCGTCTGGACCATCTGGTGGAAGCTGTGCGCCCTTGCGCTGATCGGTCTCGCGACGTCCTTCCGCCTCCGGCGGGAGCCGTCGTCGACAGATGCACGCGACATTCCCGGCCTCGAAAACCCGTTCGAAATCACTCCTGCGCTCCTCTTCGCAGGCCTGTTTGTCCTAATGTCCGTGGTCACGGCGATCGTGACCGAAATCGCCGGCAGCACCGGGCTCCTGACGCTGGCATCCCTTGTGGGCGTCTCGGACATCGCTCCGTTCATGCTCTCGATTGTGAAGAATCCGGATTCGCTCGGATCCATCGCATCCAAGGCGATCATTCTCTCCATGATGAGCAACACCGTCGTGAAGGGACTGTATTTTGCATGGCTTGTGCCCAACGCCAGAAAAGAGACGACGATCCGTTTCGGCGCGTTGTCCCTGCTGCACGTTCCATTCCTGTTCATGCCATGACCACCGCTTCCGCTGGACATCGACGGAGCGCACGACCAGTCTTCGTCGCCGTTCTCTTCGTGGGGTTCCTGCTTCAGATCGCCTCCGCGCAGGGTTTCGACCACTTCAATCTCTTCCTCGACCTGAACTACTCCTCCGCCGATCAGACGATTGATCTCTATAACGGCCTCGGAGGAATTCCGGGATCGATTGCTTTGCTGCGCGGGAGCCGCATCGCGCTTGCGACGACGGCGCTGCTCTCGGGAAAACCGTTGACGATCACGGCCCTGGATACTTCCCTGGAATCGGTGAAGTTCAATCAGTCGCTCGGCGACGATCCCTTCCGCATGGAGGACGCAAGAGAGAATGGCGCGGCGATGCGGGAGCTTCTCGACGTGGTGAAGAAGAGGAATTTCGCGCAAAAGGTCGTCGCGACGGTGCAGCAACTGTTTCCGGAAGACGCGCGGTTGACGGCCCGCGTGCCGGTGTTCTTCGTCGCGTTTGGCCCGCAGACCGTCGATGCCTTCGTCCGGCGGGTGATCTGGCACGGCGACATTCCGGAATTCGTCGGGGAAGGGAGCGGGGAACCGACGATTGTGGTGAACCTCGCGAAGGCGGTGCACTATGGCGACAACGTCGATGCGCGGTTCGTCGGCCTCATGAGTGTCGTGGCTCATGAAGTCTTTCATGCTGCGTTCGGCGCCTACAAGGACGATTCCCCGGTCTGGCGCGCCTACTACGCATCTCCCCGCACCCCTCTCGATCAGCTTCTCGATATTACACAGAACGAAGGGATCGCCTACTATCTCTCCCTGCTTCAACGGACGCACGGCCGATTGGTCCTCGACTGGGCCGATCGAACGCGGACCGCTGTGGACGAGTTCAACCGCAGAGCCGAAGAGCTGCTCAACCCCGCCACCCCGCCCGGCAGAGTGACCCAGATTCTCCAGATGGCGAACACCTCCGGCTACTGGGAGAGCTATGGCTCGATAACGGGAATGGTGATGGCCCGCGAAATCGATCGCACGCTCGGAAGCCAGGTGCTGGCTTCAACGATCGCGCAGGGGCCGGCGGACTTCTTTCTGAAGTATCAGCAAGCGCAACGATTCGGCTCCGAAGCGCCTCTTCTCTCCCCCAAAATTCTTTCCTACGTCCAGGGAACCGTGCAAGGCAAGTAAGGCGCCGGAATCGCGAGCCTTCCGGGAGAGCCCCCCGTGCTTTGCGGAAGTTCACGGGTTTTTGTATCTTGAACCATTGCCCGCCGTCACCCTCTTCATTCTCCATGAATCTCTTCATACAGAACATTCGACAACTCATCACTGTGGCCGCGAACGGCAAGAGATTCAAGCGCGGGAAAGAAATGCGTGATCTCGGGGTGATCGAGAACGGCGCAGTCCTGTGCCGTGACGGCAAGATCGCATGGGTTGGCCGAACGGCTGAGTTCTCAGAGCAGATCGGCGATGAGATGACGGTGATCGATGCCGGCGAGATGGTGGCGCTGCCGGGGTTCGTGGATGCGCACACGCATGCAGTCTTCGCGGGCAGCAGGGAACTCGAATTCGCCATGCGTTCGGAAGGGCTGACCTATCAGCAGATCGCCGAGCGCGGCGGTGGGATCCTGAACACGATACGCAGCGTCCGGGGGACGACGAAGCGGGAACTGAAAAAGGCCGCTCGGCACCATCTCACAGAGATGCTCAGGTCGGGGACGACCAGCCTCGAAATCAAGTCGGGGTACGGGCTCTCGACCGATGCCGAGATCATGATGCTCGAGGCCATCCGTGAGCTGGCCGAGGAAGAGCTTCCCGATATTGTCGCGACGTTTCTTGGAGCACATGCTGTCCCGCCGGAGTTCACCGGCGATCCCGATGGCTACGTCAAGACCATCGTCGATACCATGCTCCCGTATATTGCGGAGAGAAAGCTGGCGGAGTTTTGCGACGTCTTCTGCGAGCGGGGATATTTTGATCTCGCGCAGACGGAACGAGTGCTCGGTGCCGCGGCATCGCGCGGCTTGAAGACAAAAATCCACGCAGAAGAGCTCTCTGCGCTCGGCGGGGCCGAGCTGGGCGCGCGCCTCGGGGCGACGTCTGTTGATCATCTGGAGCACATCTCCGAAAAGGGGATCAGCGCTCTGGCGGCGGCAGAAGTCGTCGGCGTTCTTCTCCCGGGAGTGTCGTTCTTTCTCAACCACGCATACGCACCCGCCCGGGCGATGATCGATGCCGGTGTTCCCGTTGCGATTGCCACAGACTTCAATCCCGGTTCGTGCATGAGCTATTCCATGCCGTTGATGATGACGATCGCTTGCACGCACATGCACATGAGCCCGGAAGAATGCATCACGGCGACGACATTGAATGCCGCCGCGGCCATCGACCGGTCGGACACTCTCGGAAGCATTGAACGGGGAAAATACGCGGACATTGTCCTCGCCCCCGTACCGGATTACCGTTTCCTTGCCTATCATTTCGGAACCAATCATGTGCGTACCGTTGTCAAACACGGAACCATCCTCGAACTCTGACTCCCATGAACAAAATCGTTGAATGCGTGCCGAATTTCAGTGAAGGTCGGGACATCAAGAAGATCAACGCGATTGCCGGGGCCATCTCACGCGTTGCGGGGGTGAAATTCATCAGCGCCGAGCCGAATGCGGACTACAATCGGACCGTCGTGACGTTCATCGGCGCGCCCGATGCTGTCGTCGAAGGCGCATTCGAAGGGACGCAAGCGGCGACGGAATTGATCGACATGCGCGTGCACCAGGGAGAACACCCGCGGCTCGGGGCGACGGACGTGGTCCCGTTCGTCCCGGTGGGTGGGATGGAGATGGAAGAGTGCGTGGCTATGGCTCGTGCGTTTGGCCGGAGAGTGGGAGAAGAGCTGCAACTTCCCGTCTATCTCTACGAGGAGGCCGCGACCCGGCCCGAGCGGAAGAACCTTGCGAACGTCAGAAAAGGGGAGTACGAAGGTCTGGAAGAAAAGTTGAAAGAGGCGGCGTGGAAGCCCGACTTCGGACCGGCAGTCTTCAATCCCAAGAGCGGCGCTGTGATCACGGGCGCGCGGATGTTTCTCATTGCCTACAACGTGAACCTTGCGACGAGCGATGTGAAGGCCGCCTCCGAGATCGCCGGCCGGATCCGTGAAAGCGGACGAGTGAGGAAGGATGAGCAGGGCAATCCCGTGGTCGGATCCGACGGGAAAAAAGTGGTTCTCCCCGGAACCCTGAAGTCCGTGAAGGCGATGGGGGTCGCGCTGGAAAGTCACAACATCGCCCAGGTCTCGATGAACCTTACAAACTTCCATGTCGCTTCACTCCACGGAGCCTTCGAAGAGGTGAAGAAACAGGCGGCCGGACTGGGGATCGAAGTGACCGGGAGCGAAATTGTCGGGTTGACCCCCGTTGAAGCGCTGCTCCTCGCCGGCAAATTCTATGCACCGGGTGTATCCGGCGAGGAGGCGCTTATTCGTGAGGCGATCAAGCGGCTCGGCCTCGACGAGCTTGAACCGTTCGACGTGCAAAAAAAGGTGATTGAGTATCAGTGTTGACTTTCCCCTTCCGCGTCACCGAAGGGAATACCAACGTCCATCCTTTGTCCAGGGAATCGTATGCTGACAAAAACCTCGGTCACGTCCTTCCTCGATGAGGTCGCGTCCTCTTCACCCGCTCCGGGCGGAGGATCCGTCGCGGCACTTTCCGGGGCGCTTGGCATTGCGCTCGCCTCCATGGTGTGCAATCTTACCATCGGCAAGAAGAAATACCTCGAAGTCGAGGATGATATGAAGAAGGTCCTCGGTGAGGCCGAATCGCTCCGGGAGACTTTTACCCGCCTCATCGACAAGGACACGCTGGCCTATCAGAAAGTGATGGAAGCGTACGCGCTGCCGAAAGATACTGAGCCGCATAAGGCTCTGCGGTCGGCGGCAATCGTGGAAGCGACGAAGGAAGCGACGCTGATTCCACTGGAAGTGATGAAACATTGCATCGATGCCCTGGCACTCGCTCAGGAAGTCGCGTCCAAAGGAAATGTGAATACGATCAGTGACGCGGGGGTGTGCGCACACATGCTCCATGCGGCATGCGAAGGCGCCGCTCTCAACGTGAAGATCAATCTCATTGCGCTGAGCGATCCGGATTTTGTGGGATGGAAGATGGACGAAGTCGGCTCTCTGCTCAGCACCAGCAGGATGATGCTGGAAGAGGTGCAGGCGATCGTCGAGGAGAAGATGAGGAAGGAGTGAGAAAGGTGGAACTTTGAGACCGTGGGACTGTGAGGCCGATATTTCTTCCTACGTCCTACTTCATACTTCCTACTCTTGGATTTCCTCGTGATGTGAAACACAGAGTGTCAATGCCGCTATCGCCGCCGTCTCCGCCCGCAGGCGATAGTTCCCCAGGCTCACCGCGTGAAACCCCGCCTGCACCGCTTGATCGACCTCCTTGTCGGTAAACCCGCCTTCAGGCCCGATACAGATACGAATGTCCTCGTTCCCATGAGCCGCCAGCACGTGTGACAAGGAAGGATGGTTCTCGCGTTCGTGGGGGATGAGGGCGAGGGCAGAGCTCGGGGTGGAACGCACGAACTCCTCGAATGGCGTGAGCGTTGCGATCGTTGGCAGGAATGCTCGTCCGGACTGCTTCATTGCGGAGAGGGCGATTTTGTTCCAGTGATCGGTCTTCGTGCGATGGATGTGCACCCGCTCGGTCGCGAGCGGGACAATGCTGGAGACGCCGAGCTCCGTCGCTTTCTCGACCAGAAGATCGAAGCGCGATGGGTTCCTCAGAAGCCCGACGCCGATCTCGATGTGTGGCCCGTGCTGCTGCGAGGTGCGGGAGAGCACCTGGCATTCGACGGTCTTCTTTTGGATGCGATCGACGCGCGCAGTGTAAACCCCCCCGACCCCATCGACGATGGTAATCTCGTCGCCGACGCCGTGCCGGGTCACCGTGATAAGATGTCGCCGTTCCTCTTCGTCAAGTTGGATCCGGTCCTCATGCATCCGATCGGCCGGGGCAAAAAAGACATCGTCGAGCATGTGATCCATGGTTGTTCAGATTGAACCGCGCAGGTCGAGGATGAATTCGCCGTGATGAAACTGGTTCCATGCGTACTCAACCCGCACGACGAGGCTGTACGGAAGAAGAAAATGCAGGCCACCCCCGTAGCCGGAGTACAGAGATTCCCAACTAAGCCGGTCCCCCCGGTACCATGCCGTGCCGGTGTTCGCGAAGAGCGCGGCGGCGATCCCGAAGCGCAGGATCGAGAACTCGGGCGGGAGCGAAACGAAGTTCACGCGAAAGTAGCGGGGGGGGAACAGATAATGGCGGAGCTCCAGGGTATACCCCACATTGTCGTCCCCCTCGATCACGGTGGTGAACCATCCCCGCAGCCTGTCTCCGTAGCCGAAAAAGACATGAGCATACGTGGGGACCTCGCCACCCCAGGTCAGATTGCCAAAAAGGCGGGAGGCGACGATGAATCCCAGCGGAAGCTCGCGGTACATGCGCATGTCAGCGAACATCCGGCTGACGTTGAACGCGGATCCGCCGAAGCCGTACTTTGTGAGGCTTGCGCTCAGATACTCGCCGCGGCTTGCGTACTCATAGAGATCGCGGGAATCAAGACCGTAGAATACGGTCGCATACGGAAACCGGTCGGTGCCGTCGTTGGACACGGTCCGACCGGAATACCACGAAGTGACATGGATGGCGTGGTACCCGAGGTTAAGTCCTGCGGTTTGCGACAGCGTGAACCTCTTGCCCACCGTCCCGTTCAGGTCGTAGTTCAATTCGTCGAACGGTCCCGTGGTCTGAACATCGACCTGGGTCTTGTTCCGGACCCTGCTGAAGGAGAGTCCACCGGAAAAGAACAGTCGGTGGGCGGGATCGATCAGCGGGTCGCTGAACGACAGGGCCGCTGACGGATCGCTCCCGAACACGAGGGACGCGTACAGCTTCTGATTTCTGCCGCCGACATTATTATGGAGGAAGCCCGCGCCGCCGAAGGGCCGCTTCACGTCGCCGTCACGAAATCCAAAAATCGGGTAGGGGATGAGGTACCACCGCTCGTTGACGTCGACAAAGAGGAAGCGCATCCCCTGAAGGGAATCGTAGGCGATATCCACGCGGGTAAACAGGCCGAGGCCGTAGATCCGGTTCTTGTCGTACTCCATGGCGGCGAAAGTAGCAGTGTCCCCTTTGCGGAGGGACATCTCGTCGAGGATGACGTACGCCCGGGTCTTCGTATTTCCGCCCACGATGACCGTGTCGATTACGCCGAGCGGTGCGTCGGGGCTCATGCGGGATGCCTGGGACAACGCCGTTGCCGGCCAGGTCGTCAGCAGGAGCACCGCCACAAGCGCGAATCGCCGGAGAGGGGGCGTTGTCGGCATATCAGCGGAACCGGTGTTCAACCATGATGCAACGATCCATGATGACGTTTAGGCCGGCGGCGCTGGCGCGCTCTGCGGCCTCTTGGTGAACGATTCCCGCCTGCATCCAGACGGTGCCGGCGTGAATGCGAATGGCCGACTCGACGATTTCGGGAACAAACTCGGGCCTGCGGAAAATGTCGACGATGTCGACGGATCCGTGGACGTGTTCCAGGTCGGGCACCGCAGGCAGACCGAACACGGATGGAATGAGCGGGTTCACGGGAATGATTGTGTACTTCTGCGAAAGCAGATACCGCGCGACGCCGAAGCTGTCGCGCTCCGGTCGATCCGACAGGCCGACCACCGCGATCGTACGCGCGTCGCGGAGAATGTTGACGATGGCGCCGTGGTCCGTGATGATTCCCATGCTTTCTCCCTTCAAATGTTCTCCTGCACTGACACGGTCCGCCCTGCCGGATGACTACGTCGTCGTCGAGCGGGTCAGGGCCTGTATGGCTTCGGCGGCGGCGGCCTGCTCCGCATTCTTCTTGTTCTTTCCCACCCCGCTTCCCAGCCGGTTGTTGGCGAGAAGGACATCCACGGTAAACGTCCGCTCATGATCGGGGCCCTCCTCCCGGACGATCACGTAACGGGGAATGCCCAGCCCGCGGGATTGCGCATACTCGAGAAGCAGGCTCTTGTAGTTGTCGTCCGTGATGACGATCGAACGGTTCTTCAAGGCATCCGAGACGAGCCGCAGCACGAACTGCCGGGCGACCGCGAATCCGGCGTCAAGATAGGTCGCCGCGATGAGCGCTTCGACGGTATCGGCGACGATGGCATCGCTTCCCTTGTCCATGGACTGTGCGGCACTCGGGCTGACAAGGATGAATTCCGCAATCTGGAGCGCCTTGCCGTAGACTGCGAGCGCCTTCCGGTTTACCAACCGGGAGCGTGTTTTGGTAAGTTCCCCTTCCTTCGCGCCCGGGAACAGCCCGTGCAGATACTCCGCGACAATAAGGCTCAGCACCGCATCGCCCAGGAATTCCAGCCGTTCGTTCGAATGTGCGCCTGCCGGGAGCATCTGCAGATACGACCGATGCACGAGGGCCTCCGCGAAGATCGCGGGATCATGGATCGTAAAGCCGAGGGTTGCCTCGAGACGACGAAGCGCGGTTGACGAGAGGGGAGAGGCGGATCCCGTCCCGGACGGGTGACGCCGGGACGGGAGGATCAATCGACGGAGGACTCCGAGCACTCTCCGCATGAAGAGGCTCCGATTACTCCGAGAACTTCTTGAAGAGAAGGGTTGCGTTGTGTCCGCCAAAGCCAAACGTGTTGCTGAGACCATACCGGACCGGGTGCCGCACCGGGGTATTCGGCGTGTAGTTCAGGTCGCATTCCGGATCGGGAGTCTCATAATTGATGGTCGGAGGGATGGTGTCATGGACGATCGCCAGAATCGTCGCAATGGCTTCCACCGCTCCGGCGGCGCCGAGGAGGTGGCCGGTCATCGATTTCGTGGAGCTGACGTGCATGCTCCGGGCATGGTCGCCGAACGCCGTCTTCAGGGCCTTCGTTTCGCTGATGTCGCCGGGGGGCGTTGAGGTCCCGTGCACGTTGACATAGTCGACGTCCTTCGGCTGGATTCCGCCGTCGCGCAGCGCTCGCTGCATGGAACGCACCGCTCCTTCGCCGCCTTCCGGCGGGGCGGTGATGTGGTGCGCATCAGCGGTGAATCCGCAACCAATCAGCTCGGTGTAGATCCGCGCATGGCGTTTGCGGGCGTGTTCGAGTTCTTCAAGGATGAGAGCCCCCGATCCTTCGCCCATGACAAACCCGTCACGGTCCTTGTCGAAGGGCCTGCTTGCACGTTCAGGGGCATCGTTCCGGGTCGAGAGCGCCCTCATCGAATTGAAGCCGCCCAATCCCATCATCGTGATCGGCGCCTCTGCGCCGCCGCACACCATGACGTCGGCATCGCCGTACTGGATGATGCGAAAGGCGTCGCCGATCGCGTGCGATGCGGTCGCGCACGCCGACACCGTCGCGTAGTTCGGTCCCTTCATGCCGTGCCGGATGGAAATCTGACCTGCGGCGATGTCCGGGATCAGCATCGGGATGAAAAACGGACTGATCCTGCGCGGACCGCCTTCCATCAGATTACGGAACTGGGCATCATAGGTGACCATCCCTCCGATCCCCGACCCAAAGACCACACCGTACCGATCCGGATCGTCGTCGCTCATCGAGAGCCCCGCATCCTTGACAGCCTGGTCGCTGGCGATGACGGAATACTGTGTAAAGGGATCCATGCGCTGGGCCGATTTCCTGTCGAGGTATTCCGTTGCCTTGAAGTTCTTCAGTTCGCACGCGAATTTCGTGTCGAACGCCGCGGTGTCAAAATACGTGATGCGTGCCGCCCCGCTGACGCCGGCTTGGAGGTTCTTCCAGTATTCGGCGATGTTGAGGCCGATGGGCGTCAGCGCGCCCATGCCGGTGACAACAACTCTTCGCTTACCGTTCATAATTCCTGCCTTGATCGTGACGATGGATCACTTCCCCGTTCGGGCCGGGGAGGACCCGGACGGGGAAACTTCGGGATTGGGATCGCCAGGCGGGCCTGCCCGACTGCTTCGTTCAGGCGGGCCTGCCCGACTACGTCGTTCAGGCGGGTTTTTTCGCCGAGATGTACTTTACTGCTTCACCTACCGTCTTAATGTTTTCGTAGTCTTCGTCGGGGATACTGAAGTTGAAGGCCTTCTCAAAGTCCATCACGAGCTCCACGATATCCAGAGAATCGGCACCCAGGTCGTTCGTAAAGGACGCCTCGGGAGTGATCTGGGCTTCGTCGACGCCGAGCTTGTTGATGATGATCTCCTTGACCTTTGCTTCAATGTCAGCCATGACGCGGCCTCCTGGTTATGAGTGATGTTGTACTATCGTGGAACACAGTTGCTTTGTTTACATTGTTAGGCCGCCGTCCACGGCGAGGACCTGCCCCGTGATATAGTCCGCTTCCGGCGACGCCAAAAAGACCACGGCGCCTGCGATCTCCGACGGTTTTGCGGTGCGCTTCAACGGTATCAATTCAGTGAGGGTTTTTGTCTGCTCGGCGGTGAGGGCACGGGTCATATCGGTGTCGACATAGCCCGGGGCGATTGCGTTCACCTGAATATTGCGAGAAGCAAGTTCTTTTGCAACCGATTTGGTGAATCCGAGGATCCCCGCTTTCGAGGCGGCGTAATTCGATTGTCCGGCGTTCCCGGTCAGACCGACGACGGACGAGATGTTGATGATCTTTCCCGCCCGCTGTCCCATCATCGGCCGACATACCGCCTTGGTCATCGCAAAAACACTCTTAAGATTCGTGTCCAGAACCCTGTCCCAGTCCTCCTCGCTCATTCGCATGAGAAGGCCGTCCTTGGTGACCCCCGCGTTGTTGACGAGGATATCGATCCTGCCGAATGCCTTGATGAACTGCTCGACGACGGTTCCGGCTTCCGACGGGGAGGAGGCGTCGGACTGAAAAGCCTGCGCCGTGCTCCCCTGGGCATGCAGTGCGGCAACGAGTTCGTCGGCCGCCTGAGACGAACTCTTGTACGTGAAGCCCACCGTGGCGCCTGCAGCCGCGAGTCGTTCCACAATTGCGCGTCCGATGCCGCGCGTTCCACCCGTGACGAGTGCCACCTTGCCGGAGAGTTGTCCGTTCATGCCTGTTCCTTTGGATGCTGCAACGCGCCTGCGTGATGGATCGCTGCGTAATGGTCTTCAATCATCGCGTAGCCTTCCGGGCCAAGAATGTGTTCGAGCTCTTCCCTGCATGCGCGGAACAACGGCGTCGCGAATTCCGCCTTGATCGAACAGCACTGCGACTCTTCCTGGAGCAGGTCGTCAAAGCCGATGACGTTGTCCGTAATCTCTATCGGAAACAAAATGCAATACAACGGCTTGAGCGCCCACTTGTGATCGCCCGCTGCAACCGATGCGAGCTGAATCGAGCACCGTCCGCGGCTGTCCAGGAACGCACACTTGTCGTTGATCTCCTGTGTCCCGACGCACTTCCCCGAAGGAAAGTCCGTGTGGTCGAGCTCTGCGGTTTCGAACCACCGGGAGTCGTCCCGCGTCTGGGACCAGTCCATCTGCTCCTTGACCTGTTCCTTTGCGGCGAGGATCCGCTCACGTTCCTTGAGATCGACGTACACGCCTCCGTGGCAGCAGCGTGAAACGCAGGAACATGGGCCGCCGCCCGCGGGAAACCCTTTCCGGAACAACTCCGGGGAAATCGTGTACCCCTTGACGATAAGCGGCAGATCTTCAGCACTCACGGCGCTTCAAACCCCGCGATGTCCCCAACCTTGTCCAATCCCCGGGTTGATGCCTCCGGGTCGATCCGTTTGATCAGCCCCTGCAGCACCTTGCCAGGTCCTATTTCGACAAACCGTGCAGCGCCGTCGCGCCGCATGTGTACCACCGACTCTTCCCAACGGACGGGAGACGTCAGTTGATCGAGCAGGAGCTCCCGGACCTTCCGGCCGTCGACAACCGCTTCGGCGGTCACGTTCGCGTACACGGGAATTCCCGCATCGCGAATGGCGACGTTCTCCAGGGCCTTCTGCAGGCCATCCTTGGCCGATCGCATCAGCGGCGAATGAAACGCGCCGCTGACGACGAGCTCTTTGACCATTTTTGCCCCGCGCGTTTTTGCCAGTGCCATCGCCGCGCGCACACCCTCCACGCTTCCGGAGATCACGATCTGCCCGGGCGAATTGAAATTCGCCGGCTGGACGATGCCGGAGGCTGAGGCTTCCTTGCACAGGGCCTCGACGACAGGAGGATCCAGGCCGATGACCGCGGCCATGGTCCCATGCTCGACTTCGCCCGCGTGATGCATCAGCTCGCCGCGCAAGCGCACGAGCTTCAATCCTTCTTCGAACGTCAGGGCCCCGGCGACCACCAGCGCAGTGTATTCGCCCAGCGAATGACCGGCAACCATCTCCGGCCTGCGCTTCCCCAGCAGGGTCACCAGCATCATGCTATGGACAAAGATCGCCGGCTGCGTGTTCCTGGTCTGACGGAGTTCGTCTTCCGGCCCCGAAAACATCACCGAGCTGAGCGATGCACCGAGGATCCGGTCTGCATGTTCTACAAGCGCCCGCGCTTCGGCATTGTGCGAAGCGAGATCCGAACCCATCCCAACATATTGCGACCCCTGCCCGGGGAAGACCCATGCCGTCGTCGCCATGTCAGTTTTTGGCGCAGTTATCGACGGTCCATTTCACCAGTACCGACCCCCAGGTGTATCCCGCCCCGAAGCTGGCAAAGACCAGCCTGTGCCCTTTCTTTAACAATCCCTGTTGCCACCACTCGGAAAGACAGAGCGGGATCGTCGCCGCGGTCGTGTTCCCGTACCTGTCGATGTTCACCATCACTTTGCTCTTCTCCAATCCCATCCGTTCCGCCGTCGCATCGATGATGCGCTTGTTGGCTTGGTGGGGGACGAGCCAATCGATGTCGTTGCCCGACAGATGATGTTTTGCCATGATTTGCGCCGCGACTTCGGCCATCTTCACCACGGCCACTTTGAACACGGCTTTGCCGTCCTGGAAGATATAATGGAGGCGCTTGTCGACCGTCTCGTGGCTTGCGGGCATCAGGCTGCCGCCCGCCTTCATATTCAGGAATTTGCCGCCGGAACCATCGGAATACAGAAGGTAGTCAAGGATGCCCGACGTGGGATCGTCGGACGCTTCCACCAATACCGCTGCTGCGGCGTCTCCGAAGAGGATGCAGTTGTTCCGATCGGTGTAGTCCGTAATGCTGGTCATCTTGTCGGAGCCGACCAGAACGACCTTTTTGTATGTCCCCGCTTCGATGAATTGCGCGGCAGTCGCGACGCCGTAGACGAATCCGGAGCAGGCGCCCGAGAGGTCAAATCCCCATGCATTGCGCGCGCCGATCTTCTCCTGAATCAGGCACGCCGTCGAAGGGAAGAACATGTCGGGGCTGATCGTTGCACAGATGATCAGGTCTATTTCATCCGCGGAGATGCCGCGGTTCTTCAGCATGGCCTGGACCGCGCGCGCCGCCATGTCGGAGGTGCCGCCTTCTTCGAGAACCCTTCGCTCCACGATGCCCGTCCGTGTCCGAATCCACTCATCACTGGTGTCGACGATCTTCTCCAGGTCTGCATTGGTGAGAATTTTGTCCGGGACATAATGACCGACTGCCGTGATCGTGGCTCGTTGCTTGCTCATTCGTGTTTCCTTGTGTGGATCGGTATCGGGCGCTCGTCGCTGCTCGGTTGAACGGCTGCCAGGGATTCTTCGATCTGCTGGTGCACCATTCCGGTGACCATTTCCTCGGCACGGAAAATCATGTTCTTGATGGCCTTCGGCGTGGAACGCCCGTGGCCGATGATGGAAACGCCGTCGACGCCGAGGATGGGGACGCCGCCGTGTTCCTGATAGTCGAGTTCCTTGAGAATCGGCCTGAGGCTGTTCCGCGCGAGCCCGGCGATGATCTTGTCCTTCAGACTCTTGGCGGCGAGAGCGGTGAATTTCGTCTTGAAGAACGACGGAATGCTTTCGCCGAACTTGAGAAGAGTGTTTCCCACGAACCCGTCGCAGACGATGACGTCGACGTCTCCCTTCAAGACATCCCGCCCTTCCACATTCCCCTTGAAGTTGAGCGGGCTTCCGGCAAGGAGTTTATACGCCGCCTGCACCGCTTCATTCCCCTTGGAATCCTCTTCGCCGATATTCAGCAGCCCCACCTTCGGGTTTGCTTCGCCGAGCATCGCCTTCACATACAGGGCGCCCATGACGGCGAATTCGAAGAGGTGTCTGGGTTTGCAGTCGACGTTCGCGCCGGCATCGACGAGGAGGCAGGGGCGTTTGGCCGTCGGGATGAGCGCGCCGATCGTCGGGCGTCCGACATGCTTGAGACGGCCGAGGATCAGCGTGGAGGCGGAGAGCACAGCGCCGGTATTCCCGGCGCTCACAAACGCGTCCGCATGGTTCGAGCGCTGGAGGGTCAGGCCGACGCCGATGGACGAATCTTTCTTGGATTTCACGGCCGCGGTCGGACTGTCGTGCATGTCGATAACATCCTTCGCATGCACGATCGAGCACCGCTGCCCGTCGTCGAGGAGCCGTTGTGCGTCTTCAGGAAGTTTCCGGATCTCGTCACGGATCCGCTCTTCGCGCCCGACCAAAACCGCGGCGAAGCGGCCGGGATGCTCCCGGAGAGCATCCGCCGTCCCTTCGACCACGCATGCGGGGGCAAAGTCGCCGCCCATCGCGTCAATCGCGATATGTATGTTGGAGGTGGTGTGATTCAACGAGGTTCCGGGAGGAGTCCGCGAATCCAAGCAGCCGGGGAAGTGCGGCAAGCCGTGGGTGGGGAGCCCGCCAGGTCAGGCTTTCTTGGGAACTGTGATGGTCCGTCCGTTATAGTAGCCGCAATTCGGGCAGGCTCGATGCGGGAGCTTTTGTGTATGGCAATTCGGGCATTCCGAAATCGCCGCGGGAGTTGCCTTGTAATGCGTGCGGCGTTTCCGGCCGCGGGTCTTGGAATGTCGACGTTTCGGATTCGGCATACCGACTATGCTCCTTGCTACTCTTCCAGAACGCCCTGGTCATTTGCCCGAAGACCCCGCAGGGCGTCCCATCGCGGGTCGATCGGTTCGGGCCGGCAGTCGCATGGCCCTTCATTCAGGTCTTTCCCGCATCGCGGGCACAACCCCTTGCACGTGTCCTTGCAGAGAATCTTCAAGGGAACTGTCAACTCGACAACCTGTCGGACATCGTCGGCGATGTCTACCGACGCCGTCCCCGGCGCAAGAATCAGTGTCTCCGCCGGATCGAACCTCCCGGCATCCGCTTCTGTAAAAACGTAGTGCAAAGCAAAGGCTGGGGAAAGCGGTGTGACGATCTGCTTCAGACAGCGGTCACACACCCCCTCGAACGAGGTGTCGATACGTCCCTGGAGTTGGATCTCTCGCTCCAGCTTCTCAACAATGAGATCGACGTGGATCTCTTTGAACCCCCCATCAAGACCTAATCCAGCGGCAGGAGAGTCAAACTCGAACTCGTGGACGCCTTCCGGCAACCCCGCCACCGGAATCTTCATCAGGCCATTCCAGGACAGTCACATTAGGTACCGAACAACCCCGCCAAGCAGGGCAAAGCAGTCCAATATAACCAGCAATTTCGTCATAGTCAACCAGGATTTGCTCACCACTTGCGCAAAACCTGAAAAATTGTCAGAAAAAGCCATCCCGTGAGGACATTAAGCTCTATGGGACAGGGCTACAATGAGAGGGTCTCAGGACTTCCGACCTTCCGCACCCCCCCACCGAGGATCGATCCGGAAAGAGATCGGCGCCAAAGCTCGAATGTCAACCACCAATCAACGACAGATCTGAAGGATCGGTTTCCGCCATAATACTTCTCGACGGCCACGATCACCTTTTTGGAGTCGTATGCGGGATTCGAGGCGACGGACGATGAGCGAGAAAGGTCGAAAACGAACTCCCGAATTCTCCCAAGAAGGAGATCAGGCTCGGGATCGACGAAGCCTCTCCTGACCCTCGATTTCAATTTTAGGGAGAGCCAGCTCAGGTTCGATGACAGACCAAACCTGTGGATGTAGCCGCCTTTTGCCAGCGGGAACCGGGCAAGAAGGGGATTCGCCCGGCGGATCATATCGCAATACAGGCCGGCATTCGATCGGACCTTCGGTGGTATTCCGAAGATTGCACGGAGGAACGAGGGTTGGACCAACGGCATGAGGTTGATGATTTCTGCGTCGAGGCGCCCCTGTTCGGGTGCTCCATAATTGGGAATCCTCGTCCTCAAGGCCAGCAGATCAACAAAGTTCTCGACGCCGATCTTTTCGACCGCCGGCATCAGTTGGATGGCGTCCTGAAGGCTCCGCTGCGCACCGAACTCGAGATGTCGGGTTGCATCCCGGGAGAAGATGTCGGCACGCGGTGAGCGCATGAGCCGGTACAAGTTCGGCACGTCCCGGCGGCGAAGCGCCGTGGGGCCGAGTCTGACGACACGATTGAGGTATTGCCTGCGTGCGATCTCTCCGAATCCGCCATCGATCAAGAAGCGGCCTGAATCGTGCAGTTTCGGGTAGTATCGCAGTTTCGCATACGACGTGACCGGTTCCACGAGCAACGTTTGGGAAACAAACGCGCCTATGCCTTGCAGGCACGTCTGGACATCCGGGAGAGGATCATGAAGATACTGGGAAGGGACTTCAAGGGTGGAAGAGATGCGGCGCGCGATCAGGACGTCCGGATCGTCCCCGGCCCCGAACGTGTGCACGCCAAACCTGTCAAGTGACATGCTCGAGACGAGCGAAAGCAGGAGGCGAGAGTCTACGCCGCCCGACAGCCCGAGAGACGGCGCTTCAGGCTGAGACGCAGCGCACCGCAGGTATCCGCGGAGGAGCTCTTCGGCATGCTCCGGTGTATCCGGCTCGAAATCGGGCGACCAAAGTGTGGAGCCGCTCCGGATGAGCGTGCCTTCTCGAAAGAGCGCGTATCCACGGGGGCCGATTCGCTCGATCCCTCTCACGCAGGACGCATACGAAACCTGATTGAACATCATCCATCGGCTTCCGAGTGCCTCGAAATCCGGGTCGGTATGATCGGTCGCGCGCGCGAGCCAGTCGATTCTTGTGGAAAGGTGGATCCCGTCACTGCCCTCCGCATGGTAGAGCGCACGAAGTCCAAGTTGGTCGGTGAAGCACTCGAGGTGGTTGCCTGTCCATCGGAGAACCGCAAAATGGCCGTCGAGGCGGGCTGGTTCGAATTCCTTGCCCGCCAGCAGCCGGTCCCATTCGGACCGTGTAAGGATGTGGGCGTCCGATTCGCTCCGCGAGATGCCGAGACCGACGACCACCCAACCGGTGGAGGAATCTTTGTCGTGGTGGAAAAATGCCGTGCGCGGATTTCCCCCCACCGCGACGAAGAGACCGGGCGTTGAGATCACGCCGATGGCATCGGCCATCGCAGGGGGAGTGTTCGTGCGAACCTGATGATCCCGCATGCTCACGGCGTACAGCCAGCTCATGGCACCTCGAGAGAAAGAGGATCCGCGCCCGTCATCCCCGGAAGGCGGCAGGCAAAGAAACGCCGGCGCCACGACACAACGTCGTGACGCGGCACGTGCAAACCACGCCGAGGGGAGGTAGAGCGGCGGGAAATGGATGTGTACTCAGAGCGTCGAAGTCACCCCATCCTCACGGGGAAGTCCTCGCGGGAACGGGTCGGCAGCCTGTGGCTTCTTGCCGGCGTCACTTAAAGAATCGTTGTTGAAGAGAATGACGCTCGATCTCTGAGGAACAGGAGTGTACGATCAGCGATCACGCTTCGGTCTTTGCGACCGCAGCCGGCTCTCCGTGCTCCAGGAGCTGCGTCTGGACGTGCTCGACCGTCTCGTCCAGCGCCTCGCGGAACTTCTCGAAGTCTTCCTTGTACAGAAAGATCTTGTGCTTTTCGTATTCGTCGTCACCGATCCGCTTGCTTTCGGTGATCGTAATGTAAAAATCCTTTTCGGATTTTGTAGCCTTCACATCGAAGAAGTAAGTGCGCTTTCCCGCCCTCACCCGTTTCGTGAAGATCTCATCTTTGTAGCCGTTGTTGTCCAAATCCACGCCTCCTTACATCTTGTATCGAAGTGACTGTGGCCGATGGATTGTTGCACCTGCGGTCCCGGTCCGGCCATCCCGGGACACACTCGTTGGTGATTGATTCCCCGTGCCCCTCCAACATGCAATTCAAGAGCCTTTCCGTACAATCAGTTTGTTGGAACGGCCCTAACGTCGCAAGACCGCCACTTTTCCCTTGACGGTATTCCCGTCGTCCGTGTACCCGATAATGAAATAGACGCCCGACGACACGAGGCTTCCTCCATTGTCCCGGCCATCCCAGGAGCCGATCCTCCCGCCGTCGGTGGTCAGGTCCCTGACGAGACGACCGTTGATCGTGAGGATCTTGATCTTCGAATTGGCAAGGAGCCCGTCAATCGTCAGGGATGTCGTCGCGGGCAATCGGAACGGATTCGGGTAGACTTTGAAACCCTGGTCGGTTTCCACAGGCGCCGCCGCGGTGGTGTACAGGCTTGCGAGACCCGACAGGGAGGCGAAATACACCGCGCCCGTCTTGGGGTCGACGGCGATGCTCTGCACATTGTTGTCGATGAGTTTGCCCTGCGTCGTCTCCACGGTATACGACGTAATGACCTGTGTGCCGTCGGGGGACAGAACCACCACGCCTTCCGGCGTGCCCACCCATTTTTGATTCAGCGGGTCGATGGCAATGGTATTAATGCTTTCCCCGAGAAGCGGTTTGTACGCCGCGATCGAATTGGCGGGGCTCGACGGGTCAAGGACAATCGCGATCCCGCGGTCGGTCCCGATCCAGACCGTGTTGTCCATATCCACGACGACCGACGTGACGTTATCGCTCGGCAGGCCGTTCGAACTCCTCAGCAAGAGGTTGCTGACGCTGTCGAGCGCGCCGCCGTTCTGCATACAGAGCACCCCCATGTTGGCCGGGTCCCGCGAAACGGCCCAGAGATTGTCATACCCGTCAACGGCCAGAACCCGATCGACGGCATAGAGCACCAGGTTGGTGATCTTCACGCCGCCGTAGTAGATAGGGAGGTGGTGCCATTTCCCATCCGGCGTGCGTACCGCCAGGATGTTCTTGTCCAGCGCGCTGAGGACGGCCGCCCAGGTATTGCCATTGCCGTCGCACACGACGTTGCTGCCGACGATGAAGTTGGTGTTGTTGGAGATGCCGACCATCCCGACATTCGTATTGTAAATGTGCGAAGAGTCAACCGTGGTCGAACCGTTCGGAATTTCCACATACCCCCAGCCCCACGAACTCGCCCACACGGACCCGTTGCACCCGATGGAGATCTTGTAGTACTGGTCCTCAGGGAGCACGCTATTGGACTTCGTCAATGCCGTCCACGTGGTTCCGTCGAAGCGGTTGATGCCGGTCCCATGATTGGGCCCGGTGGCACCCCAGACCACGCCGTGGGCATCCACTCCGACGCTGGTGAACTCGTTTGAGTTCGGCCCGTTCGGCAGGTGAGCGGACCACAAGTTGTTGACGTAGGTGTACATCCCTCCGCCGTTCGTTCCGACGACGGGGTTCGGCGATGAGCCCTGGGCACTACCGATCGACGTCGGCGGGTATGCGAGGACGGGCCCAAATGGCGCCGAGGAACTATCCGTGGCGACGGCAAACAATTGCGTCCCCGTTGTCGCCACGATGAGGTGGGATCCCGAAACTGTCAGGGCGACGATTGACTGACCGCTGAATGCAGGAACGACATTCCAGCCTGCCGGGGTACGCACATAGAGCCCGTCGGTCATGCCGGCGTAGACCGTCCCGTTGAATGCCACGAGGGCCGTCGGGTAGCCCGATCCGCTGCCGAGCGTCTCGAGCGTCCACGCGTCGGGCACGAGCAGGTTGGAACCATCGAGCGGCGCCGAGGCAATGCGGTTGAGAGGGTTCTGGGTCCCTTCATCCGTGATGCCGGCCCAAACTCTGCCGTTGGCGATCGCCGCGCTGACCACGGCAATGCGCGTGCCCGTCGGGATGGAGCCGAAGCGTGTGAACGAGTCGCCGAACTCGAACTTCGACCGGCGGAAAATGCTCAGGCCGAATTCGGTGCAGACAAGGACCGTGTCGCCGGAAACGATCAGCTCATCGATCTGTTTGTTGACCTGGTTTGTATTTGCGAGATCGGAGACGACGCGGATGGATCCGGTTGAAGGCTGGTACACATGAAGGTAGCCGGTGGTGGAGCCGCTCCAGACGTAACCGTCGGAGTCGACGGCGACGGAGGTGAGGGCGATACTTTGTAGGCCGTCGGCGCTGGTGAGGCGAAGGAGAGAGTTGTTGCCGGGCGACCAGCGGAAAAGTCCGCCGGAGGTCGATGCCCAATAGTCCGAGCCGGCACGCGCCAGGGCGGTCACGTTCTTCATCGACGTGTAGTTCCGCCAGGTGCCGACACCCTGTGCGAACGCCGACACCGTCGAAGCGCAGATCATTCCCAGCACAACCCATCTCCCCACGCTCATATGCCCTTGAAGTCCTCTCTTCATAGCCAGACCATCACGACCGCTTTTCAGCGGGCCCCCCCTGAAGTGCACGCGCGAGCTGAACAAGCTCGATGGCCGTGATCGCCGCATCCCACCCCTTATTTCCCGCCTTGGCTCCCGCCCGTTCCAGCGCCTGTTCCAGCGTATCCGTCGTCAGGACACCGAACGCGGTCGGGATATTTGTCTGCAGCGCAATCTGGCCAATCCCCTTGGCGACTTCCGCCGCGATGTAGTCGAAGTGCGGTGTTTCCCCCCGGATGACGCACCCGAGACAGATCACGCCGTCAAACCTGCCGCTGCGCGCCATCTGCTGGGCGACCTGTGGAATTTCAAATGCCCCCGGGCAGTACACGGTGGTGAGAGCATCCTCGGACGCCCCGTGGCGGAGCAGACAGTCGACCGCCCCGTCCAGCAGCCGCCCGGTGACGAGCGCGTTGAATCTGCTGACAACGATGCCGAAGCGCAATCCTCCGGCCGAGAGCACACCCTGGACTGTGCGCACGAGTATTGTTCCTGATGTGAAGGATGTCTTGATCACCGCAGACGGCGGCGCATCATTTCCACCACGTCCGCAGGAATAGTATACCTGCCGAGGACATCGAGGTCATTGCGTTTTCCCCCGTGAAAATCGGAACCACCGCTGGTCAGAAGAAAATACTCTTCTGCGATGCCGCGGTAGTACGCTTCACGTTCACCGCTGTGCGACGGATGCACCACCTCGATGCCGTCAACGCCTTCTTTGATGAGAGCAAGCATCACCCGTTCATCGACAGCATTGCCCGGGTGAGCAACAAAGGAAAGCCCTCCTGCGTCAGCAACCATCCGGATTGCTTCGCGAGGGGGGACCTGGTACTTGCGTTCATACGCCGGTTTTCCGAAACCGAGGTATCTCGCGAACGCCGACTGATAGTTCTCCACGAGGCCTTCATCAACAAGCGCCGCCGCGATATGCGGGCGACCGATCGACGCCGTCCCGGCCCGTGCAAGGACCGCTTCGAAGGGGAGAGGGAGCTTCAGCTGGTGAAGCTTCTGCACAATGCGCTCCGCCCTCCGTTTCCGCTCCACGCGGAACACCGCGAGGTGCTCCTGCAACGTCGCATTCTCCGGATCGATGAAATACCCGAGGAGATGAATGTCCTGGGCATCGACCGTCGTGCTGAGCTCCACACCCGCGATCACCTCGATACCGAAGGAGGCGCCGAATTCGACGGCCTCGTGCAAAGCCCCGGTATTGTCATGGTCCGTGATGCTGATGATGGTCAGACCGGCCCGAGCTGCATGGATCAGGAGGTCGTGGGGAGTGAGAGCGCCGTCGGAATACGTCGTGTGAAGATGTAGATCGGCTTTCCCGCCCATTCGACGCCGGCTGACTCGTTGGAAAGAACGGAGGCGCGCACCTTAGAGATAACGCGTCTTGAATTTTTCGTAGTCGTTGATGATAAGCTTTCCGCGTTCGATGTCGAGGTGCCCCTCCTTGATGAAGGCGTGGATCATCCTCGAAATCGTTTCCCGGGACGTGCCCGCCATGTTGGCGAGATCCTGCTGCAGGGGAAGCTCGTCGATCTCCACACGGCCCTTGCGGATCCGGCCGATTTCGTCTGCCAGCTGAAGCACGACATTGGCGACGCGGCCGGACGCATCCTTCAACGATAAACTTTTGATCTGCGCGTCCGCTTTGCGCAGACGATTCGTCAATTCCTTGAGCAGAGCGATCGCGACCGAGGGGAAATCATGCAACAGCTTCAGGAAATCCCGCCGGTGGATCATGAAGAGCTCGGACTTGGTGATGGCAACGACGCTGGCGGAACGCGCCAGCCCGTCCAGAATCGCCATCTCACCGAAGAAATCGCTCTCACCAAGAATCGAGAGGATCACTTCGCGCCCGTCATCATCCATCCTGACAATCTTGACCTTGCCGTTCACGATCACGAACAACGCCGCCCCCGCTTCCTCCTCCAGGAGAATGATGCTGCCCTTCTTGTACTTCTTCCTCATGCCCACGCGGGCGATCGTTTCAAGATCAACCGGTTCGAGGTCGCTGAGGATGGGGACGTTTTTCAGGAACTCAACGTCCTCCTTTACAGTCGCAGGGAGTATGCCGTCAGTCATAGTAGGGGATGAACGGTCGTACGATCAGACGCGCACGTTCCGAAAAATATAGGTGGTGTATTCAACAAAGTCAAGGAAATCATGCGTTCCGAACGATTTCCGTCAGGGATTCAGAAGGAAATAGGCGAGCAGCGCCATCCCGGTTTCCGCAACCACGAGCGTTATCGCCGACAGGAGATCATAACGCCGCACTTCTCTTAGTAGAGTGCCATCTCCTGTCGCAAGGTATTGATTGTTCACATCGTCCGCGTGGATCTTGCAGAAAGCCGAAATCGTGCCTGCTATCACTGCTCCCGCGATCGGTCCGAGCAGATGGATCGACGTCTGTTCACCGTTCTTTGCGACCTCCATGGGCTCGGACAACGCTTCAGGGGCCCAGAGCCGTCTAAGCGGCACCATGAGGTCGTTGTGCAAGGTATCCGGAACGGTCACCATTGCCTCCTCAAATCCGTTCTCACGCAGGATGAGAGAATCCCCGGGAAGGACGCTCTTCATCGGGAGCGTGAGAGGGGTGACGCCCAAGCTGGTGGCTCCTTTCCAGGCCGTTGCTCCCGAAGGGGCGGACGACAGTCTGAAAGTCGGCGGCAGCGCGTATTCGAGCGTTCGATGCTCACCCTGCCGGAGACTGACCGTGTCGAAGACCGGACCTTCGGCCCATCGTGTCACCGGCAACGCGAGAAGCCGGACCTCGTGCATCCCGGCGACAAGCGTGTCGATGGTCAATGGCGTGTAGCCCTTCATTGAGGAATCAACGATCACGAGCGCGCGTCGTCGGGGTGTCTCCACTGTGAGTGAGGCCCTGGTGGAGTCCGGGACGCCCGCGGCCGCGACCCCGGTTCCCACCAATGCCGCTACGGCAAACGGAAGAACTCTCATCGCGCCGCCTTTCCGAAACAGAAGAGGGTGAATTCATCCGTTGAGACAAACACTCTTTCGTAGCCGACGACCGCCGGGGATTTGACGCGCCCGTCCAATTCCTTCGAGAAGATGATGTGTCCGTCGGCGAGGCTCAACGCGAAGAAGATCTTCTTTAGCGTTCCGACGAAGACTTTTCCGCCCGCGATCGCCGCTCCGGCGTTCACGGGCCCGTCGAGATTGGTTTTCCAGATTTCCTTGCCGTCGCGGCCGTCGATGGCATGCATGACCCCGTCAATGCCACCAACGACCACCGTGTCGCCGCAAACCGCTGGCGGTGCGTACAGCGCCGATCCTGTGGAGGACGTCCATCGTATCGCCCCGGTGGCCGGATTGATTGCAATGACGCTTCCGGGCAGGGTTGTCGCCACGACGTCGTCGCCCATCAGCGCCGTTCCCCCGACAATCGGACCGTCGACTGGAGTATTCCAGCGCAGTGCGCCATCCGAGATTCTGAGGGCATAGAGCGAACCGTCGTCGCATCCAAAGAAGAGAAGAGAATCATTCGCCGCGGGGAGAGCATGGAACCCGTTGAACCGCCGGTTATCGGGCAGCTCGTACTTCCAGACGACGTCGCCGGAAATACGCTCGATGCAGTAAATCGATCCCGCGATCGTGCCGAAATAGACCCGCTTCGCGATGAGCAACGGCGACATCTCGACGTCTTCATATTTCTTGCGCCAGACGGTCCGACCGTCATTGAGATTGTACGCCTCCATCGATTCGTTCCCGCCGCTCATCGGGAGAACGACGACATTGGCATCGATCGCCGGCGAACCCGGGGTGGCGTCATCGAGTCTGATCGAACCGACCAGCTTTCCTGTTCGGATATTAATGGCATACAGCTCGCCGCGAAGCGATCCTCCGACCACCATGCTATCGAGCAAGAGGGGTGATCCGCTCCCCATCCCCGCAGAGAGATCCTTCTCCCAATATTCGACCAGAGAATCGGGGATCGACGAATCGTAGTCCGCCGTGCGCTGATTGTTCCCGCCGTACGTCAGGACATCTCCAGGCCGGACGATGATCGAACGCTCGATGCGAAGACCACCACAGCTGACGAGGACAAGACAGAGCAGAAAGCAGGCAGTATGCAGTAAGGAGTATGCAGAAAGCGATCCGTGGATTCGGCTAAGAGTAGGAAGGAGGATGGAGGATGTAGGAAGAAAGCGGTGCATATTTATTGTCGGCTCACATTCTCAGAGTTCTACAGTCCCAAAATCTTGCTGTCTCACACTCTCGCGCTCCCTCACTCTCGCACTCTCACGCTTTCAAAGTCTCCTCAACGCCTCATCACGGCTAAAAGTCCCATCCGAAGAAAAATTGCGTAAACCAATCATTCTCGATCGTCGTGAAGTTGTTCTCGATGCGCTTGCCGACATCGAACCGGAGAACGAGAATGCCGCCGAGATTCAGGCGGAGGCCGCCGCCCATGCTGCCGAGTGTCTCCGTGTACTGCGTGTCCCAGACAGCGCCGGCATCGAAGAACAACGCTCCCCGGATCCCCCAGAAGCCGATCCCGCCGAACGGGAATTTGAAGGCGAGTTGGTCGACAAACGGGAAACGCAATTCGTTGCTTACCAGCCAGAGCTTCTCACCATGGAGGCTCCACAAGGGGTACCCCCGGAGGTCCCAGCTTCCGCCCATCACAAACTGACGAGACTCCTTCCCGTGATTGTAGAAGAGCCAGAGCCGGGTGGCGAAGGCGCTCCTCGTCGCGAGCCGGATATAGTTCCGGTAATCGGCAATGATCGTCACATAATCCACGTTCGAATACTGGACGTCGGAGGTATAGGCGAGCGTAAGGTTGAATCTGCTGCCGTCGAGTGGCCCGGTCGGTCCCCAGATAGTGTTGTCATGAACGAACGAGAGGGAATTGGAAAGCAGCAGCGCTTTCCTTTCGGCGATCGCAACGTCGGCGAGCTTCGATGAATTGCTGATGCTCGTGGTGGCTTCGATCCGTTCGAACCTGGTCAGGGGATAGCTGAGGGTAAAATACGCACCGAAGACACGCTCGTAGTAGAACTCATCCTTGTCCGTCAGATCGTAGCGCCGTCCGGCAAACCGGAAGACGCCATAGGCGTAGTTGGTTCTCTGGCCAAGCGAGATCCTGGAGATCGCGATGTTGAAGCTCGAGAGAAATTCCGACTGCGTTTGCGCCGTGTTATAGAGAAGGAAATAATACTCTTCGTTCCCCAGGATGTCGCTCAGGGACAGGATGGCGCCGCCCGTCGTGCCGAACACCGGGTCTGTCGATATCGCGCTCTGTGCGATGTCCAGACTGTACTCGCCGGCATAGCGCAGGCGCTGGAGCGAGGACAAGCCCGCGATCCGTCGGGGCCGCCATTGCTCTTCGCGTGATGACAGGTCGATGGTATGCGAGATGGACGAGGTATCGAACGCCGCGCTGACCTTCTTCAGCGACCGGATCTGGAAACTGTACTTTTCAAATGTCGAAAAGACGAGATCGCCGGACGAATCCCACGCCGGATCAAACGCCGACGTCGTGAACCGCGTGATCTGTTTGATGGTCCTCGTCGGTCCCGTGAGGTCCTGGTGCATGTCCATCGCCCAGATATTCTGGACACCGCCGGCGTCGGAAGTAAAGGCAAGAAGCTTCCCGTCCTTCGACCACGCCGGGGAGTCGTCGCTCGAGGGACCATAAGTGAGATAGTCGATCGAACCCGTGGCGATCGTGTACAGAAAAAGGTTGTAGGTCCCGCGTGACCCGTACGACGTCCTGTCCGAACTGAACGCGATCACCGATCCGTCCGGCGACCATGCGGGATCCCGGTCGTCGTAGTAATCATTGGTGAGGCGGGTCGTGTCGCCTGTTTCCGTGTTCAGCATATACAGATCGCTCTTGCCGCCTTTGTCGATCGCGGAGAACGCGAGACGCATGCCGTCAGGCGCCCAGGAGACCGACCCGACACTGACGATGTTCGGCCATCGGAACGACCGGAGGACGTCTCCCTTCCTCACGTCGTACAGGTAGAGGACATCGTTCTCTCCGCTCTTGGTCGTGAACGCGAGGATCCCATGCTTCGTAACATCGATTCTCCCGCGGAGCAGGTGGAATGCTTCAAATTCATCGCTTCGTTCCCCTTCGATGATCTGCTCACCATCGTCTTCCGGGTCTCTGGATGACAGGTTCTTCTCATAGATGCCCGTGTATCCCGTCCGGTTGGCGATGAACAGGACCTCGCGCAGGGAATCCACTTCCATCACCACCGGTTTCGAATTGAATCCCTCCCGCGCGATCGGACGCGATGCGCGGCTGGGGACATCCTCATCCTGAAGGAGGGGGTAGTACTCTTTCCGCAGTGCGTACAGCCATTCCTCATCGAATTCCCGGTAGTTCTTCCCGATGGTGATTTTGAAGACGTCGCTGAACGAGGTTTCCTTCCAAAAATTCTCCATGAGGGCAAGGATCTTCTCTTCGCCATACCGCTCCGAGAGGAACTGCAGCGCATTCTGCCCTTCCTTGTACATCTGGAACGATCCGTAGATGCGGTCCATGTCGTCGAGCCCTGCAACGGTGCCGTTCAGCACCGCATCGCGCATGACCATCTCGCCCTGGGAATCCCAGTCGGTGGACCAGTATTCGGCGAGTCCTTCGGTGAACCAGAGCGGAGGAAAGCGGTCGCTCGATTTCCTGTGCTCGGAGAGCACGCGGTAGATCTTGCTCGTGGTGAAGACGTGGACCAGCTCGTGCCTGATCACGTGTCGGAACTGCGCGATCGAACCATCGGCAGGGATGACGACCCGTCCTTTCACGAACTCAAAGAACCCGCCGACGCCCTCGGGGATGAACCCGGCAGTGGTATTGGTTTGCTCGAAGTGGAGGTGGGAGCTGTAGAAGATGAGGGGGATGCGCGAGTTGACGGAATGGTTGAATTTCTTCTCGAGAAGAGTGTAGCTCTCCTCGGCGAAGGATGCGCCGTACTCGGCGAGATCCTTCATCTCCGGATAATAGTAGATGTCGAAATGCTTGGTCTTCAGGACGTGCCACTCGAAGTCCGTGTACTGGACTTTGTTCCGTCCGAAGAAATAGAATTGCGAGGTTGCCGCGGCGGGGAACAGGAACAGTATGAGAAAGGCCAGAGTCCAGGACTTCATCCTCACTTCCTCCTGCACAGTCGAAGACCGCCGATGGTCATGCGGGTCCTTTGCAAGATAGCATCAATGGCCGGGAGTTGCAACCGGCTACCAGGAGGTGCCGTTCCGGAAGACGGTGACCAGCACGATGAGCGCGAGCGCGAAGATCGCCACGACAAGCGCGATCCGCTGTTCCTTGCTGAGCCTCATCTCCTTACACCTTTCCCAATTCACTCTTTAAATGATCGATGACCTCCACCGGAGTGGGATCGACGCCGTTGAGGACGGCCAGGTAGAAGCTCGTCCAATCCCCGAGATGGATCAGCGAGAACATCCGCGCGAGAAGGGATCGGCCCTCGCTGTGCACTTCGAGGATGCGGTCGGTGTAGCGCCGCAGGACGTCGATCGTGACGTCCATGCGTTTCTGCACGCGCGGATGGTCCTCCTTGTCGCGCAGGAACACCACCTGCGTCTCGCGCATCAGGTTGGTCAGGACCTTCCAGCCGACGAGCTCGTTGTGGTTCATCTCCGGGAGGACGTTGCCGAACGTGAGGGTCTTCCCGTTCTCGGCCATCTGCCCCCGCCACCGCGTATTCACCGCGTCGAAGCGTTCGGTGGAAGAATAGAAGACTCCCAACCGTCCTTGCAGTTGCCCCGCGAGTTTCAACGCCGGGTTCACGTCGGGGTTGAGATCGGCATACGACGGCCCCTTTTCCCTCAAGAGCCCGATTGTTTCCATGATGTCCCGTTTCCGGTCTTTGATGAACCCCGATTTCCCGAGGGCGATCAGGAGAGGAAAGAAGGAATACGCAAGCGCGGCTCGAGGAGGCAGGCCTCCCGGGATCTTTATGAATGGCGTCTTCTTGTTCTTCGCGACCTGCTCCGTGATGCCGTTGGACGAAATGCAGAGGATCTTTGCCTTGCGCCGAAGGGCCTCGCGATGAGCGGTCGTGGTCTCTTCCGTATTTCCCGAATAACTGGAGATGATGACCAGCGACGACGGTCCGACGAACCCTGGCAACGTGTAATGCCGGTTTACCTGGAACGGGACATCGAGTTCGTCGGCGAGATAGCTCTTGAGCAGATCGCCGCCGATCGCCGACCCTCCCAGCCCGCACAGCACGATGTTGTGAATTCCCCGGGCGTTGATCTTCGCGCCCGTTTCGTAGCCGATGCGCATGGCTTCCGCAATGTTGTCCGGGAACGCCTTGATCAGGCCCAGCATATTGGAACGATCGACGCCTTGGATCTGCTCAACCGTCATGGTACTCTCCGTCTATTCAAGTGGAATTTCGGGAACCTTGTTCTTCACGATGCTGGCAAGATACTCCTTGATCTCTTCCTCGGTGGAAAACGCGACGATCTTGTCGGCGACGCGCTTTGCATCTTTGAACTTCACCGACCGGATGATCTTCTTGATTTCCGGAAGCGCTGCCGGGTTCACGCTCAGCTCGTCGATGCCGAGGCCGAGCAGGAGGACCGTCGCAATCGGGTCGCTCGCCATTTCCCCGCACATGCCGATCCAGACGTGTTTCTTGTGACCGGCATCGATGATCATCTTCAACGTGCGGATGACGGCGGGATTGAATTGCTGATACAGCTCCGACACCGAACTGTTGTCCCTGTCGACCGCGAGGAGGTACTGGATGAGATCGTTGGTCCCGATGCTGAGGAAATCCACTTCGGCGGCGATGTCCTCGGCGATAATGGCCGCAGACGGGACTTCGATCATCACACCGAGCTTCATCTTCTCGTCGAACGGAAGTGACTGGGCGCGCAGGTCGCTTTTCGCACGTTCAAGCAGGACGCGGGAGGAGTGGATCTCGTGGAGTTTCGACACCATAGGGAACATGATGCGCACGTTCTTCTTCGTGCTTGCGCGCAGGATGGCGCGGAGCTGCGTCAGGAACAGTTCGGGACGGTCGAGCATGACACGAATGCCCCGCCAGCCGAGGAAGGGATTCTGCTCGCGTGTGGAATCGGGAAGGACTTTGTCCCCGCCGATGTCGAAGGTCCGGAAAATGACCGGCTGGGGGTAGAGGCTTTCGGCGACCGACTTGTAGACCTCGTACTGCTCTTCTTCCGTCGGGTATGTCCCCTTCGCGAGAAGCTGGCTCTCGGTCCGGTAGAGACCGACCCCCGCTGTTCCCTTCTCCATCGCGAACTCGACTTCCTCGGGGAACTCGATGTTGGAGGAGAGCTCGATTTTCCGGTGGTCCGGCGTTTCCGCCTCCAGGCGGGCGATGTCGACGAGCTGTTCTTCGAAATGGCGGAACCGCTGCGCCTTCTGTTGGAGAGCGTCGAGAGTTGCCGGCTCGGGTTTGAGGACGGCGATTCCCGAGTACCCGTCGATCGCGAGAATGTCGCCCGTCTGGATATGTCGCGTTGCGAGGCGCAGGCCGACGACGGCGGGCAGTTTGAGCGAGCGGGAAATGATCGCGGCATGAGATGTTACGCCGCCGAGATCGGTGGCGTAGCCCAGGATCTGGTTCCTGCTGAAGATCACCGTGTCGGCGGGGGTGAGGTTTTCCGCGACGACGATCGTCTCTCCTTCCAGCTTCGAGAAGAGCTTCTGGTCCTGGATGTTGCGGATGATCCTGTTCATGACGTCTTCGACGTCGTGCGCGCGCTCGTGCATGTATTCGTCCGGCGCGGCGAGCATCAGCTTCTTGTATTTCCCGATCTCGTCGAAGACGACATATTCCGCGTTGTGCAGTTCGTGACGGATCCGTTCCTCGATCGTCCCCATCAGGATGCCGTCGCCGAGGATCATGATTTGCGCTTCGAAGATCTTCGCGTTCTGCGCGCCGAGCTTCAGCTCCGCGAAGGCAAGGATCTTCTGCAGCTCTTTTTCCGAACGGGCAACGGCGCCCTTGAGGCGCTCGAGTTCGGACTCCACTTCCTCCGGCGCGACCGCCTTCATCTCGACATGCGGGATTGCCTTGCTGTAGAGATACGCCGGACCGACGGCGATGCCGGGCGCGGCGCCGACGCCGCGGAAGGTAATTTCCCCGGATGGCTTGTGCTCGATAATGATCGGCTCGTCACTCTTCATCGAAACCTCGTTCAACGAGTGCGATGACGGCTTCGGCGGCTTCCTGCTCGTCCGGTCCCTCGAAGCGAAACACGAGCGTCGCTCCTTGTTCCGCGGCCAGGGTCATGACGCCGATAATACTTTTGCCGTTGATCTCAAAGGAGTCCTTGCGGATGAAAAAATCGGATTGATATTTCGCCGCCACTTTCACCAGCATGGCCGCAGGACGTGTGTGGAGTCCGGTGCGGTTCTTGATTGTCACGGTGCGTTCGACCATCACGCCTCACGATGCTCGATGAACGAGGGCACCGGCAAGCCACCGCAAGACGGCGACGGGCCGCGACGGCCGCAGGGCGTCAAGCGCGCGGGATGCCGTCCTGGTGTCGTGGAGGATCCTGCGCTCCGCGTCCTCGAGAATCCCGTAGCGCTGAAACAGATCGGTGACTGCTCCGACAACATCGCGCTGGACTTCGCGGCGCAACACCCGATCGATGAGCTCTTTGTCCGCGCCTTGCGCCCGCCCGGCGGCGGAGATCAGGAGAAACGTCTTCTTTCCCTCCACGATGTCTCCGCCGATCGGCTTCCCCAGCTGTTTCTCGTCGGCGACCACATCCAGCAGATCGTCCTGAAGCTGAAACGCGCGTCCAAGATAGTGACCGAACTTCCGCAGCGCCCGGACTTCCGCCGGGGTTCCTCCGCCAATCAGGCCCCCCATTTCCGCGGAAGTCGCGATAAGAGCTCCCGTCTTCTTTTCGATCATTGCGAAGTACTCGGCAAGCGAGACATCCGTCCGCCGCGCGAGTTCCATATCCATCCCCTGACCGTCACACACGTCGATCAACCCCTCCGTGAACACGTCGACCAGCCGGCCGCGACGATCACCGGGGCACCCCAGAAGACTGCGATACGCGAGCCCGAGGAGAACATCCCCTGCGAGAATCGCCGTGTTCGCGTTCCACCGCTTGTGCACGGTCGGCCTGCCGCGCCTCGAATCCGCGTTGTCCATGATGTCATCGTGGACGAGCGTGAAGTCGTGCATCGCTTCGATCGCGACCGCCGCATCAAGCGAGCGGCGAACAGTCCCGCCGACGGACCGGCAGGAGAGCAGAACAAGCATTCCCCTGATTCTCTTTCCGCCGCCCTCCAGTACGTGGGCGCAGGCGGCACGGAGCGTGGAAGATTTTCCTTTCCATGCAAGTGCCCGGGTGCGGCGGTCGATCATGGACCGCAGTGTGTCGGCGTAGCGCGCGAGCGAGTCGTCGTTCATGCCTGGTCTTCCTGCAACGGAACGCTCTGAAGATCGCGCACCGTGCGCGAGCCCGTGAGAAACATGATCGCGCGCAGTTCTTTCATCCAATCGGCGATGAGCGCGGTCGCGCCACGCGCGCCTTTGTTCGTGAGCGCCTGCAGGATCGGACGAGCCGAAGCCGCAAGGTCCGCTCCAAGGGCGATCGAAACCGCGATTGCCCGGCCCGACGTGATCCCTCCCGAGCTGACTAAAGTGAACGTGTGCCCGGCACGACGCAACGTGGCAACCTGTCGAAGAGCATCTGCTGTCGGGATTCCCCAATCCCAAAACCGTGAAGCGAATTCCTTGTCTTTCGAGCGCAGGGCTTCCACGCCGGCCCAACTTGTTCCGCCTGCCCCTGCGACGTCGATGCATCGAACGCCTACGCCAAGCAAACGTTCTGCGACATCCGCGGAAATTCCAGCGCCGATTTCCTTCACGATGACAGGGACGCGGAGTGACTTGACCAGCATGGCGATCCCTTCGAGGACTCCCCGGAAATCGGGTTCACCTTCAGGCTGGAGCAACTCCTGGAGGGGGTTCAAATGCACAGCGAGCGCATCGGCATGCACCAGGTCGATGAGGCGCACGGCGTCGTCGCTGGATTTCATCCGGGCAACCTGCGCCGCACCGATGTTTGCAATGACCGGTATCTCCCCGGAAACTTCTCGGACGACGCTGAACGTCGAGTGAAATCGATGGTCCTCCAATGCCTGGCGTTGACTTCCCACACCCATCGCGAGACCGCATTCCGCACAAACGGATGCGATTCCTCGATTGATCTCCCGGGCACCCTGATATCCCCCGGTCATCGAGGAGACGATGAGCGGGGCACGCAGGCGTTTTCCCAGGAATTCAACCGAGGTATCGATTTCGCCGGATCCGATCTCCGGAAGAGCGTTATGGATGAAGGAGAATCTCTCGAGACCCGTAGTTTTCGACTTGAAACGCACGTCCTTTTGGAGGACAAGATCAACGTGTTGCTGTTTTCTAGATGTCGTTATTGAACTGCGGGTCGGCTTTTTGAGTGCCATGGAGCGGCTGGGTTGGCTCAATTACTCGTGAATATAGACAGAAAGCGCCCGAGATGCAAAATCGCAAACTTCTTGCTTTTGCCACAATTCTTGCGTAGAATCATCAGAAATCCTGGAATACCACCGTTCCCCTCATCCTCGAAGGTGCATGCGCGCAATAATTCCGGTCGCTGGTGTCGGCTCTCGGCTTCGTCCCCACACGTTCGCTCTCCCCAAGGTTCTCCTCGCGGTGGCTGGAAAGCCGATCCTCGGCCACATCATTGATAAAATCAAGGCCGAAGGGATCCTGGAAGCGACTGTTGTCGTGGGTCACATGGGGGACAAGATTTTTGATTATCTTACAAGAACGTACCCCGAGATCCAATTCGATTTTGTCGAGCAGGAAGACCGCATGGGATTGGGGCATGCGATCTATCTTTCGCGCCACACCTTCTCGAACGATCCCATTTTGATTATCCTTGGGGACACAATTTTCGATGTGTCCCTGGCGGAAGTGCTTGCAGCGCCGGTATCGTCGCTCGGCGTGAAGGTGGTGAACGACCCGAGGCGGTTCGGCGTCGCCGTGGTCGAAAACGGGTACATTACGCAGTTGATCGAGAAGCCGGAGCAACCGGTCAGCCGCCTCGCGGTTGTTGGACTATACTTCATCCGCCGGCCCGCGCTGCTCACACAGTGCCTCGAAGAGCTGGTCAGCAAAGATATCCGGACCAAGGGGGAATACCAGCTGACGGACGCCCTGCAGTTGATGATCACGCGCGGGGAGAAGATAAAGACGTTCCCCGTGGAAGGGTGGTACGACTGCGGGAAGCCGGAGACGCTGCTGGCGACCAATCGGGCGCTGCTTTCCCAGACACACTCAGCGCACGAGCTTCCGGGAGTCGTGATCAATCAGCCTGTGTTTATCGCCCCGTCGGCCGTCCTGTCGAACTGCGTTATCGGGCCGTTCGCGTCGGTCGGCGATCATGCGGAGATCTCCGAGGCGGTGGTCAGAAATTCCATCATCAGTCAGGGTGCGCGGGTCAGCCGCGTCCTGCTCGATAATTCCATCATCGGAAACGAGTCTGTCGTCACCGGCAGCTTCAAGCGTTTTAATGTCGGGGGGTCGTCCGAGATCGAAACGGACTGATCCGCCGCAAGCCCATCTTTCTGAATAGAACATCAATGAGGTCGCCCATGTCGTATCTTTTCACGTCGGAATCAGTGTCTGAAGGCCATCCCGACAAAGTGTGTGATCAAATCTCCGATGCAATCCTTGATGCCATCCTGGCGAAAGACAAGCACGGACGGGTCGCGTGCGAATCGTTCGTGACGACGGGACTCGCGCTCGTCGGCGGGGAGATCACCACGTCGGCGTACATCGAAGTGCAGGACATCGTGCGTCAGGTGATCCGGGACATCGGCTACACGAAGGCCGAGTACCGTTTCGACGCGGATTCCTGCTCCGTCATTTCCTCCATCCACTCGCAGTCGCGCGACATCGCGATGGGCGTGGACACCGGAGGCGCAGGCGACCAGGGGATGATGTTTGGCTACGCGACGAACGAAACGCCTGAATTCATGCCGATGCCGATCGTGTTTGCGCACCGGCTCGTGAAGCGACTCTCCGACATCCGGAAGAAAGAGCCGAAACTGATGCCGTACCTTCGCCCGGACGCGAAGTCGCAGGTCACGATCGAATACAACCAGCGGCGGGCGAGCCGCGTGCATACGGTGGTGGTCTCGACGCAGCACGATCACGACGTCTCCCAGAAGAAGATCTACGCGGACGTTGTGCGCCACGTCATAGGAGAAGCCATCCCGAAGGAATATGTTGACAAGAAGACCATCATCTACGTCAATCCCACGGGTAGATTTGAAATCGGCGGTCCGCACGGCGATACCGGCCTGACCGGACGGAAAATTATTGTCGATACGTACGGCGGCAGGGCCCCGCACGGCGGTGGAGCGTTCTCCGGCAAGGACCCGTCGAAGGTCGACCGCAGCGCCGCGTACGCCTCGCGCCATCTCGCGAAGAACGTCGTCGCGTCCGGTTTGGCGGAAGAGTGCCTGATCCAGGTGTCCTACGCGATCGGCGTCGCCGAACCGATTTCGATCAACGTCAACACCCTCGGAACGGGACGAATCCCCGACATGGAGATCGAAAAGATCATCATGAAGGATGTGGACATGACTCCCCGCGGGATCATCAAACGGCTCGATCTTCTCCGTCCGATCTACCGCAAGACGGCCGCATACGGTCACTTCGGAAGGAAGGAAAAGGAATTCACGTGGGAGAAACTCGACCTGGTCGACACTCTCCTGCGCGGAGTGCGGTAGTCGGTGCCGAATTCGCTCACTCACTTTCAGGAACCTATGGATTCGAAACGCGGAAGCTACAAAGTCGCCGACCTCGGACTTGCCGAGGACGGCGGGAAGCTCATCGAATGGGCGGAATCGCGGATGCCGGTGTTGATGGCACTGCGGGAAAAGTATGCGAAGACCAAGCCCTTCAAGGGATACCGGATTGCCGGGTGTCTCCATGTGACCAAAGAGACCGCCGTGCTTGTGCGGACATTCGTCGCGGCCGGCGCTCAGGTGAGCTGGAGCGGATGCAATCCGCTCTCCACGAACGATGCGGTGGCGGCGGCGCTCGCGAAGGAAGGTGTTTCGATTTTCGCGTGGCACGGCCTCAGCGTCGAAGAGTTCTACTGGTGCATCGACCAGACCATCGCCATGAATCCCAACCTCACGCTCGATGACGGCGCAGACCTGATCTTCACGATCCACAAGAAGTATCAGGACCTCGCCCGGAAGTACGTCATCGGCGGCACCGAGGAAACGACGACCGGCGTGCATCGCCTTCGCGCCATGGCGGCCGACGGAGAGCTGAAGTATCCCGTCATCGCCGTCAACGATGCCGAGACGAAGTGGGATTTTGACAACGTCTACGGGACAGGGCAATCAACGCTTGACGGTATTCTGCGTGCGACGAGTGTCCTCCTCGCAGGGAAAAACATTGTGGTTGCGGGATTCGGACATTGCGGGAAAGGCGTCGCGCTTCGAGCGAAGGGGCTCGGCGCGAACGTGATCATCACGGAGGTCAAGCCGACCGCTGCGTTGAAAGCGACGCTCGAAGGTTTCCGCGTAATGAAGATGGACGACGCCGCGAAGATCGGCGACGTGTTTATCACCGCGACCGGCGTCAAGGACATCATCACGAAGTCGCATTTTGCCTCGATGAAGGACGGCGCGATTGTCTGCAACACCGGCCACTACGATTGCGAAGTGAACCTTGTCGACCTCGCAAAGCTGACGAAGACCAAGCGCGAGATCAGGCCGAACAACGAAGAGGTCGTGTTGAAGAACGGACGCAGGATCTATCTTCTTGCGCAGGGACGACTCGTGAATCTTGCAGCGGCCGAAGGGCATCCTTCGGAAGTCATGGACATGTCGTTCGCGAATCAGTTCATGTCGCAGCTCCGCATCGTCGAGCTTCACAAGAAGGGGAAGGCGCTCGAGAAGACGGTGCACGATATACCGACCGAGCAGGACCAGGAGATCGCGATGGTGAAGCTGTCGACGCAGGGGATCAAGATCGACAAGCTGACGAAGGACCAGGAACAGTACATGAACGATTACAGCGCGGGGACGTAACGCGCGATCGGCATATCAACGATTCCCATGAACGGCGGCCGAGAGATCGGGCGCCGTTTGTGTTTCTGGGGACAGGGCGGGGCCAGGCCCGGGCCTGGCCCTTCCAGCGCTCACCCCTTTTTGGTGAGCCTTTTGACCGCATCAATCAGGAAATCGGTGCTGAACGGCTTCGTGATATACTCCACTGCCCCCAGCATGTAACTCTCCGTTGCCAGCGTGAAGCCGGCTTTTCCCGTGATCATGGCAATCGGCGTTTTGTTTCCCTTCGAACTCAAGAACCGCAATACGTCCATCCCCGACGGTCCGGGCATGACGACGTCCAGAAGCACAAGATCGTACACCGTGCTGCCCAGCCGATCAATTGCTTCCTCCCCGTTTTGTGCCTCCGTGACCTCGTATCCCTCATGCTGAAGTGCTTCTCTGACGATGTGCCTCAGATCGGCATCATCATCGACACAGAGAATCCGCTTATTTGCCATGTTTTGGGTATCTCCTGATCGATTTTAGGAATTCCTTTCGAGAAAATCAACGATTGTTCGGAAAAATGGCATTGCCGGAGTAATAAGTATGGGAGTCCTATGGGGCCTGGTTCATCATGGAGAGATCATGCGACCAATCATTCTGATCGGAGTTCTTGTCCTCGCGATCCACGGGGAATCCAATGCTGATGTTCTCATCTTCCGGCAAACTTTCGACAGCGTCTCGCCGCCGGCGCTTCCCCCGGGGTGGAGCTCATCGCAATCACGGATCGCCGGACAATCGGATTTCTTCACCACAAACTCTTCTTCTCGTTCGAGCCCGAATGCACTGCAGTGCACGAACGCGACTGTGGCGCAGTGGATTCTCTCTCCCGTGATGGGCGGCGGCAACGATCTCCCGGCGCACATTGCCTTCTGGACAAGGAGATCGAGTACCTTTGGAGCGGGCATCGTGGTTGATTTCGCCCTCGACTTCACGGGCGCTTCATTCACGACGATCAGCGACACTCTCCGTTTCTCCGGCAGCACTTCGTACGAACTGTGCGACGTCGAAATTCCTCCTGCTCTCCGTTCCGGCTCGCCGATACGGATTCGCTGGAGAGTCGTGCCGACGGCATCAGGCTCCACCGGCACATTCCGCATTGACGATATTGAAGTGAGGGGAGAGTGTGCCTTTGATCTTGCGTGCGGTCCCGTCATCGAATCGCCGGGCTCCGATACTCTGCAAACGGCCGTTAGGGCGAGAATCCGAAACGAGGGAACGACGGCGGTGTCTTCCTTTGATGTGTCCCTATTTCTTCGGTCGGACGCCGACTCCGTGTTCCGGCCGGTTCGCACTCTCGGGACAAGATCGTTGTCATACACTCTCGAACCGGGCGATTCGACGTGGATCGATTTCTCCATCCAGCCACACGCGCCAGGCGGAGCTCTTATCGCTTCAGTGTCATGCCCTGGTGACGAGAATCCCGGCAACGATTCGGCAGAGCTGTCAATGCCCATTTCCTATGATCGAGGTGCTTTGGTCGTCAACGAGATCATGTTCGCCCCGGCCCCCCATGAGCCGGAATGGGTGGAACTCTTGAACGTCTGTTCCGACACAATCATGCTTTGCCGATGGACGGTCAACGACGCCGACACCACCGCAAAACACGCGATTGCGAAGGTCGCATGCATCGTGCCTCCATCATCCTTTGCCGTTCTCACCAACGATTCAACAGGGATCGTCGCGAAGTACGGACGATTACCGTGCCCTGTGATCCAGGTGCCGGGTTTTCCTTCCCTCAACAATGACGAGGACATGATCGTCATCAAGGATCACACAGGTGCTACCATCGACAGCGTTGCGTACCGATCGAGCTGGCACAATCCTTCGCTTGTCAGCGCGACGGGCCGTTCACTCGAACGGATCGGTCCGTCATTGCCATCCAGCGATCCCCGGAGTTGGACTTCAAGTACTTCTCTTATGGGAGGAACGCCCGGCAAACAGAACAGCGTCTATGCGTCGACCTCAGTGCACACCCTCGGCCTTAATTGCTCGCCCAATCCATTCTCGCCAAATGGCGATGGTGTGAACGATGTCGCGCTGATACGCTATGCCATTCCGCTTAGGGTCGCCACGATCTCGGCATACGTGTATGACGTTCGGGGTCGACGGATCCGGCGGCTCGCCGATCACGACCCCGGGACCCTACAGGGTGTCCTTGTTTGGGATGGGAAAAGAGATGACGGCATACGAGCGCCGGTGGGCATGTATATCGTTCTTCTGCAGGCGGTGGAAGCGGACGGCGGAAATCTCTATGAGGCCAGGTGCGTTGTGGTGCTGGCGATGCCAATGTAGAAAGGTGGAACGCTACAACTGCGCGGCGAAGAGTCCCTGTCCCGCGCATCGCACAGGAGCGATCGCTTCCGGGGTAATGCCCCGACAGGTTAGCGCATGAAGAAGCAAATCCAGCTGTGATCGGCCGCTGACCATGGAATACCACCCCTCACCGTTGCGCACGAACTTCCATCCTGGAGAAAGCAGCGGATCGCGCGTTACCTGGACCGTGAACGCGGTGTCCGCCGGATAGAGTTCTCGTGGTCTTCCTTGAGCGGTAACAATTCCGTGCTGGAGGACAAGAATCCTGTCTGCGATCGCTTCCAGGTCGGAGAGTTCGCAGGAAGCAAGAATGATCGCCGCCCCACTCGTTCTGCTTTTCTCCAGCATCCGCTTGAGCCGGCTTCTTCCTGAATCGTCAAGTCCCCGCGCAGGGTTGTCCAACACAACAAGTTTGGGCTGATGGATAAACGCGCGTGCAAGGGAGAGACGTGCCTCGATTCCGTATGAATACCTCCAGCCCGGCGTGTCTGCGAAGGGAGCAAGACCGAACGCATCGAGAATTCGGACTACGGCATCCTCAAGCGGCTTTCCATTCATCCCGTGCGCCCGACCGCTCGATCGCAACAGATCCCGACCGGTGATCCGCGCAGTGAGGATGCCACCTTCAGGAGCATAGCCGGCCATTCGATGCCACCCTTTCGGGACTGAGGTCTCTCCGAATCGCAGGATCAGCCCCCTCGTCACAGCGATCTCGCCCATGATGGTTCGCAGAAGAGTCGTCTTGCCCGCTCCTGATGGGCCGACTACGGCGATGATCTCTCCTGAATGCAGGCAAAACGAAACATTGCTCAATGCGGTGACCGATGACCGCCGAGAGAGGCCAGCCGAGTATGTCTTGCACACGCCGGTCGCGCTGATTGCGATGCTCATGGAATCCCCTAATGAGTGTGGGGGAGAGGTGCTCTATATATTAATACTGCGGGGGCTGAGGTTTTCCGAAGGGTGGAAAGAAAATTCAGCGGCTAGTCGAAGGCGACTTTCCGTACCCGGCCGAGGGTATGACCGAGGAATCGTTCGCCGACTTCTGTGAATTTGGCGGGGATGTCGCTTACGAAAAACTGAAGATTCGGTTGCTGTTTGCTGGAGTTGAGCAGATCCTTGTCGGCCAGAACGCGTACAACTTCCCCCGCCGTGGCGGCCCCGGAGTCGACCAGCGTGACAGACGGTCCGACGACATCAGCGATGGCTTTCCGCAGGACGGGGTAGTGTGTGCACCCGAGGATAAGCGTGTCGATCTTCTGGAGCGTCAGCGGGAAAATGTATTCCCTGGCAACAAGATGTGTTACCGGGTGATCGATCCACCCTTCTTCGGCCAGAGGAACAAACAGGGGGCAGGGCTGAGGGAACGTCTCCACATCGTCGTCCACCTGGCGCAGGGCGTTCGTGTAGGAATTGCTGTTGATGGTGGCGTAGGTGCCGATCACGCCGATCCTCTTTTTCTTCGTGACACGGGCCGCGGCCTCGGCGCCTGGCACGATGACGCCGATCACCGGAACACGCGCGAGCCGTTGAACCACGTCGAGCGCCACGGCGGAAACGGTGTTGCACGCGACGACGATCATCTTCACATCATGATGGAGGAGGACCTTGATGTCGTCCGCGGCGTATTCGCGGACGACCTCGGGAGATTTCGGTCCATACGGGACACGCGCCGTGTCGCCGAAGTACACGATGTTCTCATGAGGGAGTTTCTCGGTCAGCGCTCTGACCACCGTCAGCCCTCCAATGCCGCTGTCAAAGACGCCGATGGGTCGGAGGCGGGGATCGGTGGATCCGGTTTGGCGTGCGGTGGCCATAGTTTACTCGCCGGTGAGCTCCCTGAGGGCCATGCTCTGCAGTGTCGCCATGATCGAGCGGGCGACTTCTCTTTTGCGCAACGGGTCGGTGATCGGCCGACCGGTGCTGCGCTCGCGGACATAGAAGGCGTCGATGATGCCATCCACGCGTGTTGCGATCTTCGCGAAGGAGATGTCGAGACCGGCGCGTGAAATCGTCTCGGTCACGCGATAGAGGAACCCCACACGGTCGGCCGCGTAGACATCGATGATCGTGAAGGAAGGCGTGTCCTCAAACTGGACATCGGTCCGGGTATTCGGGTTGGTCGGCTTCTTGGGACGACGTTTCCATTTCCGGTGATGCTCCAGAAAGAGCTGATCGATGTCGATGGCGCCGGTGAGGACTTTTCGTACGTCCTCCTTGATCTTCGTGCAGCCTTTCTCGGAGAGCACTCCTCCAGAAGAAATATCGTGGACGCGGAACCGGTCAAAGATCGTCCCGTCGTCGCGCGTGAACACGTCCGCCGTGAAAATGGATGCATCGTTTGCCGCAAGGACCGCGCAGAATTTCGAAAGCGCCCCGGGAGCGTCCGGCGCAATGATCGTCACTTCGGTCCACCCCTCGCCGGCCTCGAACAGGAGATCGGCACCTTCTCTCATCGTGCCGAGGCGAATGTGCTTGCCGATGTCCGATGCGGCAAACACTGACGTGTATGCCGCGTTGGGGATCCCGTCAAGATGCTTCTTGATGGTCTCCTCCGGGAATTCGGAAGCGAGCCGGCGCACGATGTCCTGCTTCTTCTCCTCCTTCCGGACGGAATGCAGGCGATCCACCTCTTCGCCTTTGAGATTCTGCAGGAGGACTTCCGACGTACGCTGGTAGAGCTCCTGCAGCATCAAGGCCTTCCACTCCGTCCAGACCCCCGGATTGACGGCTGAGAGGTCCGCAAATGTCAGCAGATAGAGATATTCGAGGAGGGAGGGATTCTCGAATTTCCCCGCGAACTCCCTGATCGTGGCCGGATCGTTGATGTTCCGTCTGAACGCGATCTGCTCCATGAACAGATGATGCCTCACAAGAAACCCGACGTCGTCGGCGAGCTCCGGGAAACCGATGCGTCGCACGATCTCCTTCGCGATGGGAACGCCGGTGATTTCATGATCGGAAACGCCCAGCGGTTTGGCGATGTCGTGGAGAAGGATCGCGAGGTAGAGCAATTCCCTGCGCCGCAGCGTCCTGAAGACTTCATGCAGGAAACCCTGCTTCTCGCGGAGCGCTTCGGCGTTTGCCAGGGCGATCAGCGTATGCTCGTCGGCCGTATAATAATGATAGACGTTGTGCTGGAAGAAGGCGATGAGATCGCCGAATTCCGGGATCAAGCGGCCGAGGACGCCCGCATCGTTCATCGCACGGAGCGTCGATCCGACACGGGGGGAAAGGAAGATCTTTCGGAGCGCGGCGCTGGCGGTTTCCGTCGGACCCGTGGCCGGCGTCACAAGAGGAGCGGCATGTTCGATCGCTCCCCGCAGCGACATATCGAGTTCCACTTCATTCTCGGCGGCAAGGTCGAAGGCCTCGAGCACCTGGTCTGCCGTAAGGGCCTGCGACGAGGTATCCTCCAGGACAAGCGTCTCTTCCCGAAGGCGGAAAATGCTGCCGGCCTTTTTCCCGCGGTTCCAGATCCGCCGGGGCGGAAGCAGTTGATCGTGAAACCGGCCGCCGAGCTGGTGGAACAGACTGTGGATGGTGCGTGCATGCCGGTAATACTCGCGCATGAACACTTCGACGGAGCGGAGGGGGCCCTCCTCGCTGTAGCCGAGCGATTCGGCGACGGTGCGCTGGAGGGTGTATTCGAGCGTTTCGTTCGGCGCGTCGCGCTCGGAGTGCATCGCGCTGCGGACGCGGAACATGAATTCCACGGCCGCCTTCGTGGCGTGATGCGTCTCGTCGCCGAGCACGTGCTCCGCGTGCAACGTGTCGAGAAACCCGAGCGTCGAAGGCTTTCCCGGAGAAGGAAAGTCGATAATCCTGTCCTCGCAGCCGCGGTAGAGCCAATAGACGGTGTGAAGGTCGCGAAGTCCGCCCGCGCTTTTCTTGACATTCGGCTCAAGCAACTTCACCGAGCTCCCGTAGCGGGCGTGCCTCGCGGCGGCTTCTTCGAGCGTTGAAGCGATGAACCAGTGCTTGTCGGAGGCGCGCATCTTCTTCCGGAACGCGTCGCGAAGTGCGTCGGCGAGTCCGGCGTTGCCGCACACCAGCCTGCCTTCCAGCATCGAGATCCAGGCATCGATGGCGACGCCATACTGCATGAGCGCTTCATCGATCGTCCGCACGCTGTGTCCGACGGTGAACCCGGCATTCCAAAGGGAGTGGAGAAACTCCTTTGCCGTCGTGCCTGCGGGGGACGTCTCTTCTGCACCGGGGACCAGAATCATGACGTCGACGTCGGAATGCGGGAAGAGCTCGCCCCGGCCGTAGCCGCCGAGGGCGAGAATCGAAATCCGCTCCCTCTCCTCATCCGGAAGAAGGGCGTGTGCATCGCACAGGGCGCGGTCCATGGCCTGCGTCATGACCGTGCAGAGTCGTGAGCCGTCCCGATCGGTGCGGAACTGCCGGATGGCGTCCGTGCGGGCGGCATCCAGGCGAGACTTCAGACCTGTCGTGGTGTTGTCGATCGTCGACATGAAGGACGAGAGAGATTCTCTGATCTTCTATAATAGAGATGCTCCGGCCCAATTGCAATTCAGGGATGGGTTCGCTACCATGATCCGTAACGCTTGCATTCGTTGGAGGAGTGGCTTCGGCCATGAGGTTTCACTGCTCATTGCTGATCGTTCAACCCTTCTTTCTGGCGATCGGGTTGACGGCGACCACCGCGGCGCAGTCCGGTCCCGGATTTCCCGGGTTCACCTGGGGGACGCCGTATGATCGCATCCAGCGGGTCGAGGCCTTCCAGTCCTCCGAGCTCGACGAGCGCGCCGACCAGGTGAAAGTGCCGGTCGATCATCTCGGGGAGGCGAAACTTGAGGACTGTGAGTTTGAATTCAACAACGGCCTCTTTTCCGGGATCATCATTATGACGAGAGGTGAGAAAAACACGGTCGCTCTCCATACGTACCTGACGTCCCGCTTCGGCGAAGTGAAGGAATCCGAACCCCGTTTCTGGCAATGGCTGGCGGGCGATACCTATGTCAGCCTTGACGAAGACAGCGGCGGCGACGGGTATGTTCTGTGGTACGGCATCGATTGGCAGGAAGACGGGACCAAGCAGAAGGAGCAGTGAGCAGGGCCGTGCATGAGCTCTCCATCGCGGAAAACATTCTGTCCATCGTCGGGCGGTACGTCCCCGAAGGGGAGCGACCGTTCGTCCGCAGCGTCAAAGTGTCGATCGGCGCGCAGGCGGGAATTGTCCCGGATTCCTTGAAGTTCTGTTTCGAGGCTGTCGCCAGCGAGTCTCCGTTTCCCGCAGCCACGCTGGTCATCGAGAATGTCCCGTTCACCATCCGCTGCCGGACCTGCGGGGCGATTTCGAGCCCGGAAGACGGAACGCTCCTTTGTGCGTCGTGCGGGAGCATGGACGCAGAGATCACCGGCGGCACCGAGATGCGCGTTGTGGAAGTCGAAGTGGATGATGCAGAGAAAGGTGTGCGATGAGTGTCGTCACCATCGAGCGCAAGGTCCTTGAGAAGAATGATGAGGTCGCCCTCCGCAACCGGACGCTCTTCACCGACCACGGCGTCTATGTCATCAACATGGTGAGTTCGCCGGGTGCGGGAAAAACCACCATCCTGGAAAAGACGATCGATCTGCTGAAGGGGAAGACGCGACTCGCCGTTATCGAGGGAGACGTGCAGACGGACATCGATGCGCGCCGCATCGAACGTTCCGGGATCCCGGCGGTTCAGATTGTCACCCGGGGCGGCTGCCACCTCGAGGCGAACCTTGTCCATGAGGCCTTGCAGTCGATCAAGCTCGCCGAGCTCGACCTTCTGGTGATCGAGAACGTCGGGAACCTCGTCTGTCCCGCGAACTACGACCTTGGCGAAAACGTGAAGGTGGTTGTTGCAAGCACGACGGAAGGAGACGACAAGCCGTTGAAGTATCCGGCAATGTTTCGCAACGCCGCGGTTCTCCTCATCAACAAGATCGACCTTGTTCCATACATCAACGCGCGTCCCGACGTCCTCCGCAAGAATGCCTTTTCGATCAATCCTCATCTTGTCGTCTTTGAGACATCCGCGCTTACAAACCAGGGAATGGATGCGTGGGCGCAGTGGCTGTTCGACCAGGCGATGAAGACGAAGCCGGCCCGCTGACGACCTCCATCGGATTCTCCACTTCCATTCTCACTTCCACGTCTCAAAGCTCTCCTTCTGCATCTCAAGAAGATCGTTGTTGATGAGTTTTGCTACGCGCGAGAATTCCCATTTGTGAAAAGGAACCGTTCGAGCATGATTCTGCATAGGTGAACAACGCCGGAAACTGAGATTTTCGATGGCATGCCAATTGCACTGTTGATGGGCTGTTGAGTTTTTTCGGCGTCAATTGCCCGTCCCGGATCATACATCATCAACGAACTCCATTGAAAACACCTTCCGAGCAACCACGCGGCGACAATCGGTACAAGCTGCTCGACCGCGCCATCACGAAGCACCATAACAGCGGCGACGCGCTGATCGAAGTTCTTCACGCCGCGCAGGGGATCTTCGGTTTCCTCGAGGACGAACTGCTCATTTATATCGCCCGTGCATTGAAACTCCCGTTGAGCCGCGTCTACGGTGTTGCGACCTTCTATCATTTCTTCACCCTGAAGCCCAAGGGCGAACACACCTTCGTGTTGTGCATGGGAACGGCATGCTATGTCAAGGGTGCGGCGGCGATTCAGAAGGCGGTTGAACATCATTGCCAGTGCAAGTTCGGCGAGACCACGACCGACAACAAAGTGTCGCTGGTTTCGGCCCGGTGTGTTGGCTCGTGCGGCCTTGCGCCTGTCGCCGTCGTTGACGACCACGTCGCAGGGAAACTGACCCCGGAGAGCGCAGTCGACCGGATCAAGAAATGGCAGGAACAGCCGGCGGAGGTGGCAGCATGACTGTCGAAGATCTGCGTGAGCTCGCTGAGACCGAACGTGAACGCCAGAAGAAATTTCGCGACCGCATTTTGTATTGCGCCGCCGCCGGGTGTGTGTCCTGCGGCAGTTATGCGGCCCGCGATTCGATCAAAAAGGCGCTCGTTGAACAGGGTCTGGACAAAGAAATCGAAGTTCTCGGGACAGGGTGCATGGGGTTGTGCGGTGAAGGACCTCTCGTGAAAGTGTCGTCCGACGGCAGCGTGTACGAGCGTGTCGACGAGGCCACGGGCAGAAAAATTGTCGAGGACCACATCGTCAAGGGGAACAAGGTCAGCGACCATCTCCTCGACAACAACGCTCCGTTCTTCGCTTCCCAGCGCAAAGTGGTTCTGGAGAATTGCGGACGCATCAACGCGGAGAGCATCGAGGAGTACATCGCGGCAGACGGGTACGAAGCGCTCGCCAAGGTCGTGTCGGAGATGCAACCCCCTGATGTGATCGAGGAGATCCGGAAGAGTGGATTGCGCGGGCGCGGCGGAGCAGGGTATCCGACCGGCCTGAAGTGGGGGATCGTGCGCAAGGCTAAAGCCGACCAGAAGTACGTCGTCTGCAACGCGGATGAGGGTGATCCCGGCGCGTTCATGGATCGTTCGGTGCTGGAAGGAGATCCGCACCGGATCCTCGAAGGGATGGCAATTGCCGGTTACGCCATCGGGGCGAGCCAGGGGTTCATTTATGTCCGCGCGGAATATCCGCTGGCGATCGAGAGACTCCGCCTGGCGATCAAACACGCGGAGCGCCTCGGGCTCCTGGGCAACAGGATCTTCGACTCGACCTTCAACTTCAGGATCGACCTCCGGATCGGCGCCGGGGCGTTCGTGTGCGGAGAAGAAACTGCATTGCTCCGGTCGATCGAAGGCAAGCGCGGCCGTCCCCGTCCCCGTCCGCCGTATCCGTCGGAACGAGGCCTCTGGGGAATGCCGACGCTGATCAACAACGTTGAGACCTACGCGAATGTGTCTCCGATCATCCGGCAGGGGAGCGGATGGTTTGCGTCCATCGGGACGCCGAAGAGCACGGGCACGAAGGTGTTTGCGCTCGCCGGCAATATCCGGAACACGGGACTGATTGAAGTGCCGATGGGCATCCCGTTGCGGACGATCATTTTCGATATCGGCGGGGGGACGCCGGAAGGCACGGAGTTCAAGGCGGCGCAGACCGGCGGCCCTTCAGGCGGCTGCATCCCGAAGGAGCACCTCGATCTTCCCGTGGACTACGAATCACTGGCGACCGTCGGTTCCATCATGGGAAGCGGCGGGCTGATCGTCATGGACTCGACGTCGGGGATGGTCGACGTTGCGAAGTACTTCATGGATTTCTGCATGGATGAATCGTGCGGAAAGTGCATTCCTTGCAGGGTCGGCACCGTGCACATCTACAAGCTTCTGGACAAGATCAGCATGGGGAAAGGGACGAAGGCCGACCTCGACCTCCTGGAAGAGCTCTGCATGATGGTGAAGGAGACCAGCCTGTGCGGTCTGGGTCAGTCGGCGCCCAACCCGGTACTTTCCACGCTGCGATTCTTCCGCCACGAATACGAAAAGCTCCTCATCCCCGCGGAGGGCTTTGTGCCTTCCGGCAACGGATCCGGACCTCAGCACGCATAACAGGAACGATCATGGCTATCCTTACACTCACAATTGATGGCGAGCAGGTCAGCGGAAACGATGACGAGTCCATTCTCGAGATCGCGACCCAGCATGGGATCCGGATACCGACGCTTTGCCATCTTGACGGTCTCACCGATACCGGCGCCTGCAGGCTCTGCCTTGTGGAGATTGAAGGCTCGTCGAAACTGTTCCCCGCCTGCACCACACGGCCGCAGGAAGGGATGGTCATACGCACCAACACCGACCGCCTGAAGCGCCACCGCCGGACGATCATCGAGCTCCTCGCATCCGAGGGAAACCATCAGTGCGCCGTCTGTATCGTCAACAATCACTGTGAACTCCAGAATCTCGCTTACGAAGTCGGCCTCACGCATACACGCTTCCCGTATCTGTATCCGCGGAAGACGGTCGATGCGACGCACCAGGATTTTATCATCGACCGGAACCGCTGCGTCCTCTGCAACCGCTGCGTCCGCGTGTGCCACGAGGTGGAAGGCGCTCATGTCTGGGATATCGCGAACCGCGGCATCTCCTGCACGATTATCGCCGATCTGAACCAGCCGTGGGGTGAGTCTGAATCCTGCACCTCCTGCGGAAAGTGCGTGCTCGTCTGTCCGACGGGTGCTCTCGTGGCCAAGGGGGAAAACGTGGCCGAGATGGAGAAGAAGACCGATTTCCTGAAATACATCGTCACCGCTCGTCTCAAACGCGAGTGGGTCAACATCCACGAAGAGGAATAGGAGCCTCGGGCCGATGAAACCACGAGTTGCCACCGTCTGGCTGGGAGGATGTTCGGGGTGCCACATGTCGTTCCTTGACATGGACGAGCGCCTGATCGAGCTCGCCGACAAGATCGAGCTGGTCCATTCTCCGCTTGCGGACATCAAAGAGTTTCCGCGCGATGTCGACGTGACGCTGGTCGAAGGCGCGGTGACGAACAATGAAAACGAAGAAGAAGCGAAGCTGATCCGCCGGAACTCCCGGTTCGTGGTCTCCTTTGGCGATTGTGCGGTCTCGGGGAACGTGACCGCGCTCCGCAACGCGCACGACCGGGAGGCCGTGCTCAACCGGGCCTATGTCGAGCTTGCCGATGTGACGCCGCAGGTGCCCCGGGACTATCCGACGATCGCGGAGCTGATGGCCACGGCGCACCCGCTTCACGAAATCATCACCGTCGATGCGTACATCCACGGGTGTCCTCCGACGGCGGACACCATCTGGTTCGCGATCAAAGAACTTCTGGAAGGACGCATGCCCGCCTTCTCGTCGGTGTATCTCCGGTATGGATGAGCCGCGCACAGCAGGGTTGACTCTGAATACTCACTGAGGATCGTATGTCGAAGACTATCACCATCGCGCCCGTCACGAGAATCGAAGGCCATGCGAAGATCACCATCCGGATGAATGACGACGGATCGGTGGCGGACGCGCGGTTTCACGTCAATGAGTTCCGCGGCTTCGAGAAGTTCTGTGAAGGCCGACTGATGTGGGAGATGGCGGGTATCACCTCGAGGATTTGCGGGATCTGTCCCACGAGCCACCTGATCACCTCTGCGAAGGCCGGCGATGCCATTCTCGCGGTGGGGATCCCCGAAACGGCGGAACTCCTCCGCCGCATGATTACCCTCGCACAATGGATCCAGTCCCACGCACTGAGCTTCTTCCACCTGTCTTCGCCGGACTTCCTGCTGGGGTTCGACAGCGACCCGGCGCAGCGCAACGTGTTCGGCCTCATCGCAAAAGACAAAGACTTCGCCCGCCGTGGCATCCGCCTGCGGAAATTCGGCCAGGAAATCATCGAGATCCTCGGCAGCCGGAAGATCCACACGCCGTGGGCGGTCGCCGGCGGCGTCCGTGAGCCGTTCGAGGAGTCGAAACGCGATACACTGCTTGCATGGATCCCGGAAGCGAAAGAAACCGCGCTCCTTGCTCTTGCGAAGCTCAAGGAAATCCACTCGACGTTCGAGCGCGACATCCCGAACTTCGGCAATTTCCGCTCGCTGTTCATGGGACTTGTGGCGAAAGACGGCGCCCTCGAGTACTACGACGGAGCACTTCGCATTACCGACAGCGGAGGAAACATCCTTGACGACAAGATCGACCCCGCGGACTACCGTGAGCATTTCGGAGAGGCGACGGAGCAATGGTCGTACCTCAAATTCCCATACTATAAGCCGATGGGTTATCCCAAGGGTATGTATCGGGTCGGGCCGCTGGCGCGCGTGAATATTTGCTCGTACATCCCGACGCCCCTCGCGGAAGAAGAGCGCAAACGCTTCAAGGCGCTTGCGGGTGAAGAAGGCGTCGTGAACAATTCGTTCTACTACCATTACGCCCGGCTCATTGAGCTCTTGTTCGCCGTCGAGAAGGTGGAGCAGCTCCTGCATGATCCTGCGATCCTCGGGAAGAAGGTCCGATCACGCGCGATGATCAACCGCGACCACGGCGTCGGAGCGAGCGAGGCGCCGCGGGGAACGCTGTTCCACGAGTACTGGGTGAACCAGGATGGCGTTCTTCAGCACGTCGATTTGTTGATCGCGACGGCACAAAACAACCTCGCCATGAACCGGACGGTGAGACAACTGGCGATCCAGTATCTTGACGGCGCAAAGATCACGGAAGGACTGCTGAACCGGATCGAGGCGGGAATCCGCTGCTTCGACCCGTGCCTCTCCTGTTCCACGCATGCCATCGGCAGCATGCCGCTGCATGTCCAGGTGGTGGACGCTTCCGATCGTGTGCTGGATGAACGGGTGCGATGAACCCCCCTCTGGTGATCGGGTACGGCAATACCCTGCGCGCCGACGATGCGGCCGGAGTCCTCGCCGCGCAACAAGTGCGCGATACCGTCCCCGGCGTGGATGTCATCATCACCCACGACATACATCCTGAGATCGCAGAATCCCTCTCTCATCGGGACCTGGTGATTTTCCTTGATGCGGCCGCGGGAACAGAGGAAGTCGTCTGCTCGACGCTCGATCTCTCGTCTCCGGTTCCTCCCGTCGACTCTCATCTCTTCTCTCCTTCGCAGGTCCTCGCGCTGTGCAAATCGCTGTACGGAACCCTCCCGCGAGCCGTCTATCTCGTCGCCATCCCCGCCTTCGATTTCTCTTTCACTGAACGGCTTTCGCCCGCCACCAAAACGGCAATCGACGAATCCGTGAAGCTCGTCAAGCGGATTCTGGATGAACGTCAGGAAGCCTGACCGGGTCGGCGTGGCAACTCTCTGAGAAAATCCTTACTCTGCGCAATCACCGCGCAAGGATTCGGCTCACGAAATTCTCCATCTCCCCCGATGTCAAAACGCGTACACATTGAAGTCCGCGGCGCCGTTCAGGGCGTAGGGTTCCGCCCGTTCATCTACCGCCTCGCCGGCGAGCACAGGCTCGCCGGATGGGTGATGAACGCCTCCGCGGGCGTGATCATCGAAGCAGAGGGGGAGGATCCCGAGGTGGACCGCTTCGTGCTTCGGATCGAAGCAGAGAAACCGGCGCGAGCATTCATTCAGAGTTTCGAGTTCACGTTTCTCGACCGGGGTGGATACCAGGGCTTCACCATTCGCGAAAGCGATGGCGCCGGCGAGCTTTCGGTGTTTGTCATGCCCGATATTGCAGCATGTCCCGCCTGCCTCGCGGAAATCGCTGATCCGACGAACCGGCGATACGGCTATCCCTTCACCAACTGTACCAACTGCGGCCCGCGGTTTACCATCATCACCGCTCTTCCGTACGACCGTCCGAACACTTCGATGAATGCATTCGTCATGTGTGACGAGTGCCGGAGGGAATACGAAGACCCCGGCAACCGACGCTTTCACGCGCAGCCGAACGCTTGCCCTGTCTGCGGTCCCCACGTCGAACTGTGGACTCCCGGGGGGGATCCGGTTGCCTCACGTGGCGACGCGATCGATGCGGCGGTTGCGGCGCTGCTTGAGGGCAAGACCATAGCGGTGAAGGGACTCGGCGGTTTTCACTTAATGGTCGATGCAACGAACGAAGCAGCGGTTGCCGGGTTGCGGGAACGAAAGCGGCGCGAGGAGAAACCGCTCGCGATCATGGTGCAGGACGTTTCAACAGCGCGCATGAGTTGCGTCGTTTCACCGCTGGAAGAGCGGCTCCTCCGATCTCCTGAGTCGCCGATCGTGCTGTTGAAGAAAATCGGGAACGCCGGCTCTTCGGCGGACGTCGCGCGGAACGTCGCCCCCGGGAATCCGACCCTCGGCGTCATGCTGCCGTACACACCGCTGCACCATCTCCTTCTCAGGAAAGTCGGCCGCCCGCTCGTTGCGACGAGCGGAAACCTCACCGACGAACCGATCTGCACCGATGAACGTGAGGCGCTGTACCGACTCGCCGGGATTGCGGATCTCTTCCTGGTGCACAACCGACCCATCGTAAGGTTTGTCGATGATTCTGTCGTTCGCGTGCTGATGGACAGGGAACTGGTGCTGCGCCGTTCGCGGGGGTATGCGCCATTGCCGGTGAGTGTGTCCACGCAACTCCCGGATGCCATTGCCGTAGGAGCTCACCTGAAGAATACGGTGGCGGTAGCGCGCAGGAATTCTGTGTTCATCAGCCAGCACCTTGGAGACCTGGAGACCGAGCAATCGTTGATCGCGTTCCGCTCAACGCTGAAGGATTTTCAACGGTTGTACCAGCTTGCCCCAAGCGTAGTTGTGGCTGACAAGCATCCTGACTACATTTCGACGGAAGAGGCGCTGGGCTTGGGACTGCCGGTGCGCCGGGTCCAGCATCACCACGCGCATATTGCGGCGTGCATGGCGGAAAATGGCCTGTCCGACGATGTTCTTGGAGTGTCCTGGGACGGCAGCGGTTGGGGACTGGATGGAACGATCTGGGGCGGGGAATTCCTGGTCGTGGGGAAGGCGGGTTTCCGGAGGGTGGCGAGTATCCGATCCTTTGATCTCCCCGGCGGCGACGCTGCGGCTCGCGAGCCGCGAAGATCTGCTCTGGGAATGGTTCGTGAGATCCCGGCAGGCGACCAGGCGGGGTGTGCCGATCTCGCGTGCTTCAAGGATTGGGACACCGAGGAATTGCAGCTCGTCCAGCGTGCGATTCAACGCCGGATCAATGTGACCCGCACGACGAGCGCCGGGCGATTGTTCGATGGAGTTGCATCGTTGCTGGGTCTCCGACAGAAGGTTTCTTTCGAAGGGCAGGCCGCGATGGAGCTCGAGTGGCTGGCTCATTCCGCCGCCTCGAGCATCTCACTGCCGATGCCCGTGGTGGGGAAAACTGAAGGTGAAAGGAATACTTCTTCTCTGCTCGTTGTGGATTGGGTCCCGTGTGTCCAGCATATCCTTGGAGCCCTCCGGCGGGGAAGTCCGCCGGCAGCCATCGCCCACGGTTTCCATCGAAGCCTTGCTGGAGCGATCGTGGACGTGGCAAAGGCGACGGGCCTGGAGCGCATTGTTCTCAGCGGCGGGTGCTTTCAGAATGTTTTGCTGACATCGATGACTGTCGGGTTGCTCAAAGAAAACGGGTTCAGTCCTTACTGGCATCAGCGTGTGCCGCCGAACGACGGAGGAATTTCGCTCGGTCAGATCTACGCCACGCTCGTCCTTCAGAAGGAAGAGTGATCGGCTAAATTAGGGAGTGAGTATGTGCCTCGCAGTTCCGGGGAAAGTGCTATCCATCGATCGGTCCGTTGAACCGGTGATGGGAACGGTGAGTTTCGCGGGCGTGACAAAAGAAGTGTGTCTCGACTGGGTTCCCGAAGTGAAGGAAGGGGACTATGTCATCGTCCATGTCGGGTTCGCCCTGAATACGGTGGACGAAAAAGAAGCCTTGGACACGCTGAACCTTCTGAGGGAAATGGGAGAACTCGGGGAGGAGGGACTTTGAGACTGTGAGACCTTGGGAACCCGGGCAACGAGATGAGGCGGTGCACGAGACACTGGTCACTAACCACTGTCCACTGGTCACTGATCTGCTTTACTGTCCGCTGAGATTATGCGCTACGTAGACGAATACCGCGATCGTGCGAAGGCCGAGAAAGTGGCGGCGCAGATTCGCGCCGTCACCACCCGTCCGTGGACGATCATGGAAATCTGCGGTGGGCAGACGCACACCATCGTAAAGTACGGCATCGAAGAGCTTCTTCCCGAAACGCTGTCGCTCGTTCACGGGCCAGGGTGCCCCGTCTGCGTGACCCCGGTCGAAATGATCGACAAAGCCATCGCCATCGCATCCCGCGACGATGTTATCTTCACGTCGTTCGGCGATATGATGCGGGTGCCGGGGACAGAGAGAGATCTTCTCTCCGTGAAAGCCGATCGTGGCAATGTCCGGATGGTGTATTCACCCCTCGATGCCGTCAAGATCGCACAGCAGCATGCGGACAAGCGGATCGTCTTTTTCGCCGTCGGATTTGAGACCACCGCGCCGCCGAATGCCATGGCTGTCGTACAGGCCGCGAAGCTCGGCCTCAAGAATTTCTCCATGCTCGTGTCGCACGTCCTGGTGCCCCCTGCCATCCGGGCAATTCTCGGCTCGCCGGGGAACAGGGTCCAGGGATTTCTTGCTGCCGGACACGTCTGCGCGGTCATGGGAACGGATGAATATCACCCGTTGGCCTCGACGTTTCACGTGCCGATGGTGGTCACAGGGTTTGAGCCGCTTGACCTCCTGCAGGGAATCGCCATGACCGTGTTGCAGCTGGAGCAGGGGAGATCGGTGGTGGAGAATGAATATGCCCGTGTCGTCCGGCCTGAAGGGAATCCAGCGGCAAAGAACATCATCCGTGAGGCCTTCGAGGTCGTCGACAGGCAGTGGCGGGGCATTGGCACGATCCCGATGAGCGGCTATCGGTTGCGGGATCGGTATGCCGCCTTCGACGCTGAGAGGATTTTTCACGTGGAGGGGATCTCTGCGCGCGAATCGCCGCTCTGCATCGCAGGGGAGGTGTTGCAGGGGAAGAAGAAGCCGCATGACTGTCCCGCGTTCGGGAAGGAGTGCACGCCCGAACGACCGCTCGGCGCTCCCATGGTGTCCTCCGAAGGCGCCTGTGCGGCGTACTATCACTTTCGAAAAACTCTCTCATAGACAGGGGCGTCACATGGACAAGGGTGCAAGCATTGCACGATTCCTTGAACTTCACCATCTCGGCGTGATCGGCGTCTCGCGCACCGGGAAGAATTTCGGAGCGAGCTTGTATCGAGAGCTTGTGAAACGCTATTCCGTCGTCGTTCCCGTCAATCGCAACGGGGGCTCGATCGACGGTGTCGTGATGACGACATCCATCGGCGAGCTTGAGGGAAGAGTGGACGGAATCGTCGTGGCCGTCCCTCCCGAAGAGTGTGCCATTGTCGTTCGAGAGGCGTACGCCGCGGGCATCAGGAATATTTGGATCCAGCAAAGATCGGAATCCGCAGACGCGATCACGTTCTGTTCTGAACACCACCTGGCAGAAACGCACGGCGAATGTCTCATGATGTATCTCTCTGAGGTGAGTTTCCCGCACCGGCTCCACCGGGCAGTCCGCAGACTCGCCGGAAGACTTCCGCATGTTCCCGGGAAGGTGATGTAGTCCATGAACAACGACGCCCACGACGAGTCCCGATCCACGATCCGGACGTTTGCCGCCGCGTCCTTCCTGAACGATTTCGGTTCCGATACGATCTACCCTGTCTGGCCGTTCTTTGTCACCTCGCTCGGCGCAAACAAAGAGATGCTCGGGCTGATCGACGGGCTCGGCGAAGCGCTCGTCTCCATCTCGCAGGCCGTCTCGGGATACCTCTCCGATCGATTCAGGAAGCGCAAAGTCTTCATCTGGCTGGGCTATCTCTTCGGCGCAGTCTCCCGTGCAGGCTACGCGCTTTCCGTCGCCTGGCCGCAATTGATCCCGTGCCGCATCCTCGACCGCGCCGGCAAGATGCGCGGTTCTCCTCGCGATGCGATGGTGGCGGACGCCTCCACGGACCAGAATCGCGGAAGGAATTTCGGGCTGCTGCGGTCGATGGACAACCTCGGCGCCGTCTTCGGCATCATCTTTTGCATGGCGTTTCTTCACCTGGGGTACAGCACGCTGTTCATGATCGCTGCCGTACCATCTCTGCTCGCCGTCGCCCTCGTCATCTCCAAGATCCATGAGAAGCCTGTGGCGGAAGGAAAGATCTTCAAGGGATTGTCCTTCCAGCGGCTCGACCGGAACTTCACGGTGTATCTGATTTTGAACGCGTTGTTTTCGCTCGCTTCCTTCAGCTATTCTTTCTTAATGCTCTATGCCATTGAGGGCGGCGTGCCGCAGGTGATGACGCCGCTGCTTTATCTCTTGTTCACGTTGATGGCGTCGCTGCTCTCGTTGCCGTTTGGGCGCTTGTCCGACAGTCTTGGGCGTCGGACGGTCCTTGCTCTCTCTTTCGTCCTGTGGGGAGCCGTATGCGGGATTCTCCTGATCGAGCGATCCGTCGCGACGATGGTCGCTGCGTTCGCGCTGTACGGGACGCACAAAGCGGCTCTCGAGCCGGTGCAGAAGGCGCTCGTGTCGGAGCTGTGCCCGGCCGACTTGAGGGCGAGCACGCTGGGCGGCTTCCAGATGGTGGTGGGATTGTGCGCGCTGCCGTCATCGTTCCTTGCGGGATTTCTCTGGGACAGGGTCTCGCCGACTCTGCCGCTGGTGGTGTCACTCGTCCTTACCGCGCTGGCCACGGCGCTTCTGGTGTTTGTCCAACAACCGCGTGAGATGCATTCTTGAACCCCGGCAATCCGGATTTCGATTTCGCTCAGGGACCCGCGTGTCCGATCCCGATCTCTGAGTATCCGCAGATCCTGCTCGCCCACGGCGGCGGTGGAAAACTCACACAACAATTGATCGAGAAGATCTTCCTGCCGCAGTTCAGCAATCCCGAGCTCGCGCGGCTCCATGACGGCGCGATCATCGATATCGGCGGCGCACGGATTGCCATGTCCACGGATTCGTACGTGGTCAAACCGATCGTCTTCCCCGGCGGCACGATCGGTGAGCTTGCCGTGAACGGCACGATCAACGACATTGCGATGTGCGGCGCCGAACCGAAATATCTCTCGTCCGCCTTCATTCTTGAGGAGGGGTTCCCGCTGGATGAACTCTGGAAGGTCGTCCTCTCCATGCAACGGGCAGCTGCAAGCGCGGGAGTCTCACTCGTAACGGGTGACACGAAAGTCGTCGACAAAGGGAAAGGAGACGGGATCTTCATCAATACGAGCGGGATCGGAGCTGTCCGTCAAGGCGTGCACATACGCCCCGATCGCGCGACGCCTGGTGATGCCATTCTCGTCAACGGTCCGATCGGTCTCCACGGGATGGCGATCATGTCGGTGCGTGAAGGGCTGGAGTTCGAGACCCGGATCAGGAGCGATACGATGGCTCTCAACGGCCTGGTCGCCGCGATGCTCGATGCCTGCCCCGACATCCACGTTCTCCGCGATCCGACGAGAGGAGGCGTCGCGAGCGCGACGAACGAGATCGCGAAGTCCGCGAATGCCGGCATTCTCTTGGAGGAATCCGCAATCCCGATTCCGGATGAGGTGCGAGGAGCCTGTGAGATCCTGGGATTCGACCCCCTCTACGTCGCGAATGAAGGAAAACTCCTCGCGTTTGTTCCTCCCACGCATGCCGACCGCGTCCTTGCCTCAATGCGCGGTCATCCCGCGGGGAGGGAATCGGCGATCATCGGCCGAGTCGTGGCCGAGCATCCCGGGACCGTCGTGATGAAAACCACCATCGGCGGCAGCCGTGTGGTGGACATGCTCTCGGGTGAGCAGTTGCCGAGAATTTGTTGAAGCCAAGGACTTCCTCATGAGCGATGTGCGTCTTCCCATTGTTATCCCGACGCAGCCCCTTGGGCGCAAGGAAATCGACTCTTTTCGGAACAATCCGTTTGCCGGTATCATAAAGTTCGTCGTCGATATCGCGCAGGAACGCGTTGCGTTGGGAGGGGAAATGAACGCTGATGCCGAGGCACTCCTCCTGGAAACAGGATCGCGTCAGGAAGACCTCTGGGGTGGGAATCTCCTGCCGTGGAGTGAGCCTGGGCGCATCGAATACACCTCCCTCATCAATATCCGGGCATCAGCGGACAATCCTGGAATGGAAATCGCCTCCGCACAAATTCGGAAGAAGGTGGACACGACGATTGCACGATGGGTGAATCTGGGATGACCAACATGCGCCATCACAAGTCCCTCACGTTGGAACGATGGGTTCGCTACTCTTTGGACAAGCAGATACTCATGGTGGGATCGGAATTTGCGAGGGCGAAGGTCTTTCTCCGGTCCGGTGAGGTGGGCGATGCGAAGGAATGCTTCGAGCGCGCTTTCGAGCTCCTTGATCTATGCGCCGATGACCCTCAGTGGTCGCGAAAGCGCAAGGAGCTTTGCCGCTTCAGGGAAATCCTGGGGGAATTGTATTTGTCGACCAAACCCGATCTCAGCCAGTGTGTCGAAATGTACCGCGTGCTGCTGCGCTGGGATCCTCGAACAGAAAAAGTGGAGGTCTAGCACCCAGGAGCCCCGCAATGGGAAATCTCATCCGCCTTGCGATCGCGCTTCTTCTCTTGTTCGTTCTCGTCCATGAGGCGTTCGCGCAGAATCTCACGACAGCACGTCCTGAGCATGCGAGGGACGACAGCCTCTTCTCGAGCGGACTTATCCTCTATGGCGAGGGACGGTACCAGCAGGCCCTTGCCGCGTTTCTTGCCGTCAGCGATTCGGCGCGACCCGGACTCCTGCAGAACATCGCGACGGTTCATCTTGGACTGGGCGATCTGCGGAATGCAGAAAAGGAGTTCCGCCGCGCACTGATTTCCGATTCGACTTCCCTGCGCGTGCGCCTGCAGCTTGCGGAATTGCTCGACGGGCAGGGGCGATCAGATGAAGCCGAAAAACTCTACCGCGAGGTCGTGAAGAGAGACTCCAGCCTTCTCCCCGCGCTCCAGGGGCTCGGCACCATCCTGATGAAGAAGAGGAAATACGCCGAAGCCGTGGAGGTGTTCGACCGCGCCATTCTCGCTTCCCCGCGCAACGCCGGATTGTATGCGCAGGCGGGGACGGCGCTGAAGAACCTCGGGAAAAGCGACTCGGCACGTACGATGCTCGCGACGAGTCTTGCGTTGAACCCAACGAACGTATCCGTGATGGCGGAGCTGGGTGCAATCTACTTAGGCAAAAAGGAATATCAGGATGCTCTCCGGCTGTTCAGCGCTGCCGCAAAGGCACAACCATGGAACAGCGAGATCCTGTTCAAAGCGGGGCTTTGTGAGGAAAAGCTGAGCGTGCCCGATGATGCCGCAGACTACTTCAGAAGAGCGACGCTTGCGGACACGACAAATGTCCTGGCATTCGGTCACCTCGGGTCAATGTGCTTTCAACGCAAACTCTATGACTCGTCCATCGTGGCTTATCAGGCCGCTGCAGAACTCGAACCCGACAATCCGGGGATCTTCATCAATATGGGGATCAGCTATTCGTGCATCGACTCCATCGCTCGGGCGATCGCCTGCCTTCGGAAGGCGATAAAGGTCATGAACCCGGCCGATGTCGGGGCGGTCTATGAGCGGATAGGGGCTCTTCAGCTTGGCGGCAACCACTTCGCCGAAGCGAAGGAGAGCTATCGCAAGGCGGTGCTCTTCGATCCCGGGAGGACCGCGTCCATTTTCTATCAGGCATTCTGTTGTGATCAACTCAATCAATACGATCAGGCGAAGAAACTCTACTCAGCCTTCCTCAACGCGCCGAAGTCCGCTGAGAGCGATAAGGAACGCGTCGCTGTTGCCAGGAAGAGGCTGAGTCTTCTCAACACGAAGTAGTCGGTTCATTCACAGCCGTGGACGGAAGTGTTCTGCCCTCTCAAATCATTCAAGGAGGTACCCGTGAGCCTGCAACGAGCGCTACTCCTCATGGTTCCAGCCATGCTGGTGCCATACCTGCTCTCAGCTCAAGTCTTAAGAATCGATCCGGCCAAACCAAGAATCGGCGATCGGATCACAGTCATCTACGACGGCACAGCCGCTGGTGCTGTGTTCAAAGACGGGAAGGACCTCACGGTCGAAGCTATGCTGGTGCCTGCCAAAGGCCTGCCGGATCTTGAAACCGTGTCACTCACGAAGTCAGGAAACTCCTGGGAAGGCAGCTTCGTGCTCAAGGATCTGGAGGCCCGATTGATTCTCTTTGTCGCGGCATCCGGTGATCAGCGGGACAACAACAACGGCAACGCATGGTCCACGATCGTCTATGGTCAGGACGGTCGACCGTTGGAGAACGCAAGAACGATGGAAGCGAATTTCCTTTCGGGGGCGCATATTGGAGATTTTAAACTTGAAAAGGACTACGCGGCTGCCTTGAACGCCGCAAGATCGGAAAGGTCCCTGTACCCGGACAACTGGCGTGCCTGTGTCGAGGAGTTGACAATTCAGACCCGCCGGGCGAGAGGCTCCGACGCGAAGCCGGATCTCCGACCTACCGTCGATTCCTGCTACGAGAGATTCCGATCCAATGAAGAAGCGATGGCCGCACTCTTGCCCTGGCTTTCGGATGTAGGAGAAACGGGGTTGGCGGACTCCATCCAAGCGGCCGCTCTGCAGACGAAGCCCCGGGGTCCCGTTGCTCGCTCCGTGCGGCAAAAGGAGATGACGATGGTGCAGGACCCCGGGAAGAAGGCGGAGCTCGGGATGCAGTATCTGAGCGATTTTTCTCCGTCAGGTGACGATCGCTTGATGATTCAAGGAACGGTTTTCAGCTCCCTGATTCAGTCGAAACAACTGGACAAAGCCGCCGCCTTCATCGAAAGAATGTCGGGTCTGCGGACGAACTTCTTCAACGAGGTCGCCTGGGATTGGATCGAGAAGGGAGAGAACCTGGAGAAAGCGACAGCGCTCGCAAAGCGGGGGGTCGACGAAGCAACCAACCCTCCGGATTCCATTCGCCCGCACTATATGTCGAAACGGCAATGGGATGAGAGTGTTGAGGGAGATCGGGCAATGGTTCTCGACACGTACGGCTTCGGACTCTATAAGCTGGGCAGATTCGCGGAGGCAGAGACGGCATTCGAAGGCGCCTACCATGCGACAAAGGGGGAAACTCCGGATATTACAGGTCGACTTCTCATGACCTACAACCACGAGGGGAAATATTCGAAGTCTGCTGCGGTGGGAAAGGAGTCGGTGGAATCCGGAAAGACGAACGATGAAATCCTCCGGTACTATAAGGAGGCGTACGCCAAAGTCAACGGCTCTCTCAAAGGATTCGAGGACATCCTTGCCGCATCAAAGACGAAAGCGGAAGGAGACGCGATAGAAAAAGTCCTCAAAGGCAGAATGTCAACGCCGGAAATCCCCTTTGAGCTCAAAGGCTTGGACGGGCAGACCGTGAAGCTTGCAGACCTCAAGGGGAAGGTCGTCGTCATCGACTTCTGGGCGACGTGGTGCGGCCCGTGCAAGATGTCGTTCCCTGCGCTTCAAAAGGTATACGATCATTATGCGTCGAATCCGAATGTCAGGATCCTCGCGTTGAATACCTGGGAGCGCGTTGGCGGAATTGAACGGACGGAGCTAGTGAAGAAGTTCATCGCCGAGAACAAATACACGTTCCCGGTCTTGCTGGATCTGGAGACGGTCGATCGCTATGGCGTTGACGGGATCCCCACGAAATTCATCATCGACAAAAAGGGGAACATCGCGTTCAAGAGCGTCGGGTTCTATGGTGAAGAGCAGATGATGTCCGAACTGACGGCACAGATTGATCTGTTGCTGGCGGAGTAGAGTGAAGAGAGGAGGAGATGGGGGGAACGGGTAGAAAGGCGAACGGCGCTCTCAGGCTTTGAGAAGCGCCGTTTGACTATGAATCACGATGAGGCTGAGCTAGGCAGTCGCGCTGCTTCCGCTTTCTCCTGCCTTCTCTTTCTCATCCAACGTGCCGAACACATGGTCCCAGAGCGGCGAGCTTACGCCATAGCCGCGGTCAGGATTGCCGTAGTGATGGCGGATGTGATGCTGCTTGAGATACAGGAACACGCCGCTCTTGAACGGCGCATGGTGCGTCGCGTAGTGAATTTCGTCGTAGGCGATGTATCCGAGAATGAACCCAGCAAAAAACGGCGGCACGTAATGGAACCCGAGTATGAGCCCAAAGGCGATGTAGAACACCGCGGCGAGTGGAATGCTGATCGTCGGGACCATGACGAGACGTTTCGTGTCGTTCGGGTAGTCATGATGCACACCGTGAGTGAGGAAGTGAATCCTCTGCCCCCATACGCTCTTGGGCTGATAGTGAAATGCGAACCTGTGGAGGAGATATTCCGTAAGCGTCCAGACAAATCCTCCAATCAGGAACAGTGAAACCCCCGCGCCGAGCCCTACGATTCCCTCGCTGATCGTGACATACAAAGAATACACAACGACAGGGACGAAAATTATCAACGGCACGCTCCAGTGAACGTGCGTGAAGAGCTCGAGGAAATCGCTTTTGAAAAGTCGGGCCGACTCATCTTTATTGGAGACAAACAGCTTTGGCATGGCCGTTCTCCCTGAAAGTGTCCGAAAACTTTGATATTTTCCTGTCAATTTACGAATTCACACCCCAAAGTCAACAGGCTGAGGGTAACAGCATAACACTCGTTTTCAACGTACAGGTTCCACATGCCCAATGAAGTGCGCGTACGAAAGGCCCTTGCCGATGATGCTCCGGCGATTCTCCAACTCGTCGACGGCCTCGCGGCGTATGAGCGTCTCACTCCTCCCGACGATGGGGCGAAGAGACGCCTCATCAAAGACATGTTCGGCGATCGTCGCCGGATCGAAGCATTTCTTGCCGAGTTCGATGGGAAACCCGTCGGCTATGCGTTCGTCTATGAGACGTATTCGAGTTTTCTTGCCCTGCCAACAATGTATCTGGAGGACATCTTTGTTCTCCCGGAATACCGGAAGATGAAAGCAGGATACTCCCTGTTCCGTGCCGTCGCTCGCGAAGCGCGACTCAGGGGATGTGGGAGAATGGAATGGACAGTGCTGGATTGGAACACGCCGGCCATCGAGTTCTATCGGAGGTTCGGCGCGAAGCATATGAAAGAATGGCATCTCTATAGACTCGCCGGGCAGGAGATCGAACGAGTTGCGGAGACGAGCTTGGAGTAAGAAGCAGGAAGTAGGACGTAGGAAGAGAACGGAGACCGGGGAAGTCGCCTCAGGTGGACTTTTTTCATATATTGATTCCATGTCTCCATCACAGACCATTCGGCCATCGTATCTCGCATTGCTCGAGTCCGGGGAGCTTCCCGTCCGGGTCTCGAAGCTGAATGCTCTCCTTGCATCATGCACGGTGTGTCCGCACGACTGCGGGAACAACCGGCTCAAGAATGAAATTGCCCGGTGTTATTCGGGCTTGCTGCCGATTGTCTCGTCCGCGACGGTGCATTTCGGCGAGGAGCCCGCGCTCGTAGGGACGAA
>DATJPR010000145.1:0-6047 GCA_035506295.1 Bacteroidota bacterium | reverse complement strand
GGCCCGGCGAAAGCGAACGCCCTGCATCGCGGCTGACGGAAAACCTTAATTGTAGCAAGGAGGTTTCTATGGTCAATCATCTACGACATCGGCTGTCAGTTCTCCTTCTCCTCCCGCTGCTATGGGGCACGAGCTCCCATGCCCAGACAGCCTCCACGATTCAAGGCACGATCCTGGATTCTCAGACAGGCGATGCGCTTCCGGGCGCGAACGTGCTGCTGGTAGGGACCGGCTTTGGAGCTTCGTCCGACATTGCCGGCAAATACATCGTACGCAACGTTCCCCCGGGGACCTACACCATCCGGGTGACCTATGTGGGCTACCGCACGGCCACCGAGACCGCCCAGGTTTCAGCAGGCGTAGCGATCAAGCTCGACTTCAAGCTGATGGCCGCGGCGATTGAAGGCGAGACGGTCACCGTCACCGCCCAGGCAAGCGGACAAAACGCCGCGATCAACCAGCAACTCTCCTCAAACCAGATCGTGAACGTCGTGTCGTCCGCCCGGATACAGGAGCTGCCCGATGCAAACGCCGCGGAATCCGTCGGACGTTTGCCAGGCGTTTCGGTGATCCGCAGCGGCGGAGAAGGCACGCAGATCGTCATCCGGGGCCTGCAGCCGAAATACAACGCGGTCTCGGTGGACGGTGTCCGCATGACCTCCTCGAATCCCAACGATCGCAGCGTGGATCTGAGCATGATCTCTCCCTTCTCCCTCGAAGGGATCGAGGTGAGCAAAAGTGTCACCGCGGATCAGGATGCAGACGTTCTCGGCGGATCGGTGAATTTCACCATGCGCGAAGCGGCGAGCGGACAGCCCGGCCTCGGATATCATCTTCTCGCGCAGGGTGGGTACAACGGCCTCGACGCATCGACCCACAAGTACAACAATTATCGTTATGTCGGGAGCATTGAGGGCCGGTTCCTCGATGAACGGCTCGGCGTGTTTGCGCAGGCGGACCTTGAACGACGCAACCTGAGCTCCAACGAGTTCGGCGCGACGTACGCGAATCTCGGGAACAGCCACCTCGAGTACCTGACGAACGGTGTGAACCTCAATGACGTGGCACGCGACAGGAAGCGCGCGAATGGAACGCTGGTGATGGACTATGCGCTGCCTGAAGGGAAAATCTCGTTCTCGAATTTCTTCAGCAGCGGTTCGACCGATATTCAGAACCGCGGCCAGTTCTTCAACACGGCGTCGAACCTGCAAAACTACACACTGGGCTACGCGTATAGCACGCTGAATCTCATCACCAACGCCATCACCGTCGATCACGACCTCTCGATCTTCCACGGGACGCTGAAGCTCTCCCATTCGTATTCCGAGACAAAGGATCCGGACGACTGGACAGTCGGCTTCCAGCAGGCCCCGGCGGGATTGTCGCAATTCATCGGCGAGGCAAACCTGTATCCCCAGGATGTCGTCCGCGCCGCAGTGGTTGATCCGAAGCAGGCCTTTCTTGGGAGCATCGTCAGCACGAGCAGCTTCACGCGCGAGCGTGCGTTGACCGCGTCGCTGGATCTCCAGACCAACGTCAACTTTTCCGATCTGATCACCTCCGTGGTCAAGTTCGGCGGGAAGTACCGCTACCTGACGCGCTCGAATACGCAGGACCAGTACACGGGTCAGGGGTTCGGGCTGACGAGCGCCAAGCTGGTGGACAGCCTGATTGCATCGCATTTCCCGTCCACGGCGCAGTACTCCAGCACGACCAGCATTCCGATCGGGCCGTTTCTTGATCCCGGCTTCAGTTACGCCGGGTTCCTCAACGGCGACTACAACATGTCGCTCCCGTTGAATTACGGCATGCTCGCGGACCTTGCGCACTTCGTCCGCACGAACCCGGTCATCAGCTCCACCCAGAACCTCACGTACTTTCACGACCTCTTCAATTCGTCGACATACAACTACGACGGTCATGAGGGGCAGGGCGCCTTCTACGTCATGGCGACCGTCAAGGTCGGCCCCGACATTACGATCATCCCCGGCGTGCGCTACCAGGATCTGCACCGCACGTATACCGCGCCGCGCGGGCAGCAGAACACGAGTTCCGCACTCGGCGGGCCGTATCGCCACTACGACACGACACTCACCGTCGACAACGGCTACTGGCTCCCCGACCTCATCATCCGGTACAAGCCGATCTCGTGGTTCGATCTCCGACTGTCGTACTCCAACACGGTGTCGTACCCGGATTACAACGCGGTGGTACCGCGGATCGACCTGCAAATCGGCAACGCGATCAGCTGGAACAATGTGGCGCTTGCGCCCACGCGGTCGACGAACTACGATGCCTACGCTTCCTTCTACGACAACACGATCGGGTTGTTTACCGTCGGCGCATTCCTCAAACGGATCACGAACCTGATCTACGCGTCGAACTTTTTCGTCAACGATTCCGCCGCCGTCCCATACTATCCGCCCTACCTGAGCGCGCAGCCGCCGAACGGGACCTACAACATCCAGACGTTTGTGAACGATCCGTTCCGGATCGACGACTGGGGGATGGAGCTGGACTGGCAGACGCATTTCTGGTATCTGCCGCACCCGTTCGACGGTCTCGTGCTGAACGTCAACTATACGCACATCTTCTCCAAGGCCCAGTACCCGTATTCCGAGCTGCGGAGGATCGGCGGACCGCGCGTGTTCACCTTTGTGAACGTCGACACCTCGTACACATCACGTCTGCTGGATCAGCCCGACAACATCGTGAACCTTTCGCTCGGTTACGACTACGAAGGGTTCTCCGTCAGGGTATCGATGCTGTTCCAGGAAGACGTTTTCACCGGCCCGAATTTCTGGGACCAGCTGCGCACGTCCACCGCGTCCTACACGCGCTGGGATTTGTCTGCGAAGCAGGACCTTCCCTGGTTCAATCTTCAGGTCTACGGCGATGTGAACAACCTGAACGCGGCGAGCGATGTCTCGTTGATCAATGTCCCCAATGTGGTCCCCCAATCGCAGCAGTCGTACGGCCTTACCGCCGACCTCGGGGTGCGATGGCATTTCTAAAAGTTCATCAGCAAGATGGCAGCGAACATAACGCAGCACGCAAAGGAGGTGATACGAAGGCGCGAATGAGAGTTTGTCACACCCACATCATAGCTGCAGCTAACCACACGTAACAAGGAGGAGGGTTATGAAACATCTACTGACCGTTGTCTTGGCCGCTGCGCTGGTGGCGCTTATCGTGGCGCCGGCCCAGCTGTTTGCAGCGTCAGACACGCTTCGGGTGTATGCGAGTACCGGACTTCTCGACGCGACCGTGAGAGCCGACACTCTGGCGAACGGCAACCAGGCACACCATGTCTATTTGCTGATGTCGACCGACACCACCTATATCTTCGATGCGACGATCACGGTGAAATCGAGCGTCGCGTTCATCGGCGTCCCGAAGTCGGGCACCGGCAAGCTGCCGTGCATTCAACCCGATGTGTTGGGCGATCTTTCCATCCCGGGCGTGCTCTTCACGCTGACCGGAAACCACAGCACCGGCACGTTCAAGAACCTGTATCTCCTCGGCATTGCCGTCAACAACCAGGTGAATTACGGCGGTGGCCAGGCGGTGCAGTTGACGGCCGACAGCGCGACGATTGTCGCCGACAACGTGGTATTCGAACAGTGGTCGCAGTTCGCCATCGGCTATGCCGGCAGCTACTGCAAGTTCTTCATCACGAACTGCAAATTCAGAAACATGACGACGCAGCCGAACCAGTACTATGTCGGCGAAGTTCTCCGCAACGAGAACTACGTTGCGGCGTTCAAGACCGACTCGATCGTCATCAAGAACAACACGATGCTCTGCGTCAGCGGCTATGCCACGGCGGCGACGGGCGGCATCGTGAACTACTATGAGTTCTCGCACAATAACGTCATCTACACCTTCAAGAACGTCTTCTTCCTCGACCGGATGGTCAACGCCCGCTTCAACAACAACATCTTCTACGGTGCGTACGCCGGCGGCCAGAGCAAGGGCGAATTCAGCGGCGGGTGGGACTCGTTTACGGCGGGGACGGTTGCTTCCATCATCACCATGGGACCGCTCGACTCAGCGACGGCGGCGATCCTGCTCGGTCACGCATCCACCGGTGCGGGCGACACAAGTGCGGAAAAGCTTCGCAAGGTTGAAGTCAAGAACAACGACTACTTCTGGCCGGCCGGGCTGGTCTCCTACTGGACCGCCTGGAACGATACTGCCCATGTCGACTCGATCTACACTCCGGTGTGGATGAACGCACAAAGCGTGAACATGTTCAGCACTCCGGCGAAATGGCCCGGCTTCGTGCAGTCCGGCAACACCAATGTCGATCCCGGATTCGGTGCTTCGATCCCCGGCGTGCTGAATCCCGGAACGGCGAATGCAAACGGCGTCGGTCTGCTCAACTGGTTCAACGCGGTCCGCGGCGGGATGGGGACGACAGAGACCTACGGCTACAACTTCACGCAGGTGCAGAACAGCGCGACCTGGACTCCGCCCTGGCCGTTGCCGGAAAGCAACGACATGAAGTACTCGAACACGACGCTCCAGAGCGGCGCTACCGACGGCAAGCAGGTGGGAGATCTCTATTGGTGGGTCGGCGGTCCGACGTCGGTCCAGCAACCGACGGCAGTCGCGCAGACCTATTCCCTGTCGCAGAACTACCCGAACCCGTTCAACCCGACCACGCAGATCGCGTTCACCCTCCCGAAGGGCGACAATGTCTCGTTGAAGGTGTTTAACACGCTCGGGCAGGAAGTGACAACGCTGGTCAGCGGCGCGATGGCGGCGGGGCAGCATGTGGTGTCGTTTGATGCCCGCAATCTCGCCAGCGGCGTGTATTTCTACCGCTTGACGGCCGGCAGCTATTCTGCCACGATGAAAATGATGCTGGTGAAGTAGTTCTTCTCCATGATCCGCGGCGGACGGGAAGGTGGTCGAATATTCCCGGACGCTGGTCGGATGCCACAACACCACAAGGGGTGCCTCGTTGCGCATGCACGCGGTGCCCCTTGTCATTTTCCGGCCCGCTTCTGTTCGCGTCGATGCACGACGGATTCACAAGGCCTTCTGACGCAGCACGCGTCCCTTCCACAGGTAGTAAATTACCGGGTAGACCGCCAATTCCAGCAATACCGATGTCACCACCCCGCCGACCATAGGCGCCGCAATCCGCTTCATCACGTCGGACCCGGTGCCATGGCTCCACATGATCGGGAGAAGCCCCGCGATGATCACGGCCGCCGTCATAATTTTCGGCCGGACCCGCTGTACGGCGCCATGATGTATGGCCTCTTTGAGGTCCCGCAAGCTCTGCATGAGGCCTTTTTCTCTCCTCTCATCATAGGCGTGGTCGAGATAAAGAAGCATCACGACGCCGGTTTCGGCATCTAGACCGGCAAGGGCGATGATCCCCACCCAGACGGCGACGCTGAGATTGTAACCCAGGAGGTACAGGAACCAGAAGGTTCCGATCAGGGAGAACGGGACCGCCAGTAAGACAATCGCCACCTTGGCCACCGAACGTGTGCTGAGATACAGGATGATGAAAATGATGAAGAGCGTCATGGGAATGACGACCCGGAGCCGCTGATCGGCACGTTGCATGAATTCATACTGACCGCTCCAGAGTATCGTATATCCGGCCGGGAGCCGGACATCGCGGTCGACGACCTGCATGGCGGATTTCACGTACGAGCCGATATCGTTGCTGGTAATGTCCACGTACACCCACTCATTGGGGCGTGAGTCTTCCGTGTGAATGACCATCGGACCTTTGCGGGTGGAGATGGTCGCGAGCTGCGCCATCGGGATCTGTTCCCCGGTCGGCGTCGGGACGAGGACCCGTTCCAGGGAAGCGATATCGTCCCGCGTCTCTCTGCTGTAGCGCAGGTTCACAGGGTAGCGTTCGAGTCCTTCGACGGTGTGTGTGACGCTCATGCCGCCGATCGCGGTTTCGATCACGTTCTCAACGTCGCCGACCGTCAATCCGTATCGTGCCGCTTCCTCGCGATGAATATCGAAGTCCAGGTAGTTGCCTCCCACGGCACGCTCCGCGAACGCGCTCA
>DATJPR010000144.1:0-4075 GCA_035506295.1 Bacteroidota bacterium | reverse complement strand
AGAGAACTCTTCACCGTCTCGATGCGCTCGATGAGGGCGAGACGCGTGCGTGCATCTGACAGCTGATCCTCGGTGACGGGGAGGTTGAGGAAGAGCGTCAGCATTGAAACGGCGGACGAGTCATCTGCCGAGGGGTTTTTCTCATTGAGGTACAGAGTGGCTGCTCGCCATACGGCCTTCGGATAATCCTCAAAGTGGGGAAACGTGGACACAACAAACGCGTACTGGCGTGTTGCGTTGCTGAGGTCTCCGGCGCGTTCGAACGCTTCGGCGGCTTGCATATGGGAAGCGGCGAAGGAATCGGCGTCATAAGACGAGGAGAACAGACTGCATCCCGCGATCAGTGAACCGAGCAGGACGAGCATACCGCAAAGGACAGCACCACAATGGCGTCTTATCATGACGGTGAAATCTGGAATTCCACGACGAAGGTCGACCCCTCGCCGGGCGCGCTCTCGACAGTGACTTGGCCACCCATCCCGTGGACCAGAGCCTGCACCAGGGCGAGGCCGATCCCGGTGCCTCCCCGACGGCCGGCATTGCTGGCCCGGTAGAATTTCTGAAAAATATTCTTGATTTCTTCCGGCGAGATGCCGACGCCTGTGTCCTTCACCGCGCACCGCACAATCGTGTCGGTCGCGCACAGGGAAACGAAGATCTTGCCGCCGGGGTCCGTATACTTCACGGCGTTGTTGAGCAGGTTGGAGAACACCTGGTTGCATCGGTCCGGGTTCGCTTTTGCAGCGGGGACCGGCGTCGCCTCGAACGAAATGTCGACGCCCTTGCGGGTTGCGATGATCCTCGCATCGTCGATGGTTTGCTCCAGGATATGATGCAGATCCGTTGGGAGCAGCTCGAACTCCATCATGCCGGCTTCGATCCTCGCGAGGTCCAGGAACTGATTGCTGAACCTGGTGATCTTGTCGATGTTCTCCCGCATCGTGGAGAGCAGACGTTTCTGGTCTTCCGTCACCGGGCCGGCCTCTCCTTCGCTCAGCAGGTAGTAGGCCGAATGCATGGTCTGGAGCGGCATGCGGATCTCGTGCGAGATATGGTGCATCATCTCTACCCGCGCTTGCTGTGCGTGCCGCAACCGCGCGCCCATGTGATTGAAGGCATCCGCCAGCCTCCCGATCTCCCCCCGCATTTTCATCTGCACTTTGGTGAACGTCCCCTGCGCCACTTCGTCTGTTGCCCGCATCAGGGCCCGAAGAGGAACCGTGATCGATTGCGTCAGCGCAAGCGCGATGCCGCCCGCGAGGAAGAGCGCGCCGACGGTCAGCAACAGCGACACCTCCGCCGCGGTTTCCGCCGAATCTTCAGCGGCGACCACTGTCGCCTGGACAGCACGCTGCCTGGCCCTGACCATCTCTTCGAGATCGCGATAGACGACGTCCAGCGTGTCCATCATCGCTTCCTGACGGTTGACCACCTCGACCGTCGGGGGGTCGGCCTTGTATGTCGCGAGGACCGCCGTCACGTACCACGCGTGGCGAAGACTTGTAGCCTGGACGCGTTCCACCTCGGTGGAATCCTTCGCCGACTGCGCCAGGGACGCAAGAATCCCGAGTGCGAGCCGCTGCTGATCGCTGAACAGCGAGAAATAGGTGCTGTCCCGTGTGACCAGGTACTTTTGCGCATACCGCTCTTCATCGGAAAGCACGGTGCGGAGCTGCTTCGTCAGGTCGACCGACATCACGTCCCGTGTAATCGTTGAACGGGTCGCGGACGACACCGTCACAAGCTGAAACAGCACGTAGATGTTGGCCGCCGTGAGAACGAACACGACCAAACCGAAGCCCAGGAGAAGCTTCCAGTACAGCGTCAGTCTCACGGGGCCGTGTCCTCGATAATGGCAACAGCAACAACATGCGTCAGCGAATGCGACAGGGAGACCAGGACCCTTGCCGTTCCTATCGTCTCTCTCAGCTGACCGTGAAGCGTCACCTCCGGTCTTCCGAGGAGGTCATTGGTGACTTCGACGTCCTTCCACCGGAACGCGCCGGTCCAGCCGGTGGCGAGGGCCTTACTGACCGCCTCCTTCGCGGCGAAGCGCGCGGCGAAGTGCTGGGCTGCGTCATGTTTTCCCGTACAGTAGGCGATCTCCGTCTCGGTGAAGACTTTCCCGAGAAAATGATCGCTCGACTTGTCGATGCTTTCGCGGATGCGCTGGATTTCCAGAATGTCGACACCGACCCCTCTAACCATGGACTTGGCCTCCGCCCTTCAGGCCGTCGACGATGACGAGCAGCTCCGAGATATCCTGGAGATCGTAGTCGGCATGCGACTCGACCGTGCCGAACGTATCGCCATAACGGGCGAAGGCCGTCCTGATCCCGAGCTGAGATGCGCCGACCACGTCGCGTTCGGGCCAGTCGCCCACCATCAGGGCCTCCGACGGCCGGACGGCCAGCTGTTCCAGTGCCTTGCGGAACGGCGCCGGACTCGGTTTTCGTTCCCCCGTGTCGCCGAACGTCACCACGCAATCGAAGAGATGGTGAAACCCCAGGGAGCACAACCGGAGCCACGCTTCCCGCGCGGGCGCATCGGAGACGACGGCAAGCTTGAGCCCCCGCTTCAGGAGTCCGATCAGGGTCAAATGGACGTGCGGGTACGGAACAAGGGCCGCTTCGCGCGCACGGCGGTACGCAATGATGCCCGCCGAAAGAATCTTGTAGTCCACCTTCTGAAATACGTCATAGAGCAACTGGTCGAACACATTCTGAAATTCGATCCCGCGTTCCTTGTAGATCGCGTTGATCCGCTCCCGGACTTCGTCGGCCGTCAGGCCCAGGCCGGCGTCGATCATCGACTGAATGGCCGCCTCGACTGCCTGGCTCTTCATGGCCATGAAATCGACCAGCGTATTGTCGAGATCGAAGATCACCGCTTTGATCATGGGGTCCTCATGCCGTGCGGGCCCGGGCGACCTCGTCCTCGATGTACGCGCGCACGGCGGGCTTGACGTACACTTGCTCGAGGCCGATTTCCTGCATGGCGACGGCGAGGATGGATGCCTTCCGGGCCGGGAGCAGGCGCCTGTTCACGAGCAAAAGGCGCTGATCACGCAGGATGCAATAGCCTCCTTCGAAATCACCCCGTTCATAGCGGATGGTGACGCCGAGCTGCGATGCGATGGTGTGGAGCTCTTCAATCAGCTCGTCCGGCTTCATGGTCCTGCGGCAGCGATTTTCGGAATGGTTGGAAGACGGCAAGACCGATGGCGGTGTAATAGCACAGTACCGCCACAACCGGCGCGCCCGACAGTGCCTTCACCCGGGCGATGAAGAGCTCGCGGAAGACCTCGTTGTCGGCCGTCGTGAAGAACTCCTTGTAGATCATCTTCCCGTCGAGGATCATCGTGTAGATTTCAACGGGGACGAAGAGGTAGAACAGGACCGCCGCCATAAGCAGCCAGCCGTGCTCCTTCATGCGGAACGGGGAGGTCGCGAGAAAGACGATGCTGCTCACGAGGGCGACAATGTAGCTGATGCCGACCACGGCCGACGTGACGGCAAGGAGCCGGAAGACTTCGCGTTCGGACTCGGGCGCCAGGTAGTCTTCGAATTCCACCGTCCCCGGTTTCAGCATGTCGTTCCCGATGAAGGCACGGGCGGTCGTGCCGCCCAGCCAGAAAATGCCCGCGACAATGCACACGAAGAGCGCCACCCTCCACAAGGTCCAGGGGCTTCCCGCGTCACGGTGCGCTACCGGCGCCGGCTTCGGCGTTTCCCGCTCTTCTGTTCGCGGCGGTGATCGATGAGAAGGTTCTTGTACCAACGGAGATCGTGACAAAGTGTGATAAGATTCTGCGCGGCATCCGCTCTCAGCGCAAGGTATTCGTCCTCGAAACGCGCGGGAACAGCACCACCAAAGAGGGAACGGATCAGCCCTCCAACCCGCTCGAGCGACGCCGACAGTTCGCCCCGGAGTCGTTCCACCTCTTGCGCGCCTGCGCCCACCCGCTCGAGCAACCGTATCGACTGCGAAACGAATTTCGCGTCGAAGCTCAGGTTGTCGAGCACTTCCCCGCGACCGTTCTTCTCCGCTGTTTCAAGGAGCAGTCCAAGATCAT
>DATJPR010000143.1:0-27474 GCA_035506295.1 Bacteroidota bacterium | reverse complement strand
AGCCCCGAGAGCGTCTTCGCGAAACGCAGGTTGAATCCGGGGTAGTCGATGAGCACGGCGACGTCGGGTATGCGACTCTTCAGCGTCGACGCCAGCCTGTTCCTCAGCTCCCTCACGGTGTGGAGGTTCTTCAGGACTTCGACAAAACCCATGAACGCGAGTCTGTCGATATGGAAAAGAACATCCATTCCTTCACCGCGCATCTGATCGCCGCCCACCCCAAAAAGATCGAGATCCGGACGGTGGCGTTTCAGCGCCCGCACCACTCCTGCGCCGTGAAGGTCTCCGGACGCTTCGCCCGCAATGAAGAGGATGCGTCCCGGCATTGGCCTCACCGGACGAAGTAGATGACGACAATCGCGACGGTGACCAGGCCTATGGCCTGAAGCGTCCGCCGCTCGGAATCCAGTCCCTCCCGGATATCCACGGACTTGGGCGGCGGTTGCGCCGGCCGGTACGGGGGAATCCTCGGGACAAAACGCCGCACATGTTGACAGTACACACGATACTGCTCACCGAAACGGGTGCGGAGGTACGATTCCTCATCGGTGATGATGAGGGAATACTGGACAACAAACCACACGAGCGCGACCAGCGGTAGCCACGGGAAGAGCGCCAGAGACATGACGCCCACGCCGATGTACACCAGCATGTTCCCGACGTAGAGAGGATTGCGAACATACCCGAACGGCCCGATCGTGATAAGGTACGTTCCGCCCACCGTCCCCGTCGTCCTCGTCTCCGCGCCTGCGATCGAGACTCCCCAGAACCGTATGCACTCTCCAACGATCATGATAAGAAAGCCCGCGAGCATGCTTGCGACGGTCGGACGCGCGAACGCCACCATAAGAATCAGGAACGGAATCGGAGTGTAGCTCCGTATGCTGAACATGATCTTCCGTGCATTCACCGTTTCATTCCGCGGGAATCGTGGTCATTCTGCAATCCATGCCGCCGCCCGGCGGATTGCTGCGCGTCGACGGGGACGAAGAACCTTCCGTGCCAGGAGCTGCTCAACGCCAAGCCGCACGTCGGCGAATGTCCGGTACGGCAGATAGCTGATGTTCACCTGCTGGCAATGCGCCTGGAGTGCATCTTTCGCGAACACCAGATCCGCATAGGCAGCCGGGCACCGATCCGAATATCCTTCACCCACGTAGACCAGAAAATCTTCTTCTCCCGACTTGCTGAGCATGATATTTCGCTTGCAGCACGCGCACCGGTCGCACTCGGAATTCTCCGACGGGAACTCAACACTCAGCTTGAGCCCGCTCCCTTCCCCCACCTGCTCCACCCGGAGAAGATTCGAATACCGCTCGACGTGGTGAATGCCGTGCCTTTCCAGAATGCGGTCGATGTAGTAATCCAGCCCGTCGCTCAGGATGCAGAGGAGCAGATCATGAGACCGACAAAAGTTCACGAAATCGGAAAACCCCGGATCGATCGCATACTCATCAATGAGTGCATCGAACTGATCCTTGGTCAGGCTTTCGGCCGCCTTGACCTTCCGCTCCAGGCACGTGCGCGATGAGCTTCGCTCCGCGAGATACGCTTCGATTGCCTCTTCGACCGCCGCACCGCCCAGCCGGTGGAACAGCGTGTCGCCGACGTCTTTCACCGCGATCGTACCGTCAAAATCGACAAAGATCCGTATTGCCACGTCTTCTCCTACCCTGCTGCAAGCGCCGCGGACGCGGCGGTCCCCGTTTGATTGAAGCGCACCGTAACGATCTTCGAGACTCCTTCTTCCTCCATCGTAATGCCGTAGAGGGCGTTTGCCGCCTCCATCGTCCGCTTGTTGTGCGTCACCACGATGAACTGCGTGTTGTTCGAGAACTTCCTGAGGATGCGGGTGAACCGATCGATGTTGGCGTCATCAAGGGGTGCATCGACTTCATCGAGGATGCAGAACGGGCTCGGCTTCACCAGGTAGATCGCGAACAGCAGGGCGATGGCCGTGAGGGTCTTCTCTCCGCCGGAAAGCAGATCAATGGAGGTGGGCCGCTTGCCCCTCGGTTTCGCGATGATCTCGATCCTCGCCTCGAGCGGGTCGACACCCTCCTCGAGTCGGAGATCGCACTCGTCGCCGGGCTCGAACAGGCTCTTGAACGTATCGATGAAATTGGTCCTGATCTTCGCGAAGGTGTCGAGGAAGAGGTTTTGCGCCGTTTGATTGATCTCCTCGATCGTGGCGAGCAGGTTCTTCTCGGCATCGAGAAGATCCGTGCGCTGGGTATTCATCGTCTCCCAGCGCTTCTTTTCCTCCTCAAACTCTTCGAACGCGGCGAAGTTGATGTTCCCGAGCCCCTTGATCTTGTCACGGAGTGCCGGGATCTCCTCCCGAAGGGCGGCGAAATCAACGAACTCGTCCGGCGAGTATTGTTTTTGCAGAAGCGTCAACTCAAACTCGTCGTGTGCCCGCTGCAGCAGTTGTTCCACCTTTGACCGCAGGTCATGCACCTGCAGCTCGTGCGCGTGCAGCGCCTCGAGCGACTCGTCATGGCTTCTCCGCTGGTCCTTGATGCCGAGTTCAACGCGGTGGATCTCCTCGCGCGCGGTCATGGCCGCGGCTTCGGCGTCGTTCCGGCGCGCCTCCAGCACGGCGAGCTCCTTGCGCAGGAGTTCGAGCTGCGCGTCATATCCCTGCACGCCCGCTTCCAACCCGCGCGTCGCCTCCTCCGCCGCCGCCAGCTCCGATTCGTTGGCGGCGATCGTTCTCTGCAGCTCGCCGATGGTTTCCTCGGCCCTGCGATCCTCTGCGCGGGCATTCTCGAGATCGTGCGTGCAACGGACAATTTCGAGCCCGGACTGCTGGAGCTCTTCCGACCGTTGATTCCACTCCTTCTCCAGAAGCTCCAGCTCCTTTGCCAGACCGCCCTGTTCGCGTTCCACACGATCTTTCTCGCCCCTCGCTTCGACGAGAAGCGGGGACGATTCTTCGATCTCCTTCCTCAGCGCGGAAGCCTCTTCATCGATCTGGACGGATTCTTCCCTGCTTCCGGCGATGATGTCCGCGGCGCGTTTCTTCTCGAACTGGACCTGCGCGATCCTCATCTCGACCGCGTTCATCTCCTTTTCCACTTTCTTCACGGCATCGCCCAAGACTTTCAGGTCGATGGCATCGAGGCCCCTCTGCAGCTCCGCCTGGCGGGCCACCTGGGATTCAGCCGTCTTCCCGAGGTCGTCAGCCCTTGCCAGGAGTTCGCGGATCTGCTCTCGCTTGCCGATCATGCCGCCTTCATCCTGGCGCCTGCTTCCGCCGCGCCGGATTCCCGACCCGGCCTCGATCTCGCCGTTCACCGTCACGCAGCGGATCCCGGCGAACCGGGAGGTGACGCGTCGCGCGGTCTTCACGTCCTCAACGATCAGGATCCTGTCGAGCAGATATCCGAATAACGAGGCGTAGGCCGGTTCGAAGGACGATTTCTGTACGGCCCATCCGACGATTCCTTCTCCGGAGATGGCCGGAAGTGCAGCATGGATCACTGGAACACGATCGAGACAGACGAACGTCGCCTTGCCGCGATCCTCTTCCGTGAGCAGGCCGACGGCGTTTTCCGCCTCCTCCGCATTCGCGGCCACGACATATGCCGCGAACTCTCCCAGGCCCGCTTCGATCGCTGGACGAAGTCGTTCGTCGGCGTGGATGGCGTCGGCAACGGTGAGCGCGGGCGCATTCTTCCAATGCGGAGTGGTGGCGAGAAAGCGGACGCCTTCCGACAGACCTTCATTGCGATCGATCAACCCCTGGAGAAATTCCGCCCTCGTCCGGGATTGTTCCACCTGTGCGCGCGTCTCGAGCGTTGCACGCTGGAGTTCTTCGATCTGCGACGCGATGGTGTTTCGCTGCTTCTCCGCGTCGTAGTACGCCGATTCGGCTTCGCTGAACGACCGCCGGAGCCGCCGGTCCTCTTCCATCAACTCGCTGATAAGGCCGTCCAGGCGCTTCGACTCGTGCTCGTATTTGTCGATCTCTTCCATCGCCCGGTTTTTGCGGCTGTCGAGATCCGATGCGCGGGTACGTTTGCGATCCTGTTCCGCCTCGAGCTCGGCAACCTGGCGGACGATGGCGATCGTTTTCTCGTTCAGCTCCTGCTGGGACTTCGCGCGCGCATCCAGCACCTGTTCGAAGGTCCGCAGCTCCTCCTGCCTGGTGTGCTGGAGCGCCGTCGTTGTCTCCACCACTCCTTCCAATTCCCCGATCCGTAGGTGATAGGAAGCCCGGGCTGCGGATGTCTGCTCAATTTCGAGAAGGTGGTTCTCCCGTTCCTTGTTCAGCCGCTGGACCGTCGAGCGAAGGGCGCTGATCCGTTCGAACGCGATCGCCGCGTTCTGTTCCACCTGGTGCGTCTTTTCGCGTTGTTCGCTGACGTCCCGCTGGGCCTCGGCGAGCGTTTTTTCCTCCTCCAGGAGAGAGCGCCGTAGCGCGTCGAGTCGGCCCTCTTCGGAGGAAAGATCGATGTCGAGCCGCGACCGATCGCTCTGCATGGATCCCAGCTGGACCTCGAGTGCGGCAATGCGCTCCAGCAAGTGCGCGTATTCGCGCTCCATCAGGTCGACTTCGAGCGACCGGAGGCGCTCTTTCAAGGTGTTGAACTGTTCCGCCTTCCGCGCCTGGCGTTCGAGCGCATTGACTGCCTTCTGGACCTCGGCGACGATGTCGTTGACTCTCTGAAGATCGGCGCGGACGTCCTCGAGTTTTCTGTATGCGGCCTTTCGGCGGTGCTTGTATTTCGTGACGCCCGCCGCCTCTTCGAACAACCGCCGCCGCTCCTCGGCCTTGTCGCTGAGGATGACCTCTATCATCTTCAGCTCGATCACCGAATACGCATCGGCGCCCATGCCGGTGTCCATGAACAGGTCAAGGATGTCTTTTAACCGGCAAGGAACCTTGTTGAGGAGATATTCGCTTTCGCCCGAACGATAGACTCTGCGGCCGACCGTCACCTGGGTATATTCGGACGGAAGAATTCCCTTGTTGTTCTCGATGACCAGCGAGGCTTCCGCCATGCCCAGCGGCTTTCTCCCTTTCGTCCCATTGAAGATGACGTCTTCCATCTTGTCGCTGCGGAGGGCGCTGTACCGCTGCTCGCCCAGGACCCACCTGATAGCGTCAACAATATTCGTCTTGCCGCACCCGTTCGGCCCGACGATCGCAGAGATCCCGCTGTCGAAAATGAGGTTTACCTTCTGTGCGAAGGATTTGAACCCCACCACTTCAAGTTTCGAGAGATACATGGAGCTTCATCCGCGTGCTACACAGTCCGGGTTGCCGCATGATACAGGAATCTTGCGTACGCCGGCAGGTCCTGCCCACCGTAGACGCCGAAATACACCGCCACAAGGATCACCAGGGCGATTAGAACACTGATCGAATACATCTTCGCCGGCCGGACGTCAAAGATAATGGAGAGAGCCTTGATCAATCGGAGGGCCGTCCAGATCAGCATGACGATGAAGAAAGCGCTGAACGGAAGGACGTACATGCTGCTGTCCATGACCCTGTAGGCGATCATGCCGAAGGGGATGAAGAGCAGCAGCGGAGCGGTGGACCAGAACGTCACCGTAAGCACTTGAAACGCTGAAACGCGTTGCCGGAAAAACATCCGAAGAAGGAGGATGCCGCCGGAGGTCAGAAACAGCAGCACAAACACCAGCGCCGCAACCAGCCCGATCGCCGTAAGCGGATCCCAGATCACTTTGACCACGGCCGCCTTCAGCGTATCGACCACGAGAAGAATCGAGAGCGCCCTGTCCGCCACGCGGCTCTCCCGGAAATGAAACGCGAGGCTGGAGACCATGAGCCCGGCGCCCGCCGCCGTCCCGAGACCGAGCAAAAACGTCTGCGTCAGCGCAACGGCGTGCTGATCCCTGATATCCGCGAAGAAATTGTACCCGCTCAGTAGCGACCGATTGAGATTTTCACGGAATCGCCGGTTCCGGTTGTAGAGGTACACCATGCCGACAAGAAACGCGAAGCCCGAGAGGACATACACGATGGGCGCCTTGTTGCTGTAGGACCCGAGAGGGAGCGCGGCGAATTTCTCTCCGTGCATTGCCGCGCGCACCGCTTCAAACGCGAGCCGTTTCTCCCGGTCGCCGTTGACCAGCCCCATACTCTCCAGCCACGGGTCCCCGGCGTGAACGGCAAGCGATGCCTGCGCGCCTTTCCAATCGTTGAACGCGCACACGATCCCGCCGTCGTAGTTTGCCGCTTTGAGCATGTCAAACCGTTGGAGATAGAAACGCGCCTGACTCTCCTGGGAGAATGGGTCGTTCGAACCCTTCCTGTTTTTCTCCTGCACCTCCGCGCCGAACGACGCAACGATGACGGGTTTCCCGGGATTCGCGGCCTTCCAGGCATCGAGCTCGCTTTTGAATGCCTGCGCGTCCGTCGAGCGGATGTTGACGGCGGCGATGTCCATCAGGCCCGAGCACAGATCCGGCTGCATCCGCGTTGCCGGCGAATAAAGGAAACGCGAATCCAGGGACCGGGCCTCCGCAACAAGATCCGAAAGCCCATCGCGGGTCGTCGGATCCGAGACGTCCAGATCGTCGCCGATGCCCCAGCACATGATCGACGGATGGTGGAGATTTTGCCGGATCATTTCGCGGAGGGCGTTCGAGGCGAGCTCGTGAAATGCATTTCCCGACAGGATCATCCCCGGCACGCCGCTCAGGGGAAGATCGACAAGCGCCAGCAGTCCGTAGCGATCGCACAGGTCGAGCATATACGGATGCGGTGGATGGCCGGCGAATCGAATGGCGTTCGCACCGAGCGTCTTGATGAGCGCGACATCCTTCTCCATCTGCTCGAACGTCAATGCGCATCCGAAGGCGGGGTGGTCTTCGTTCCAGATCACGCCCTTCACGTTGAGCCGCGTACCATTCAGGATGAAATTTCCCTTCTGGATCACGAGGTCCCGCACGCCCCAGGAAAGATCGTAGACGTCGATCGCCGTGGCCTCACCGTGCAATGGAACGAGGCTGCAACGCACGGTATACATATCCGGACTGTCCGGAGACCACAGCCGCATGCCGAACACCGGAACACTCACCGACTCCTCCGACATCCCCTGCCCACCCTGCACCGGCTGCAGAGCGCTCCGGCCGATCATCGCGCCCGAGATTTTGTCATACACCTCAACGAGACAGCCGAGGGATTTTTCCGGAATTGCCGTCTCGCCGCGGTCAATGTTGAGGCGCACGCGCAGACGCAGCGCGTTGGTCCTGGCCTCCGTTTCCGCTTGCACGGCAGCGTCTCGAATGTAGGTCTCCGGCGTGCCCAGGAGATAGACGTCCCGCGTCATGCCTCCATAGTTGCGTGCCAGTGACGGATAGGGGCGAAGCGGGAAGGTCCTCTCAGGATCCAGGATGTTGGAAACAACGACGCGGATGACATTCTCCGATTCCGACTGGAGGCAGTGCGCCGGAATGGGCTGGTCAATCGCCGTGGATCCGCAGGCATGGTCAGCGATAAGATCGTTGTTGATCGTGATGTCGGCGTACTGACTGATGCCGAGAGCGACGAAGCGGAACCGGTACTTCGCGATCACGTCCGGCGCAAGCCGGAGCGTCCGCTGAAACACGACCCGTCCGCGGAAATCATAGGCGCTGGGAACGATCACCGTCCCGGAAGATCCTCCGTCGACGGAGTACGCCCATTCGCCGTTGAGATCGATCCGTACGCGCGTAGGAGATTCGCCAGGCAATGTGCCCGCAGGCGCGGCAGGTCGTGCACCGGCGTTCGTCAGAAATCGCAATTCCTCCGCGAACGATCGGGGCGACGCCAGCATGAGCAGGGAGACCAGAAGGATGACACAGACCGCCCGGGAGGAGTAGATGGCTCGTCCACCGGATGTGAGGGATGTTCCTACCAATTCGTGTCAGGGCCTTGAACCAGAGGAGACTTCATCTTTGGAATATAATCACAAAAGCCTCGGAAAGCAATGGAAAATCAACGATTTTGGGGCAAAAGGCGGCTGGGAGCCGCTCCATAAGGAGACCCGGGATCAAGAAATAACAAACCGTCCGAGGGCTCCGCTGAGCCCCCGGACGGTCGCTAGGATGTTGCCTCAATAATGCGAGTGGTCTAGCTCACCTTCGCCGCGCGAATGATGGCCGCAAAACTGTCAGGTTTCAGGCAGGCCCCTCCGACAAGCGCCCCATCGATGTCCTTTTGGCGCAAGAGTTCGGCCGCATTGTCAGGCTTCACGCTTCCTCCATATTGAATCACAACACCGTCGGCAATCGCGGCCGAAAACTGCCTGGCCACCAGCGATCTGATCAATGCATGGACTTCCTGCGCCTGATCGGGAGTGGCATTCTTGCCGGTCCCGATTGCCCACACCGGCTCATAGGCGATGACGACCTTCTTCATCTCGTCCGACGAGAGTCCCGCCAGCACGCCCTGGATTTGCGTCGTGATTATTTTTGCGGTCACCCCATCTTCACGCTCTTTGAGCGTCTCTCCGACACAGATGATGGGAAGCAACCCGTTGGCCAGGGCCTTCTTCGCTTTCGCGTTGACCTTCTCGTTCGTCTCTCCGAAGTACTGCCTGCGCTCCGAGTGGCCGAGGATGACATGGGTGCAACCGGCGGCGCGAAGCATCTTCCAGGAGATCTCGCCGGTGAAGGCGCCTTCGTCCTGGTCCGACATATTTTGCGCACCGAGTAAGATGGAAGAGCCCTTGAGCAGCGACGCCGCAAGCGACAGCGAGGTATACGGCGGGCACACTGCGACATGAACTCCGCCAGGGAAGGTCGTGGATTCCTTCAAGATCCCTTTGAGGAGCTGCTCGCTCTCGTCAAGAGTCTTGAACATCTTCCAATTGCCTGCAATAAACTTTGGTCTCATAGGTTTTCTGTTCCGGGTGATTGAATCTCAGGCCTGCTTCCGTTGCCCGAGTTTTGTTCGAAGCAATTCGTTGATGAGTTTCGGATTTCCTTTCCCCTTCATTTTCTTCATCGTCTCGCCGACAAAATAGCCGAAGACTTTCTCGCTGCCCTCGAGGAACTTCTTCACCTGCTGTTCGTTGGCGCCGAGAACTTCGTCGATGACGCGTGCAATCGCATCGGCATCCGACACCTGAAGAAGTCCGCGCTCGGTGACGATCTTCATGGGATCGTCCGGCGTGTCGAGCATGATGTCGAACACCTGTTTGGCGATCGTCCCGCTGATCGTTCCGTCCTGGATCATCCCTAGCAGCGCGGCCAATCGCGGCGGCTCGATCGGGCATGCCGCCAGCGGGACCTTTCTCTCGCTGACAACGCGGAGGATATCCGTCATGACCCAGTTGCTTGCCGCCTTTGCATTGTCCCTGACGTTCTTCCTCCCGGACTGCTGAAGGTTCTCCACCACCGACTCAAAATATTCCGCGATCTCGCGTTCCGTCGTCAGGACCGCTGCATCATAGCGGGGAAGGCCCAATTGCTCCACAAACCTCTCCCGACGGGCGGCGGGGAGCTCGGGAAGCTGTGACCGCACGCGAGCAATCCAGGGCTCGTCCACAAGCACCGGCACAAGATCGGGATCGGGGAAGTACCGGTAGTCGTGGGCTTCCTCTTTGCTCCGCATCGGCACAGCGACATTCTGGTCCGCATCCCACAACAGCGTCTCCTGCTCCACTTTCCCCCCGTCCTCGATGAGCTGAACCTGGCGCTCGATTTCGAACGCGAGCGCCCGCTCGACGTTCCGGAAGGAATTCATGTTCTTGACCTCGGTTTTCGTCCCGAACCGGGATTCTCCTTTCCGTCGAACCGAGACATTGGCGTCGCACCGGAGGCTTCCTTCTTCCATATTGCCGTCGCAGATGCCCAGGTAGGTCACGATCTGTCGGATGCCCGTGAGGTACGCGTAGGCCTCGGCGGGAGAACGGAGGTCGGGCTCGCTCACGATTTCGATCAACGGGACGCCGCAGCGATTGACGTCGACGAGCGTGTCGACATCCATATCGTGGATCGATTTCCCCGCATCCTCTTCCATGTGAATGCGCGTGATGCCGATGCGTTTCCGTTCACCGTCCGCGAGCTCGATTTCCAGGGAGCCGTGCGCGCAGATCGGTTCTTCGTACTGCGATATCTGATATCCTTTGGGAAGGTCCGGGTAGAAATAATTCTTCCTGGCAAACACGGAGCGCGCTGCAATCGTGCAGTCGGTCGCGAGGCCCATGAGCAGGATGAACTCGACGAGGTTGCGGTTCAGCACGGGGAGGGTGCCCGGCATCCCGAGGCAGACCGGGCAGACGTTGGAATTCGGCTCGTTGCCGAATCTCGTCGAGCAGGCGCAGAAGGCCTTCGACGCGGTCAGAAGCTGGGCATGCACTTCCAGGCCGATCACCGGCTCGTAGCGGGAGTCAGGCCTCATGGAGCCGGGTCTCGCCGGTGATCGCTGCGGTGACCTTTTCCGCCGCGTCCTTGAAGCTTGTCGCCACCAGGAAGTTCAAACCGGAGGAGCGCAGAATTTCGCCGGCAAGCTCGGCGTTCGTCCCGGCGAGGCGGATGACAACGGGGACCTTGACATCGACCCGGCGCGCCGCCTCGACCACGCCGTTCGCAACGCGATCGCACCGCACGATGCCGCCGAAGATATTAATGAGGACCGCCCTGACGTGCGGATCGGTGAGGATGATTTTGAAGCCGGCCGAGACCGTTTCGACACTCGCGCCTCCGCCGACGTCGAGGAAGTTCGCCGGCTCACCGCCCGCAAGCTTGACGAGATCCATGGTCGCCATCGCCAGCCCGGCGCCGTTCACCATGCATCCAACGTTGCCGTCAAGCTTGATGTAGTTGAGGCTCGATTTGGACGCTTCGATTTCCAGCGGATCTTCCTCATTCAAGTCCCTGAGCGCCGCGAGCTCCGGATGTCGATCGAGGGCGTTGTCGTCGAAATTGATCTTCGCATCGAGGGCGATGACCGCGCCCTCCGCCGTGACGACGAGTGGATTGATTTCCGCAAGGGAACAATCCATCGAATCGTAGGCACGGTACAGCGCGGTCAGGAATTTGACCCCGTTCCGAAACGCGTCGCCGGTCAGTCCGAGGCCGAACGCCAGCGCCCTCGCTTGATAGGCCTGGAAGCCGAGTCCGCGATCGACCGATGCCCGGAGGATTTTCTCCGGAGACTCGGCGGCGACTTTCTCGATCTCCACGCCTCCTTCCGTCGAAGCCATCACGACGTTGCGAGAAGTGGCGCGATCGAGCGTGATGCCGACGTAGAGTTCCCGGGCGATGTTGACTCCCTGCTCCACCAGCAGGCGCTGGACCTTCTTTCCCTCCGGACCCGTCTGATGGGTCACGAGCGTCATCCCGAGCATCGACGATGCGAGCGAGCGCACCTCGTCGAGGCTTCGCGCAAGTTTCACGCCGCCTCCCTTCCCGCGGCCGCCGGCATGGATCTGCGCTTTGACCACCCATACGGAGCCGCCGATCTCCTGCGCCGCGTTGACTGCCTCCCCTACCGTAAAGGCCACCTTCCCTGATGGAACGGCGACGTCGAACTTCCGAAGAATGTCTTTTGCCTGATGCTCGTGGACTTTCATGCGTGCTCCGCTGGTCGGTGCTGCATGCCGGACCTTACTTCCCGACTTTTTCCGCGATGGATTTTGCCTGAAGGAAAAGCAGGAGATAGTCGCGGCCGCCCGCCTTGGAATCGGTCCCGCTCATGTTGAAGCCGCCGAAAGGGTGAGCGCCGACCATCGCGCCGGTGCATTTCCGATTCATGTACAGGTTGCCGACGAAGAACTCGCCCTCCGCATCGCGAATGTGCTTCCTGTTCTTCGAATAGACCGCGCCGGTCAGCCCGAACTCGGTGTTGTTCGCGATCCGGAGTGCATCCTGGAAGTCTTCCGCCTTGATGACGGCCAGCACGGGCCCGAAAATCTCCTCCTGGGCAATGGTCGCGGTCGGCGCGACATCCGCGATCACGGTTGGGCGGATGAAGTATCCGCCGTCTCCCAGCTTCGATCCTCCGGCGACAATCCTGCCGCCTTCGGTCTCCGCCTTCTGGATGTAGCCGAGGATCTTTTCCTCCGACGACGCATTGACCACCGGCCCCATGTAGTTCGCATGGTCTTCCGCGTCGCCGACCTTCAGCGCCTGCACCTTCTTTGCCAGCGTGTCGACAAACGCTTCGTAGACTTTCCGATGCACGATGGCCCGCGAACAGGCGGAGCATTTCTGTCCCTGGAACCCAAAAGCGGACACCATCACGCCATGCGCCGCCTCCTCGAGATTCACTCCCTCATCGACGATGATCGAGTCCTTCCCGCCCATCTCCGCGACCACGCGCTTGAGCCAGATTTGACCCGGCTGGACCTTGGCCGCGACCTCGTTGATATGGATACCGACTTCCTTGGAACCGGTGAAAGACACGAACCGCGTCTTCGGATGTGCGACGAGCGTATCGCCGACGGCTCCGCCTGGTCCCGTCACAAAGTTGACCACGCCGGGGGGCAACCCGATCTCCTGCATTACTTCCATGAACATCCAGCCGGTCAGCGGCGAATCGGAGGATGGTTTCAGGACGACGGTGTTTCCCGTGACGATTGCGGCGGAAGTCATCCCGGTGAGAATGGCCAGCGGGAAATTCCAGGGCGGGATCACCACTCCCACGCCGAGGGGTAGATAGACGAGTTTCCCTTTTTCCCCCTTCTGCTTTTCAACAGGGAATTCCTTCCCGTACCGGAGCGCCTCCCGGCCGTAGAATTCGAGGAAATCGATGGCTTCCGCCACGTCTGCATCCGCCTCGGGCCACGTCTTGCCGACCTCGAGGATTTCGACGGCGTTCAGTTCATACCGGCGTCGGCGCATCACGCGCGCCGCTTTGAAAAGATACGCGGCGCGTTTCGCGGCCGGGACGTTCTTCCATTGCTCGAATGCACCGAGCGCGGTGTCAAGGGCCTTCTGTGCGACCGCGGCATCGCCCCGCTGAAACACGCCGACGACCTCGCTTGAGCGGGAAGGGTTGTAGGAATTGAACTTCTGCTGTGTCCGGATTTGTTCGGAGCCGACGATGATGGGATACTCTTTCCCGAGCGACGCCCGAAGCTGCGCGATTGCCGCTTCCTGTTTCTTTGCCACCGCGGGTTTGGAAAAATCGACGTAGGTCTCGTTCTTGAATTTCGGGATTGCCATAGAACCCTCGATGAACGGAAAGATGGTAGGTGCTCAAAAAGTAGCGAAAAATGAGGCGAGATTCAACCGCGTCAGCGGCGTCGGAGCACCGTCATCGTGGCAGCTTCGAGAGTATTTTTCATCAGCATCGCTATCGTCATCACGCCCACGCCGCCGGGCACAGGCGTGATCGCGGAGGCGACGTTCACCGCGGTTGCGAAATCGACATCACCGACCAAGCGCGTGCCGGTCTTCGTGGTCGGATCGGGGATGCGATTGATGCCGACATCGATGACGACGCATCCCGGTTTCAGGAGATCGCCCGTGATGGATTTCGGTCTCCCCATCGCTGCGATAAGGATGTCCGCTTCGCGAATGTACGGACGAAGATCCTTCGCCCCCGTATGGGCGATCGTCACCACAGCGTTCGCGCCGGGTTTCTTCTGCATCAGAATGCTGGCGATGGGTTTCCCGACGATGTTGCTGCGTCCGACAACGACAACATGCTTCCCCCCCGGATCATTGCCGCTCCTCATGAGCAACTCTTGAATGCCGGCGGGAGTGCAAGGTCGAAGGCACGGCTCGCCGATCAGGAGCTTCCCGACGTTGATCGGATGAAATCCATCGACATCTTTCGCCGGATCGATCGCTTCCAGGATCTTCTGTTCGGGCAAATGCCCGGGAATCGGGGTCTGCACGAGGATGCCGTGGATCCGCGGGTCGCTGTTGAACTGCGCGATCATGCGCAGGAGCGTTTCTTCGTTCGTATCACCCGGGAGTGTCTCCGTCACCGAGTAATATCCCAGCTCCGCGCACGTCTTTCCTTTCGACCGGACGTAGATCTGCGAGGAGGGGTTGTCTCCGACGAGAATTACGGCGAGACCGGGAGTGACGCCGTGATCGCGCTTCAGTGTTTCCGCGCCAATGCGGACTTCCTTTTTGATCTGCTCGGCAATGATCTTGCCGTCGATGATGGTTGCGCTCATGGGTTGCCGTGCACGTGGTGGGAATCGGAGTTTGTACGGCGGTGGTTACGAAAACGAGGGGAAGACGAACGACTCCATCTTCTCCGCCCTGCCGGTCTGCCTGTCCGCGCACACAAAGACGCCCGCGATCCTGACGTCGTGGGACGCGACTTCGTACTTGTGCGGCGTGGAAAGCATCAGGCGTCGAATCGCGAGGTCCTTCTTCATACCGAGCACGGAATCGTACGGTCCCGTCATGCCGACGTCGGTCTGGTATGCCGTCCCCCGGGGAAGGATCCGGCCGTCCGCGGTCGGAATGTGAGTGTGGGTCCCGAGAACTGCCGAGACCTTGCCGTCCAGATGCCAGCCCATCGCCATCTTTTCGGCCGTGGCGTCGGCATGAAAATCGACCAGAATGATGCTGGTCTCTTCGTGAATCTTGCTCAGGACCCAGTCCGCGGTCTTGAACGGGTCGTCGATCGCCTGCATATAGACCCGCCCCTGGAGATTGAGCACGGCGGCCTTTCCTTTTTCTCCGAGATCGACCACGAGGAAGCCGTTGCCGCCGTTTTCCTTCGGGTAGTTCATCGGCCGGAGGATCCGGCGGTCGCCGCCCAGGACTTTCCTGCTGTCCCACCGGTCCCACACATGGTTTCCGGTGGTAATGACGTGTGCTCCCAGGTCGAAGATCTTCTTCGCGTGCTCTTCGGAAATCCCCTTCCCCTCCGTGACGTTCTCGCCGTTCACGACAAGGAAGTCGATTTCATATTTCTTGAGATAATTGGGGATGAGTGTTGCGGCGAGTTCCAGCCCCGGTGATCCGACGATATCACCGATGAACAGGATATTCAGATGTGAAGGCATGAGGATTGTTCCGCTCAGGGTTCAGGGCGAAAGCGTTCCACCTCTTCCACGATGACATCAACGATGTCCGATTCCTTCACACGACGGATCACTTCGCCCTTGCGATAGAGGATGGCGACGCCTTTGCCCGCTGCGATGCCGATATCCGCCTCACTCGCTTCGCCGGGACCGTTGACGACGCATCCCAGGACCGCGATCTTGACGGGCTTCTTGACGCCTTCGAGCCGCGCCTCGAGTTGCTGCATGATGCCGAACAAATCCACCTCGAGGCGGCCGCAGGTGGGACAGGCGATCAGTTCCACATTGCGCGAAGCGAGGCCGAGGGAGCGCAGAATTTCCTTGCCGACTTCGACTTCTTTCGACGGCTCATCGGTCAGCGAGACGCGGATCGTGTCGCCGATCCCTTCCGCGAGCAGCGTCCCGATCCCCACGGCGGATTTGATCGTGCCGGGCCGGGTTGGCCCCGCCTCGGTCACGCCGAGGTGCAGGGGAATGTCCGTCCTCGCCGCGACAAGGCGATATGCCTCGACCATCAGTCGGACGTCCGTCGACTTGACCGAGATGACGACGTCATGAAACCCGAACTGGTCGCAGATCCCGACGTGGCGCATGGCGCTTTCGTACAGCGCCTCGGCCGTCGGGTAGCCGTGCTTCTCCAGGATATCTTCCTCGAGCGACCCGGAGTTGACGCCGATCCTGATCGGGATGCCTTTGTCCTTCGCTGCGGAGAGGACCTGATGGATCCGTTCCGTGTTGCCGATGTTTCCCGGATTGAGCCGGACCTTGGCGACGTTCCCCTCGATCGCCTTGAGGGCGAAGATGTGGTTGAAGTGGATGTCCGCCACCACAGGGATCGGCGACTGCCTGACGATCTCCGCGATCGCGTCCGCAGCTTCCTTGTCGTTGACCGTGACCCTGACGATGTCGCACCCGGCCTCTGTCGCGCGCACGATCTGTTTCACCGTCGCTTCGACGTCGGCCGTTTTCGTCTTCGTCATCGTCTGGACGGAAATGGGCGCGCCGCCGCCCACCTTGATCCCCCCGATGTTCACCTGGCGCGTAACGCGGCGCCGGCTTGCGTAGGGCGGTGTGCGGAGGGCCGGTGGAACGGCCTCGGTCTCGTTCAGGGCTGGGATCTCGATGTTCATCGCTGCAGCACGACTCGCACGCCTCTGAGGATCTCCGGTTCGCGCGCTTCCGCCGTCCTTTCTCTCAGTGGATTTTCTTGCTTGCCTCAAACAACTGGCGTTTCTCTTCCTCGGTCAGGCTTTGATAGCCGCCCTTGCTGATCTTGTCGAGGATCGCATCGACCACTTCCTGGCTCACTTCCTCTTTCTCGTCCATCTCCTTCCCTGTCGTGATATCATAGAACTTTGCGGGCCTGGTGTCCGAACGCGGGACGTGCGTCGTCCGCCAGGGGTCTTTGGTCACGGGACGGAGAGCGTTGAACCACCGCCGGAATGGCAGGAGATTCATATCATTCAAGAGATAGATGAAGCCGACCGCCGCTCCGCCCAGATGGGCGAAGTGCGCAACGCCGTCGGTGGTTCCGGTCACACCATAAAAGAGTTCGAGGCCGATGTAGACGGCGATGAAATACTTCGCTTTGACGGGAAGGAGAAAATACAAATAGATCGGTCGGTCGGGGAACAGCATGCCGAAGGCGATCAGGACGCCGAACACCGCGCCGGACGCGCCGATTGTCGGAGCCGCTTGCCCGACCAGCGGGGCGACGACGAGGTTGGAGATTCCGGCGCCGAGGCCGCAGATAAAATAGTAGATGATGAACTTCTTCGACCCCCACGTATTCTCGAGCTCCATGCCGAACATCCAGAGCGCCAGCATGTTGAAGAACAGGTGCCAGATCCCACCGTGCATGAACATGTACGTGACGAGCTGCCACGGCCAGAAATTCGTGCCGAGCGGCCAGAGGGCGAGATACTCCTTGAAGATCGAGAAGATGGGGACGCCGGCGACGGTAAACGGGGCAAGCAGGACGTCGAGAACAAACCAGATAGCGACGTTGCTGATCAGCAACGCCTTGATCATCGGAGGAAAAAAGCTAAAGCCGCCAAACAGGCTTGGACGGTAGTATGGGCCGGTTCCCTGCCCGTACGATGCCATGCACAATCTCCTCAAGACAACACAACCGGGCAGGCATGAGCCTGCCCGTTCTTCTCTGATCTATAAAACATCGGCAAGGCAGTGAAGGTTCACCGCGTATCGAGCGCGGCAAGTCCGGGAAGCACCTTTCCTTCGAGGTACTCCAGCGAAGCGCCGCCGCCGGTTGAGACGTGCGAGATCTGCTTGTCGAAGCCCGCTTGTGCAACCGCCGCGGCAGAATCGCCGCCTCCCACGATAGTCGTTGCGCCCGCCTTCGTCGCCTCGGCCAGGAGCCGCGCCACTTCCAGCGTCCCGTTGGCGAAGTTCGGCATTTCGAACACGCCCATGGGGCCGTTCCACACGATCGTCTTCGCCTTGCGCACTTCCATATTGATGATCTTCACCGTCTCCGGTCCGATGTCCAGCCCGCGCCAGCCGTCCGGGATCTTCGTCACCGGGACCACCTTGCGCTGGGCGAGATTGTCGAACTTGTCGGCGATGACGCAATCGACGGGGAGGATCAGTCGCTTGTTTTTCGCCTTCGCGTCGTCCAGGATCTCTTTGGCGAGAGGAATCTTCTCGCGCTCCACCAGCGAATCACCGATCTTGTACCCCTCGGCCTCGAAGAACGTGAACGCCATTCCGCCGCCGATAACCAGCACGTCGACCTTCGTCAGAAGATTCTGGATAACGTCGATTTTGCCGGAGATCTTCGCACCGCCGAGAATCGCGACATACGGACGCGTGGCGTTGCTGACGGCGCGCGTCAGATAGTCGATCTCCTTTTTCATCAGGTATCCCGCCACGGCGGGTTTCAGGAAGTGGGTGATGCCTTCCGTGGACGCATGCGCCCGGTGGGCGGTTCCGAAGGCGTCATTCACATACAGATCGCCGAGCGCTGCGAGCTCCTTGGAAAAGTTCGGATCGTTTTTTTCCTCCTCGGCATGGAACCGCAGGTTCTCGAGGAGAAGGATCTCGCCGGGCTTCAGTGCCTTCACGGCCTCCGTCGCCGGCGCGCCGATGCAGTCCGTCGCGAACTTCACCGGCATGGAAAGCAGGTGCGCAAGATGATCGGCCACCGGCTTCAACGAAAACTCCGCTGTCGGCTTCCCTTTCGGACGGCCGAGGTGACTCATAAGAATCGCTGCGCCGCCGGAGGAAAGGATCTTCCTGATCGTCGGGAGGGCCTCGACGATGCGTTTGTCATCCGACACTTTCAGGTCCGCGGTCATGGGCACGTTGAAGTCGACGCGGACGAGAACCTTCTTTCCCCGAAGCGTGACATCATCTATGGTCATCGTTTGCATAGTGTCAATTCTCCGGAATCAGACTGAAACGGCTGCCGTTCCCCGCGCGAGGCGGTGAGCAACGGCAGCCGCGTGACGTAGGTACTGTGTCATCAGGCAAGTTTTTTCAGGAGGTCGACGACACGGCAGGAGAAACCCCACTCGTTGTCGTACCACCCGAACACCTTCACCGTGCTCCCCTGCGCCATCGTCAGCTTCGAATCGAAGATGCAGGAGTGCTCATTGCCGATAATGTCGGTCGAGACCAGTTCGTCCTCCGTGTACTCGAGGATTCCCTTCATCGGGCCGTCGGCCGCCTTCTTCATGGCTTCGTTGATCTGCTCCTTGGTGGCGGGCTTCTTCAACACAGCGACAAAATCCGTGATCGAAGCATCCGGCGTCGGGACGCGCAGCGAGAACCCGTCGAGCTTTCCTTTCAGCTCGGGGATCACCTTGCCGACGGTTCGTGCCGCCCCGGTGGTGGTCGGGATGATGGACAGCGCCGCCGCGCGAGCGCGCCGGAGGTCCTTGTGGGGAAGATCCAGCAGGCGCTGGTCGTTCGTGTACGAGTGGATCGTCGTCATGTAGCCGTGGTCGACACCGAACGTTTCGTTGAGGACCTTCACCATCGGCGCGAGACAGTTCGTGGTGCACGAGGCGTTGGATACGAACTGCTCCTTGCCGGTCAGCACGTTGTCATTGACGCCGAGGACCACTGTCGCGTCGATCTCGTCCTTCGCGGGAGCGGTCAGGAGCACTTTCTTCGCGCCGGCCGCGATATGCATCTGGAGCTTCTCACGGCTGGTGAAAATGCCGGTACCTTCGACCACGACCGTGACTCCCATGTCCTTCCATGGCAGCTTCGAAGGATCCTTCTCCGCCATAATTTTGTAACGTTTTCCATTCACCACCAGGGCGTCGCCATCCGCTTTCACATCCGCCTGGAATATGCCGTGGACAGAGTCATACTTCAGGAGATAGGCAAGGGTTTTCGCATCGGTAATATCATTGATCGCGGCAACGTTGAAGTCTTTCCCCTGCTCAAGCAACCGCCTGAACACGAGACGTCCGATTCTACCAAATCCGTTAATGCCGAGGGTGACTGCCATGGGATTCCTCCAAAGTGATCAGATGAGCCATTGTCAGGGATTATGAAATGAGGGAAATTTCTTGAAAATCATCAAAAGTTACCAAGAAATGGAGGCATTGTCAAGCAACGGATTTCTGTGATCTCCTGGGAGTTGAGGATCTCAACTCTTTCCCTATATTTGTAGAATCTCTGACGGGAATCTCGAATGTCGTCCAACCAAGCAATGCAACCCGCCCCCGGGGGCGTCTCACATCAGTTTGCTCCTCTCACGCTGCCGCTCCTGCTTATCGGGGACCTTCACGGAAATCTTCCGTTTCTCAAGCGAGTCCTCGAGCTCTATCCCGATCGCATGAAAATCTTCATCGGCGATTTTGTGGACTCTCGTCTGTATTCACGAGAAGACGAGCTGGAGTGTCTCACGACCGTTCTCACGCTCATCGAGATGAAAAAAGCCCGCGCGCTTTTCGGCAACCACGAGTGGAGCTATCTCGAACCGGCCATGCGCTGTTCTGGATATGAGCAGTCGTTCGACCAGCGCATCGGGCCGTTCAAGTCGCGCATGAGAAAACTCCTGGAGCATTTTCTCTGGATTCCGGAACATCACGTTCTTGTCACGCACGCGGGGCTCTCGTATACCATCTGGCAGGAATGCGATATCACGGAGGAGAACCTCCCCGGCAAACTCGGCGAGTGGTCGCTGCTCCCCGTCCAGGAAACGCCTGCCGGTTGGATCGGCATGCCGCGCGGAGGCATCGACAGGGTCGGAGGAATTTACTGGTGCGACTGGTACTCGGAATTCCAGCCCATCCCCGGCGTAACGCAGGTCCTCGGACACACATCGGCCCTTTCCGTGCAGGAGCAACTTCTCGCGTCTGAACAGGGAATCCGCCAGCGCGGGAACAACTACAACATCGATTGCCTGACCCGTGTCTGGGAGATCCTGGAGTTGACCGAGAAGGGGGAGCTCAAGCGAATTACGGTGGAAGGAAAAGATTGAGGGCGGGAGCGAGAGAGAGCGGGAGAACAGGGGACTGTGAGCGGTGGCAACGATGCAACTGATTTCTGCCTACTGTTTACTGCATGCTGCGTACTCCGGCTCGAAATCGCTTTCTTCCTACGTCTTACCTCCTACTTCCTACTCCTAGCATGCTGGCCGCAGCACGTCATATCGCCAATGCTGCTGCACACGCGATAATTCTCTCCACGTTCGCCTCACGTAATGCGGCCGCGCATGCCCGGATCGTCGCCCCCGTGGTGATCACGTCGTCAACGAGCAGGACGGTCTTGCCCCGAAGGGCGTCGACAGAGCGAGAAGGAACCCGGAAGGCGCCTTCGACGTTTTTTGCCCGCTCTATGATGTCCAACGTCGTCTGTGAACGAGTGTATATCTCACGTCGCAACGCCCATTCGCGAACGGGCACACCTAATTCTCGAGAGATGCCCCGGCCGATAAAGTACGACTGATTATACCCACGCTCACGCCGTTTCGCCCGGTGTAGCGGGACAGGAACGATCACTGCATTTCCGTCCCCCCGATGCCCGGCGATTCCTGCCGCAATTTCTTCCCCCACCAGAACTCCGATCCGCGTCATCCCCCCGTACTTGAGCTTGTGAATCAATTGCTGCAACGGCCCTTCTTTCTCAAAATAGAACGGCGCGACCATTCCGTCCAGAGAGCCGTCTGAGGTAAGCGCAAGAAGCGTACGCTGGAATACGGCATCGTGCTTATCCACGCGGCGAAGACACCTCGTACAGGCCAGGCAAAGGCTGGAGGAATTGTTGGAAAGCGGAGAGAGGCAGGCAAGACAGGAAGGTGGGAAGAGAAAGGCGAAGAACGGCGCGGAGACCGATTTGACCGACAGTATCAATCCCTGTGCAGCGTGCATAAACGGACCCGGATATGATCACCTCCCCTACTGTATACTGCCGGGAGGCGGCTTTTCCGAATCCCCCTCAACTTCTTTTTGCCGGTCGCGCCTTCCCCTGTCCCTCGAGTTTTTCGATCTCATCACGCAGGACGGCGGCGCGTTCAAACTCAAGATCGCGCGCGGCGTTGTCCATTTCCGTCCTCAGCTCGGCAAGGAGGTCGGCTTTCTGTTCGGGAGTGAGATACCGGATCACACTTTCGGTAATCTGCGGCATCCGTTGCCTTTCACGGCGTGCATCGCGGGCGGCTTTCACATCGGCGACAGCGGTGGCGGCAAGGACTTCGTCGACCGATTTGTACACGGTTGTCGGAGCGATGTGGTGCTCCTCGTTGAAGCGCAGCTGTTTCTCGCGACGCCTGGTGGTTTCATCGAGCATCCTCTGCATGGAGCCGGTCACCGTGTCGGCATACAGGATGACGAGCCCGTTGACGTTGCGCGCGGTCCGCCCCGCCGTCTGAATCAGCGATCGTTCCGACCGAAGGAAGCCCTCCTTGTCGGCGTCGAGGATTGCCACCAGCGACACTTCAGGCAAGTCCAGCCCTTCACGAAGAAGGTTGACCCCGACCAGGACGTCGAAATCGCCAAGGCGCAGATCGCGCAGAATTTCCACTCTCTCAAGGGCGTCCACTTCGGAGTGAATGTACCGCACCTTGACGGCGATGTCATCAAGGTACTCTGTCAGGTCTTCCGCCATCCGTTTCGTCAGCGTCGTCACCAGCGTCCGTTCTTTTTGCGCCGCGCGTTTGCGGATCTCGGCAAGAAGATCGTCGATCTGGTTCTTCACCGGCCGGATTTCAACGATCGGGTCTACGAGGCCGGTGGGTCTGATCACCTGTTCCACGACGACCCCCTTGCTCTTCTCGAGCTCGTAGTCGGCCGGCGTCGCGCTGACGAAAATCACCTGTTTGACCAGCGTTTCCCATTCCTCAAACGTAAGCGGGCGATTGTCCAGTGCCGAGGGGAGACGGAAACCATGCTCCACAAGCGTCAGCTTGCGCGACCGGTCGCCATGCCACATCCCTGCGATCTGGGGTACCGTGACATGGGATTCGTCGATGACCAGAAGATAGTCCTCGGGAAAGTAGTCGAACAGGCACGCCGGGCGGGAACCCGGAGGGCGCTGCGCGAGATGCCGGGAATAATTCTCGATGCCTGAGCAATAACCGACCTCCCGCATCATTTCGAGGTCAAACCGTGTTCGCTGTTCGAGACGCTGGGCTTCGACGAGTTTGTTCGCCGTACGCAGCTCGGCGAGCCGCTGCTCGAGCTCTTCCTCGATCCCTTTGTAGGCGCGGTCCAGTGTTTCCTTCGAGGTCACAAACTGCTTGGCGGGATAGATCACTTCGTATTCCGCCTCGCCGAGGACCTTCCCGTCCAGGCGGTTGATATACGAGAGACGTTCGATCTCATCGCCGAAGAACTCGATCCTGAGCGCCTCGTCGGTTTCGTACGCCGGGATGACTTCGACCACATCGCCGCGAACCCTCATCGTTCCCCGGACGAACTCGAAGTCGTTGCGCGTGTAAAAGATGTTCAGGAGTTTCCGCAACAAGGTGTTTCGCTCAATGTGCTCACCCTTCCGGATGACCACAATCTGGCTTGCCCATTCGTCGGGCGCGCCGATGCCGTAGATACAGCTCACCGAGGCCACGACGATGACGTTCTTCGCGCCGCTCAACAGCGCACTGGTCGCCCGGAGCCTGAGCCTGTCGATCTCATCGTTGATGGAAGCATCTTTGGCGATGTAGGTGTCCGTCTGCGGGACGTACGCTTCAGGCTGGTAGTAATCGTAGTAGGAGATGAAGAACTCGACGCGGTCCTTCGGAAAGAACCGGCGGAACTCTGCGTAGAGTTGGGCGGCGAGGGTCTTGTTGTGCGACATGACCAGCACCGGCTTCTCCGTTGCAGCGATGACGTTGGAGATGGTGAAGGTCTTGCCGCTGCCGGTCACGCCCAGCAGGGTTTGGTAGCGGTCTCCCCGCCGGAGACCTTCGTTGAGCTGCCGAATGGCCTCCGGCTGGTCGCCCGCCGGTTTTAGATCAGTGAGGAGTGAATAGACGCCCAATTATTCGTACCTGAGTGCCTCAATGGGGCTGAGCTTTGCGGCCTTTCGCGCCGGATAGAAACCGAAGAACATCCCTACCGCAGCGGAAAATGCAAAGGAGATTCCGATGGATGAACTTGAGACGAACACAGGCCAGCCCGCGAGTCGAGAGATCAGCCCCGAGCTGACCCAGCCCATGGCGATGCCGATCAACCCGCCGAGCACGCTGAGCATGATGGCCTCGATGAGGAATTGCTGCATGATGTCCGCCCGCCGCGCACCGATCGACATCCTGATGCCGATCTCGCGAGTGCGTTCCGTCACCGATACCAGCATGATGTTCATGATGCCGATGCCGCCAACCACCAGAGATACCGAGGCAATGCTGCCGAGCAGCATGGTCATGATCGATGACGTCGATGTTGCGGCGGAGGCTATATCGGACTGGTTCCGGATCGTGAAGTCGTTGTCCTGATAATCCTGCAGGCGATGGCGCACCCGGAGCAGCTGGGTGATTTCCGACTGCGCTTCCGGAATCTGGTTGAATGTTTGCGCGGAAACAAGAATCGTCGGGACAAAATCAATGCCCTGGATTTTTTTCTCCACGGTGGAAAACGGCGCGATCACGATATCGTCCTGGTCCATCCCCATCGCGTTCTGCCCTTTCTTGGCCAGAACGCCAAGCACCTTGAAGGGGAGTTTCGCAATGCGGATGGTTTGGCCGACGGGATCTTCCCCGGGGAACAGATTGTCGACAACCGTCTGACCGATCACACACACCTTGGTCGCCCCGCGTTCATCCTGGTCCGTGTACATGTCGCCGGATGCAATGGTCCAATCACGGATCTTGAAGAAATCCGGATACCCGCCCTGGATGGAGGTACTCCAGTTGAGGCTTCCTGCCACGACCTGACGGTTGACGCGCGTGGAAGGAGTGATGGCGGCGACCGCCGGACATTGATCCCGGATCGCACTAATATCGTCCGTGGTCAGTGTCTGCGCAGCACCTGCACCCGAGCTAATGCCGCCAAAATTCGTCGAGCTGGGAAACACGATGAGCACGTTGGTGCCGAGCGAGGCAATTTGATCCTGCACGGCCCGGGTGGCCCCCTGACCGACGGCGACCATGGCGATCACCGCGCCCACGCCGATGATGATCCCCAGCATCGTCAGCACGGCGCGCGTCTTGTGGCGCAGCAATGAGCTGATAGCGATGGACAACGTTTCAAGAATACGCATGACTAAAACCTTCCACCGCGGGGACCGCCACCCATTCGTTGAGGTCCAAACGGGTTCTGTGCCGACTGGGATGATTGCGTTTCGAGAGCTCCGACGATAACTTCGTCGCCGGGCTTGATGTCGCCCTGCATCACCTCAACATACCTCGCGTTCTGGATCCCCTTCGTGATGGGTATCGCCACGGGCTTGCCATTCCGGAGAACCCAGATCCGCCCCCGAGAGGCATGCACCTGGACAGGCGGCTGAGCGATGGGATTGACGGATGTTCCCGGCGCAGCCTGCTGCTGACCATTGCGCTTCCAATTCCCCTGGTGATTCGCTCCCTTTGCGCCGGCACCGGGTCCCTGCTGGGCACTCGAATCCGGCGCCATCGACTTCGGTCCGCCGTTCTGCATCGATTCCTTCTCCGGGGTCTGCGGGACAAAACGTGTTGCTAGAATGGGAACACGGACGACATCGTGCCTGGACTGCACCATGATTGTGACGGTGGCGGTCATTCCCGGCATCAGCTTCAAATCGGGATTCGCGACATCGATGATGACGGTATAGTTCACGACGTTCTGCGTGATCGTGGGCTCCAGCCGAACCTGGGATACCGTCCCATGGAAGTCCTCGTCCGGAAATGCGTCCACGTGAAAGGTGACATCCTGCCCCTGGCGGACGTTGCCGATATCCGCTTCGTCAATGGCCGCCTGGACCTGCATTTTCTTCAAATCGTTCGCAATGGTGAAGAGCGTCGGGGCCTGCAGACTCGCGGCGACCGTCTGACCGACATCGACATTGCGCGAGATCACGACGCCGCTGATGGGAGAGGCGATGGTTGCGTACTGGAGATTAATCACGGCGCGATTGTATTGCGCTTTGGCAGATTCAAGACTTGCCCTCGCTTGCTCGTCCGCGGTCAGGGCAGCGTCGTAGTCCGATTGTGCGACAAGATTCTTCGCGAAGAGGTCCTTTTCGCGTTTGAGCGTCCGCTCAGCATCGTTGAGGGTCGCCTGGGCCCGGTCTTGCTGGGCCTTCTGGTCGTTGACAGTGGCCTGAAGCGATGTCGGGTCGAGCTGCGCGAGAAGCTGGCCACGCTTCACCACGGTGTTGAAATCCGCGTACAGCTTCGCGATCGTCCCCGAAACCTGCGAACCGACCTGCACGGTAGTGTCCGCACTTAGCGTCCCCGTCGCCGTAATGGTGATTTCGACATCGCCCCGGTCAACCTTGTCGAATCTGTAGACGACCTTTTCGGTTGATGTCCCCAGGGCGAGAAATGCTATCGCACCGATCACCACAACCCCACCGGCGATCAGAAGCCACATTGTCCGTTTAGATTTCATGGATATTTGACGTTGCTTGGTGGTCGATTCGCGGGCCATGGAAGCAGATTCCGGCCGCATGTTTCCCATTGGACACCTGCAAAAAGGCGGAGTTTAACGAAAACGAAGGCCCGGCCAAAGTGCGACGACAAGATAGCCAATAGCGTGCGGAAAACCAAGATTCCCACATCAAACAGTAAGGCCTGCGATCAAGCTCACCCTCAGGCGAACAAACCGACCTCAGGCCATTCGCGATCCGCCCCGGGGAGGAGCGGACGGCGCTTCAATGTACCAGCTGCTGCTGGAATTCGATCCCAATACTCCGGAGGAACTCAAAAGGAAGTTCGCCGCCGGCGAAGATGAAGACGTAGTCGTTCTTCAGCGTGAGCACCGTGTCCGGTGTCTTCAGCCGGACTTCGTGCTCGGAAATCTCCTCAACCTCGGAGTTCATGACGGCGCGTATCCCGCCGCTCTTCATATGGGTCCGGAGGCGCTCCATGTTCCTCGCCTTGACTCTCTGGAACTCCCCCTTCCGGTAGGAGAGCGTCACGGTGTTGGTCTTCTGCAACGCGAGCCCCATCGCTGCTTCAATCGCCGAGTCGCCGCCGCCGACGACAAGGACGTGGTTGTTCTGATACGATGCGGCGTCCATCAACCGGTAGGTGACCTTGCTCATCTGTTCTCCGGGAACGCCGAGTTTGCGCGGTGTTCCGCGTCGCCCGAGCGCGAGCACGATGTGCCTCGCCTCGTACATGCCTTTTGCGGTTTCAATCGAGAAGATCATCTCCCCCTTTTGAATGGAGAGGACTTTTTCTTCCGAGTGTATTTTCAGTCCGGTCTTCTCGACGATCGTCGTCCACATCTCCAGCAGCGTCTCCTTTGATGTCTCGGAGAGTTTGAGCTTCCCCCAGATAGGCAGTTCCACCGGTGAAGTCATGACGATCTTTTGTCTCGGGTACTGGAGGATCGTTCCACCCGCACCTCCCTGTTCCAGGACGAGATAGTTCAGCCCCTCGCCTTTGGCGGCCAATGCGGCTGCGAGGCCGGCTGGTCCGGCGCCGACAATGGCGACATCGTACGCACCCTCGGGTGTTCTGATTCCGCCGTTGCGCACACGCGCGGCAATGGTCTCGACAACCGACTTCCCCTGCTGGACCGCATTCCGTATCAGTCCGATGCCGCCGAGCTCTCCGGCAATGAAGATATTCGGCACGGAGGTTTCGTAGTCGTCAGTCAGGAGCGGAAGATCGGCGCTTTTTCCCGGCGTCGCCATCAGCATCGTGATGCCACCCACGGGGCACGCTTCGGCGCAAAGACCGTGCCCGACGCACTTCGCACCGTGGACAAGCGTGGCCTTGCCGTCGATTACCCCGATCACGTCGCCTTCGGGGCACGCCGACACGCATCCTCCACAGCCGATGCACACCAGGGCATCAATATGAGGATGCATGGTGACCGCGGCGTGCAGTCCGGAGATCTTCAGTTCTTCAAAGCGCTTCGCGGCGGCACGATCGCGCCTGCGGATCTTGATGGCG
>DATJPR010000142.1:0-43641 GCA_035506295.1 Bacteroidota bacterium | reverse complement strand
CCCGGACTCAAGGGAGACTCCTTGATCCGGAGTCAGATTGTCGCTCTGGCACACAATTCCGGCGAGTCCGACGAAACCATCCGCAAGAACCTCTCGCTGCAGAACACCGTGTACGAGGCGATCAGGACGGGGGCTGACCTGATCGATGTGCGCTCGAAATTGAGCGCCGCGATGGCGCGGTCGTTCCATGCCATGTCCGCGGAGGATCGTCGAGCAATTGGCGACAGCGCCGCGTTTGTCGCGTCATCCGTCGAACGCACCCTTGCCGGTGCGCAAAGCCGCTGGTTTCGAAGATTCATCGATCTCGATCCCGCCACTTATCTTCAACGTCTCCAGTGTCCCGTCTTAGCCCTGTTTGGCGAACGTGATCAGCAGGTGTATCCTGCCCTGAACATGCCGCCGGTACAGACGGCGTTATCACGCAACAAGGACGCAACGCTCACCGTCATCCCCGGGGTGAACCATCTCTTTCAGTTGACGCAGACCGGTTCGCCTGCCGAGTACGGGAACTTGCCGAAAGAATTCGCCCCCGGCGTCCTCGATACGATTTCGGGTTGGCTCCAAAAGCGAATGTTGGGACAAAACTGAACCCCGTCCATTTCTCCCTGGGACCGGGTTGACCGGCCCGGGGTTCACGCCGGAAAAAGAAAGGGGTCATGACTATCATGACCCCTGGTGATGCACATTCCAAAATCTGAACACTGACCGCCTTCACTCCGACCCGGCGGCTTTAGTTTCAAATTCATCGGGTCCAGGTTTCCGTCCGCCCGAACAACGGCATCAGCACATACCCGCGGAGATTGAGCGTGTGATCATCCTTCAGCGTCATCTTTGCGCTGTAGTCGTTCCCACTCTTAGGATCGTAGATCTTTCCTCCTGTCCACTGATCTTCCCCGTCGAAGCTGAACCCGCGCAGGATGACCAGGCCAATGAGCGGCCTTGAGCGGAGCTTTTCATCAGGGTTCTTGTCATCGACTCTTGGCTTGCCGTCCCGTTCGGGCTCTTTGAGCCACGAAATGCGCCCGCAGTATTCCTCCCCTTCCTTATAGATTTCGATTTTGGAGGTGCCTTCAGCGGTGAGCCATTCTCCGAGAATCTTTTTTGCAGCCGTCGAATCCTGCGCCCGCGCGGTGCTGCCGGAGAGTGCGCACAGGAAGACGAGGGACGAAACAAGCAGTAGAGACGTACGCATGGTGACTCCTTGTGTGGTGAGATAGAACGAACGGCGGAGCATCAGAACACGAGAACGAGAGTAACGCCGCCGTTGTACGGGAGTATGCGGAACGAACCACTTCCCTGGTGGTTTTCTCCTTCATACCAGGAGACAAGTGAGTTGGAAATCGCCGTCGCAGACGCGGCGCCGAACACGACATCGGAAAACCAGTGCTCAGAGGTGTACATCCTTGAGAGCGCTGTCGAGCTCGCGAGGGCATAGAGGACGATTGACGCCCAGATATTGCCGATTCTCCTCGAAAGCACCGTGCTCATGGAGAATGCGATGACGGTGTGGCCTGAAGGAAAGGAATGCACGTCATCGGCGAAGAAACGGAACGGCTGAAACCAGTAATTGCTCCGTCCGGTATACGGCCGGGCCCTCCCCACGCCGATCTTCACCGCGGTGGAGAACACACCGCTGAAGAACATGGCTCCCGTCGCAAGGAGCCCTGTCTCCCGCAGCCATCGATCGCCGGTGAACAGCCCCGCGAGATACAACCCTGCCCCCACGGGAAACATGTATGCCCCGTTGCCGTACACGACGGCCGCATCGGCAAGGCGGTCGTTGGCGGATGACTGATTGTGTCCGAGGAGTGTCTGGAGATTGCGGTCCTCCGTGCTCGCGAGCCCCGTCCCGACCGCGATGCCACCGGCGGTCAGCCATACAGGTGCCTCCCAGTGCAGCGGCCGCAGCGCGAGGAACTCCGCCGCGCGAACGAGCGTCATGCCATCCCCGCCAAGCGTCCGCCCGATGGAATCCGTCCTGCTTCCATCCTGCGAGATCGCCCTGGTGGAGATGCACAAGAGAAGAAGGAGGAGAGGGAATCGTACGTGCTTCGTCATGATGTCGATCGGTCGAAGCATAATAGGGAAAATGAGTCAAAAAGAAAATGACGGACCGTGGAAACGAACGCCGCGGTTATGTACCTTAACGCAACAGGAGGGTTGATCATGGCTGTCACAGAGGAGGAACGGTCGATACGTGAAGTCTTTGCCTCTGCCCCGCGCGTCTGGAGCGGGTTCGAAGTCAGACCGCAGCAGACCGCGATGGCGGAAGCGATATCCCGTTCGCTCGCGGCGAATGAATCGTTGATCGTCGAGGCACCGACCGGAGTCGGGAAAACCATGGCGTATCTCGTCCCTTCCATCCTTGAAGCCGTCAGCAACGAACGGAAAGCCGTCATCTCGACCCACACGAAGAACCTTCAGGACCAGCTTCTTCACAACGATATTCCCCTTGCGCGACGCCTCCTCCAGGTGCCATTCTCCGCCGTGGTAATGAAAGGGCGTTTCAATTACCTCTGCACGACGCGTCTTGCGGCTGCGCTTGAGTCCGCCGGCAGACTGTTCAGCTCACCCGAACAGGAAGAACTCGACCGGCTTCTCGCCTGGGCCCACGCCACAACCGACGGCGATTTGGAGTCGCTCCATTTTGTCCCCTCCCCATCGGTCCTTGCCATGGTCCGGTCCGAGCCGGGGATTTGCAATCCCCGCAACTGTCGGAACAGCTGTTTCTATCAGCGGTCGCGGGAACAGGCACGCGAGGCGGACCTCGTGATCATGAATCATGCGCTGTTTTTCCAGCTCATGCAACGCGGGGAAGAGGAAGACCGCCTGATCTTCGAGAATGATTTTGTTGTCTTCGACGAGGCACACACGATTGAGCAGGCTGCATCGGCGGCACTCGGGCTCCGGGTTTCGAACGTTCAGGTTCGTGCGCTGGTCTCACGACTCTATCATCCGCGTACACGCCGGGGATTTTTCGCAAAGCGAAAAAGGACCTTCGCCGACCGTGCCCGTCGTGCATACACCGAAATCGATGACTTCTTCCACGATGCTTTTTCCCGCGCTTCGGCGACCAGTGCTGAGAAGGCAAGGGAGATCCGCATCCGTTCCCCTCATCTCGTGGCCAACACCCTGTCGCCGACGCTTCAACACTTGAAGAAAGCCGCCGAGGAGGTTGCATCAGATTCCGAGGATGCGCCTGCGAAGGAGCTGAAGCGCCTTGCGTTGGAGCTTGATCAAACGGACGACGCGCTAACGCAGTTTCTCGACCAATCGCTCGAAGCCTGCGCGTACTGGATCGAGGGAGGGACGGGGAAGGAGCAGGCGGTCACGTTCTGCGCGTCGCCCTGGGACGTGAGCGGGATCCTCGGGCCGAAATTGTTCGGCGGCAGAACCTCGGTCATCCTGACGAGCGCGACGATCACGACCCAGGGGAGCCCGCGGTATTTCCAATCGCGCCTCGGCGCTCTCGAGGTGCCGTTCCGATTACTGGATTCCCCCTTCGACTACCATCGCCAGATGCGCATCGCTGTAGCTCCTGATGCGCCTCCTCCTGATCGCCCGGCGGAGTACGCTTCTGCATTGCCGGCGAGGATCCTGCAGGCGATTCAACGGAGCAAAGGCAAAGCGCTCGTCCTCTTCACCAGCATCGCGCAACTGCAGGCGGTCGCATCGGCATTGCGCGAGCCTCTCGAGCGCGACGGCATTCACTTGCTGGTGCAGCACCGCGGGGATCAGCGTCACCATCTGCTCGAGGAGTTCAAGCGCGATGTCCACTCGGTGTTGTTCGGCGTCGACAGCTTCTGGATGGGGGTCGATGTCCCGGGGGAGGCGTTGCAGCACGTGATCATCACGCGGCTGCCGTTTGCGGTCCCCAATCATCCGCTCGTCGAAGCGCGCATCGAATCGATTGAGGAGCGCGGGGGAAGTCCGTTCATGGAGTACTCGCTGCCCGAGGCGGTGCTGAAATTCCGGCAGGGGGCCGGCCGGCTCATCAGGAACGCGAGCGACACAGGAATCATCACGATCCTCGATTCACGGATCGCGACGAAATCGTACGGACGCGTCTTCATTGAGTCCCTACCCCGATGCCCGCTGGAGCTCGTCTACAAAAATGGGGAAATCAGTTCAGATAGTGAAGATTCAATGTCGTCCCCATGACCTCTCTCCCATCGTTTAAGCGATTGTAGGGATTTCTTCATGATCTGCTTGAGCAGATCACGGAAATGTGAAGATATGCCTTGTTTTTTTTGGCGATTCTGATATCTTCACAGCAAACCTTCAATCGGTCCCGGTAAGGTTGTCACCGCTTGTTCACTTTTCACGTAGGAGGTCCAATGGGTAAAGCAATGTCAAAGACAGCAGTCATTGCACACTTCTCGAAGAAGTTCGATCTCAAGAAGAAGCAGGTCGCAGCGATGTTCGAGGAACTTGCATCCCTCTCGTACAAAGAAGCGAAGAACTCCTTCACGCTTCCCGGCATCGGCAAGCTCGTTCTCGTCAACCGCAAGGCGCGGCTGGGCCGCAATCCGAAAACCGGTGAGACGATTCAGATCCCCGCGAAGACTGTTGTGAAATTCCGCGTGGCAAAGGCGTGCAAGGAGGCAGTCCTTCCCAAGAAACCGGCGAAGTCGACATCGGTGGCGCCGTCGGCTTAACGAACAAGGAATCATCGAAGTCATCGGTAAGGACGGCCCGGTTTCGGGCCGTTCGCCTTTTAGCGGACGCCTGCGTTTCATTGTAACTCACCGATCGCTTTCGTACATTGACGTGTCATGCGCATCCTGAAGTCCTTTCGAACGTTCGTGCGCACGCTGGGGCCCGTGGAGCAGGGACAGGTCGTCGCCTCCACAGCGGTCGTGGTCACGATGATCACCATCATCGTCGCCAGAGCGGCGACCGGGCACGCCCCGAAGCTGATGGAGTTCATCAGCGTCTTCACGGTGGGGCTGTTCGGGTTGGTCACGGTCTCTTTCTCCCTCCGCTACGGACGTCAGATGGATGCCCAGCAGCGGCACCTTCTTGCCCTGAATTCCCTCGCAGAAACGCTTAGCCAGCTCACTGACCCGCCCGCGGTGCTTGAGAGTGCCATGAAGAAATTCATGGGATTCTTCGAGGCACCATACGGATGGGTATACACGATCGAAATCGGAAAGCCCGTGCGCGCGTTGTCGCTGGGCACGGCGGCGGATTTCTTCTCTTCTGCAGCGATTCCAGTAGAATCGTTGTCGGCCTGGAATTCTTCACCCCACGTTTGCCGCGAACGTATCCGCAGGCGGGCCGGAGGGATCAGCAGTGACTTGAAGGCCTTGGGAATTCAATTCTGGGTATCCATCCCCTTCTCCGTTGAAAACGCCATCACCGGTTTCGTGGTCGTTGCCGGACCAAAATTCTCGCCCGCCCAGCCATCGCAAACAGAACTCGTTCAGGCGCTCGGCAACGCCATCAGCGTCGCCTTGAAGAACGCCTGGCTGTTCGATCAGTTGAACCGGTCACGCAGGATGTATGCCGATCTGTTTGAAAACGCTCCCGATATCTATCTCAGCGTAGCTTCCGACAGGACGATCCTCGACTGCAATGTCAACGGCGCGCGATTTCTCGGGGCCGGCAAGGACGACATCGTCGGCCGGAAGGTGGAGGAGTGGTTCGCGCACGACCGGCGCGATGCGGTCCGGGAATTGTTCGACCGCATGCTCGGCCGCGGCGACGCCCTGCGCGATGTCGAGGAGATTATGGAAAGCGCCGAGGGGCGGCGATTTTCCGTGCATTTGAATTCCACGCTGGTGCTGGATAGCGAAGGGCATACGGTGACCGCCAGGATCGTCGCGCGCGACATTTCCGAGAGAAAGAAAATGGAAGCCGCGATCCTGCACGCCCAGAAACTCGACAGCATCGGCAATCTCGCCGGTGGCATTGCCCACGATTTCAACAACCTCCTCGCAGCGGTCCTCGGGTCAGCCAATATCATGCGCCGCCAGCTCGGCGACGACGAGCGCGTGAACAAATATCTTGACATCGTTGAATCCTCGTCCCGGCGCGGCTCGACGCTCACACGTCAGCTGCTGACCTTCGCGCGAAAAACCGAGCGGCGGACCAACACCATCGACCTGAATGCGCTTGTCACGGACACGGTGCAATTGTTCGAGCGGGGAATCGACAAGCGGATCGTCGTGGAAAAACATCTCTCGGGAGAGCTGCTCGCGACGAGCGGCGACGAGGGACAACTTCAGCAGGCCGTCCTGAATCTTCTGACGAACGCGCGCGAAGCCATGCCGGAAGGCGGCACCTTGCGCGTGGAGACCGATGGTCTCTTCGCCGATGCGCGCCGTGCACATGAGTTCGCGGCCGTACGGCCCGGCCCGTTCGTCATGGTGCGGGTCTCCGACACCGGGAGAGGAATTCCCCAGGACTTGCAGGGCCGGGTGTTCGAACCGTTTTTCTCGACCAAGGATCAGGGGACAGGCCTCGGGCTCTCCGTCGTCTACGGCGTCGCACAAGCCCACGGCGGGTTCGTTACCCTGGAAAGCATGCCCGGCAGGGGAACGTCGGTGTCGCTGCACTTCCCACGCGTGACCATCAAGCCCCAGACACCCAAGCAGCACCTGACGACGCCGCGGGGAACGGAACAGATCCTCATCATCGACGACGAGGACAGCGTCTCGGAAATCGCCCGCGACATGCTTGCCAGTCTCGGGTACACCGCCTACGTCGAGCATGACGGCCGTTCCGGCATCGAATTCTACAAGACCCGCTCTTCCTCTCTCGCGCTCGTGCTGCTGGATATCAACATGCCGGTCATGGGCGGGAAGGAAGCGTTCAGGGAGATTCGAAAGCTCAACCCCAACGCCCGTATCGTCATCGTCACCGGGTACGGACGCGGGACGATCGAGTTGACGGACTTCGCCAGTCCTGTGAATGCCATTATGCAAAAGCCGTTTCAGCTGGAAACGCTCGCCATGACCGTGCGTCAGGTCCTGGACGGTCCCGCCATCGTGACCACCCCGGACCAGCCCGCCGCAGAAGGGGTGTGAATGACCGAAGTCTTCAACATGTTGCGGAAGGCGAGGGAAGAGCGGCACCTCTCCCTGGCTGATGTCGCCGATGCAACGCTGATCAACATCGAACACCTCCGCGCCATCGATGAAGGGCGCATCGATATTCTGCCCGAGGCGTATGTCCGCGCGTTCATGCGCGAGTACGCTTCCCACGTCGGCCTCGATCCCGGCGAAGTGATGCAGCTGTTCGACGAGGAGCGCGGCGTAAAGACCACGCGGATCAGGGCGTCCGATGAGATCATGCGGCCGAGCTCGTCCGGAGAAGCGAAGCGAACGGGTGACGAGTGGTCGAAGCATCTCGTGCACGCCGGCGAATACACCCGCACCGTGGTGACCCTTGTCGGTCTCGCCGTGGCGGCAATCATCGCATGGAATATTTTCGGACGAACCGGCACCTCGGTCAAAGAGACCCCGTTCCGGGATGTGGTGCGCGAAAATGAGGAACGCGCCGGCGTCTCAACTGCACCGGGCACCAGGGCTCCTGATTCCCTTCGCACCGCTGCAGCCGCTGACGACAGCCTCACGCTCTCCGCACGCACCACGGACAGTGTCTGGGTCAGGATGATGATCGACGACACTGCGCCGCGGGAGTACCTGTTCGGGCCGAAGGCGAAGGTGACCTGGAGGGGAAGGTCGCAGTTCCTCTTTTTCACGATCGGAAACGGCGGCGCGATCGAACTGACGCTCAACGGCAAGAATCTCGGTCTCGCCGGAAAGCCCGGCCGCGTCGTCCAGAAGCTCGTCGTCACCCGGAAAGGGATCGTGTCATCCGGGACAGATATATCGGGCCGACGGGATGAGGGAACCCCCGATTCATCGACAGACAACGGCGCCCCCCAGGAAGGGCCGCGTGAACATGACACCCGGCGCCAATAAAGCGCCATTAAGCTGATGCCAACGCCGACAAAAGCCACCGCACAACGCGTCGCGAAACTCCGAACGGAGCTGCTCGATCACGACTACCGGTACTATGTTCTCGCGGAACCGGTCATCGCCGACGAGGAATACGACAAACTGATGCGGGAGCTTGTCGATCTCGAGCGCCAGTTTCCCGAATTGCAGTCCCCCGATTCTCCGACCCTGCGTGTCGGGGGGGCGCCGACGAAAGAATTCCCCACAGTACAGCACAATCCGCCGATGCTCAGCCTGGCGAATTCCTACTCCGAGGAGGAAATCAGAGATTTTGACCGGCGTGTCCGGGAACTGCTGAAGGGGCAGGATCCGGTTTATTTCGCGGAACTGAAATTCGACGGCGTGGCGATCGCCCTCACCTACCGCAACGGCGTGCTGGTCCAGGGTGCAACCCGGGGAGATGGGACACAGGGCGATGCGATAACGAACAATCTCAAGACCATTCGCTCGATCCCGTTGCGACTGAGGGAAAAAGGACCGCGTTTTGCCGTCGTGGAGGTCCGCGGGGAAGCGTTTATGCGGCGGGACGATTTCGCCGCGATCAACAAGACCCGCGAGAATTCCGGGGAAAAGCTGCTGATCAATCCGCGGAATGCCACTGCCGGAACGTTGAAACTGCAGGACCCGAAGGTCGTGGCGCAACGACCGATGAATTTCTTCTCATACTCGCTCTTCATTCCCGGCGAGCGGCTGACGACGCATTCCGACAATCTGGCGATGCTGCGTTCGTTCGGCCTTCCGGTGAACGAGCACGGGAAAAAATGCAAAACCATCGATGAGGTCGTCGACTACTGGAAACGCTGGGAAGACGATCGCCCGACTCTGCCGTATGACATCGACGGCGTCGTCATCAAGGTCGATGCGCTTGCCCAGCAGGAGACGCTCGGGACGATCGCAAAGAGTCCCCGCTGGGCCATTGCCTTCAAGTTCTCCGCCCGGAAGGCTGAGACCGTTCTCAAAGGCATCACCCTGCAGGTCGGTCGCGTGGGGACAGTCACGCCGGTCGCTGAGCTCGAGCCCGTGTTCCTCGGCGGCACCACGGTATCGCGGGCCACGCTCCACAATGCCGACTACATCAAGGAACTCGACCTGCGCATCGGCGATACGGTGATCGTGGAAAAGGGGGGAGACGTCATCCCCAAGGTGTCCGGGCATGTCCCCCAAAAGCGGCCGTCAGGGACCAGGCCGTTCTCCATGCCGAGGACATGTCCGGAGTGCGGATCCAGGATTTATCGGCTGGAAGAAGAAGCCAATTACTTCTGCGAGAACTCGGAATGTCCCGCACAGGTCCGCGGAAGGATTCAGCACTTCGCATCACGCGGGGCGATGGATATCGAGGGACTCGGGGAGGCGGCCGTCGACATCCTCGTCGCAAAGAAGTTTGCGCTGAATATTGCCGACGTCTATGACTTGCACAAGCATCGCGAGGAGTTGATTGCGCTGGAGCGGTGGGGGGAAAAGAGCGTTCAGAATCTCCTTGACGGCATCGAGCAGAGCAAGAAACAGCCGTTGCATCGGTTGATCTTCGCGCTCGGGATTCGCCATGTCGGCGCCGGCGCAGCGCGGGTGCTCGCGGACTCTCTGCTCTCGATGGACGGCCTTGCGAAGGCCTCGTTCGATGAGCTCCGCACGATCCAGACTGTCGGGCCGAAGATTGCCGAGAGCATCGAACACTTCTTCGCCGACAAGCACAACAGGGACATCGTCGCGCGTTTGAAACGGGCGGGCCTGACCATGACCGGTCGTGGGGTTTCGAGGGACGCGCCGCTGGCAGGACTCAGCTTCGTCATCACCGGCACGCTTCCCTCCTACTCACGCGAGGAGGCGAAACGGATGATCGAGTCGAATGGTGGAACGGTTGCCGGCTCGGTCAGCAAGCAAACCCGGTATCTCGTTGCAGGTGACGATGCCGGCTCCAAGCTCGCAAAAGCCAGGGAGCTCGGGGTCCCGGTGATTTCCGAGGAACAACTTCTGGCCATGATGAAACGCTCGAAGAAGACAGGCACGTCGTAGACGCCGCGCCGTCGGTTCACCGTCACTACACAGGAACACTCCATCGTCCGCCTATGGTTGACTCTCTTCGTCGCTCCGCTGGCATGGGACTGACCCGATGGTTTTTCCGTACGGAACACCCTCCGGTCACACCCTTCACGGGGGCGGTGTCCAACGCCCATCACGCCCTGCTGGTCATGCCGCTCCCGCAGTTCGACCTTCATCTTGTCACGCCGGTGATCGACGTGCTGCGCAAGAGATTCCGCGACAAGCACATCACCGTGGTCACCCCGCTTCACAGCGTTGAGCTCATGCACCTGCTTCCGCAGGGCCGTTTCATTCGCCTTGAAGAGGTGGAAATTTCACCGTTGTACCTTCCGCGGCCGTCGTTCCTCAAGAGGCTTCCCAGGACCGACTACGATCTTGCGGTCGATCTGAACCTTGATTTCTTTCTTCCGTCCGGATATATTTGTAGAAAATGTAACGCCCGTGTTCGTGTGGGATTCGGCGGAAAACACTCCGAACTGTTCTATAACTTCCTGGTTCACACATCAGGCGCACAGAGCCCCAAGCGCACCTACGAGCGTATGGCGGCGTGCCTCTCGATGTTCTGACGCACGGAGTCTTTATGGAATTCGAGATTCACAAGGGGACCGGCTCGGTCACCCTCATTTTGAAAGAACGCCGACTTGATTCGGCGGTCGCCGCGGAGCTCAAAGGTGAGTTCCTGATTCTGTGCAAGCCCAAGCTCGGCCTGCTGGTCGTGGATCTCAACGACGTGGAGTTTTGCGACAGCAGCGGCTTGAGCGCCCTGCTGATTGCCGACCGGAAAATGCGGGAGCACGGGGGGAAGGTCCGCCTGGTCAACGTTCACAAGAAGGTGAGCAGCCTGATCAAGATCTCGATGCTTGACAGGGTGTTCGATCTGGAAGGCGAATAGACGGCCGCAAACGGTGTGACGCCGTCAGGCGATGTGCTCGACCTTGATGAAGTTGGTGGATCCCCGGGCGAACAGGGGCTGGCCCGCAAGAAGTACCATCGAATCTCCTCGCCGCACAATTCCCTCTTTCACCAGGCGTTCCTGAATCTGCTGCAACGCCGCATCCGAATCCGCGCTCAGGCTCTCGATCACCAAACCCCGTACCCCCCAGAACAGATTCAGCATTCTCAGCGTCTTTGGCGCCAGCGTGAGCGCGATGATCGGCGGATCCGGCCGGTATCGTGAAAGCACCCGCGCTGTTTCGCCTGAGTGGGTGAGGGTGACGATCGCTGCGGCCTCCATTTGATCGGCAAGCATGCAGGCGGCACGCCCCAGAGCGTTGTGTTTCTCCTTGACTGTCGCCGGCGGCACACGCGACGCGTCCCGTCCCCCCGACCGCTCGGATTCGACCTTGATAATGATCCGGTTCATGATCCCCACCGCCTCCACCGGATAGGCGCCCACCGACGTTTCCCCGCTCAGCATCACCGCGTCGCATCCATCCACCACGGCGTTCGCCACGTCGCTCGTTTCCGCACGGGTCGGCGTGGGGTTCTGGATCATCGATTCCAGCATCTGCGTGGCGACGATCACCGGCTTCCCCGCCCTGTTGCATCTGTTGATGATGCGCTTCTGCAGCATCGGCACGTCTTCCGGCGGAAGCTCAACACCGAGATCCCCGCGCGCAACCATGACGCCGTCGGCTTCAGCGATGATCGCGCCGAGATCGTCGATCGCCTGCGGCTTCTCGATCTTCGCGATAATGCCGACGGGCGTCTGCACGTTTTTCTGGCGTGCCTGAATCTCCCGCCGGAGCTGCCGGATATCGTCCGCGGTGCGGACAAATGATAGCGCGACGTAGTCGACGTCGTTGCTGAGCCCGAATGCCAGATCGTCCAGATCTTTGTCGGTGAACGACGGCGCGCTCACGGCAACACCGGGAAGATTGATCCCCTTGTGGGGCGCCAGCTTGCCGCCAACGAGCACCGTGCATTTGACCTCGTGTCCGTCCGTCGCCAGGACGCGGAGTCGTATCTTGCCATCGTCCAGAAGAATGATCTCGTTGGGAGTTACATCCGTCGGGAGATTCACGAACGTCGTCGACAGCCGCGAGGCGGTCCCCGGCCGGCCGTCGGTGGCAATGACCACCTCGTTCCCCGGGACGAGCTCAACGAACGGCGTCTGCAGGTCTCCGATCCTGATCTTCGGTCCCTGGAGGTCCTGGAGGACCGCGATGGCCTGTCCCGTCTCGCTGGATGCGGCGCGGACATTCCGCAGCGCGGCAAGATGTTCCTCGTGCGTGCCGTGCGAGAAATTCAACCGGGCGATATCCATGCCGCCCTGAATAAGCCGGATCAACGTGGGAACATCCGAGGAGGCCGGGCCGAGGGTGCAAACGATCTTCGTCTTGCCAATGCGGGCGAGTTTCATGGGCTATGCCTTCCTCTTGAGCTCCAGAATGCGACGATAGATTTCCGGGAGAAGCACCCCCGACGGTCCTTGAAGATACCAGTCAGCACTTTCCGTGAGCGGAGTCGGATCGGGATTGATCTCCACGACCAGCGCACCGTTCCGTTTTGCCAGAAACGGCAAGGATGCGGCAGGGTAGACGACTGCAGAAGTGCCGATGGAAAAGAACATGTCCGCGTTTGTTGTGGCCGCCACCGACGCCTCCCATGCACCCTCAGGAAGCATCTCACCAAACCAGACGACATCCGGCCTGATGGTCCCGCCGCAATTGCAGCGAGGGATGCTCCCCTTCTCGACAACGCCGATGTCCGGGTAGGCCTTGCCGCATTTCATGCAATAGCTTCGTTCGATGTTCCCGTGAAGCTCGAAGAGACGTTTGCTCCCCGCTCGCCGGTGAAGGTTGTCGATGTTCTGCGTCACCACGGTCACCCGGGGAATCACGTTCTCCAGGGCGGCAAGGGCAACATGTCCCGGGTTGGGTTGAACCGCGCTGATGATTGTTCTCCGGTGTGCGTACCATTCCCATACCAGCGCCGGGTTCTTCATGAACGCTTCCATGCTCGCCAGCTCTTCCGGCTTGAATTTCGCCCAGATCCCGTCCGGTCCCCGGAACGTCGGGACACCGCTCTCAGCAGAGACCCCCGCTCCGGTGAACGCGACAACCTCTCTCGCGGCAGCAAGCTTTTCGATCAACGCGTCGGGGACGGCCGGTGGCTGCGGAGTCATGGGACGAGCCTCAGCGTTTCTCCGCGATCAGGCGGACGGTCCCATCGCTGCACGCGCGTCTCGCCCGCAAGCCACATGCTGACCTGGTCACCGTAGTGTGGCTCATACACCTGACCCGATTCTCCGCCGGGGATGATCGACCGGGTCTCTCCCGTCGAGAGAGAGAAGATCTGTCTGTAAGACGGCGCCACGGTCACCTCGAACGGCGCATTGAAATCGTATTCACCACTGATGAGGGCGGTGCTGGCCCCGGCGACAGGAAACGGGCCGATGTTGAAAATGCGGTCCAGCGGCTTCTGCAGACCGAAGGGGTGCCGGAGCGTCACCGTGTGCACGTCTCCCCACCGCCAGTGTTTCATGTCGCTCCCGAACCGGCTCTCAAGCGCTTGATACGCTTCGCGAAGGCTCCGCCTGATGATCATGTCGCGTGTCTCGACTTCCGGCGTCGAAATATTGTCGAACCACTGCTCCGGGTCGTCGTGCATCAGCGACGTGATCACACGAATGGGGACATTGGCCAGCAATACCCAATCGTGAAAGAGGTCGTCGCCCATCTCGTCGGCGAAAGTGTTCCGGAGAAGCCTGACGATGAACTCTTCATACACGGATGTTGCGATGTCGTCCGTCGCAAAGGTGAAATTCCAGTTCTTGAAGTACTCCAGGAACCGCGATTCATCGGGAACGCCGAGCACGCTGTCGCGCACAGCGTTCATGATGTACGGAAGCATTTCCTTTGCCCACATCGACATGGCATCGGTTTGCAGTCGCTGGAAATCGTCCGGACTGAAGTGCACGCTGTCGGCGCCAAGCACCTCCCGCAGCCGTTGGATGCGCGCCGGCGGTTCCCAGAGATCGGAGATGGGATAGGGATAGCTGTCGTCGGTCAGCTTGTTGTTGGCGCTGGCGATAAATCCCGAGGGGGGATCATACATATGTGGCAGCTCGCGGAACGGGACGAAGCCCTTCCATTCGGCGTCGCGCTCCCATCCCGGAGAGGGAAACATGCCGTGCCCATGCGCGCGAATCGGGATCCGCCCCGCGCACCAGTACCCGATATTGCCGTCGACGTCCGCATACACAAAGTTCTGGGAAGGACACGAGAAGAGGCGCAGCCCTTCTGTGAATTCGCTCCAGGATTTTGCGCTGTCCAGAACGACAAACGCCCCGAGAGAATTGTCCGGTTCGGCACCTGTCCATTGCATGCTTGCAACATACGGAGGGCGTGCCGACTGCAGGCTCGTGGTAAAATCTGTCACGATAGGACCATGCCGGGTGATCCGAATGCGCACAGGGACAGGGTCATGCCCCCGCACGCCGATTTCCTCGCTTACCACTGTCAGCGGATACGATTGCCCGTCGAAGAAGTATCTCGTGGAGTCCGTTGAGTCGATCTGCTCGATATAGAAATCCGCCTCGTCCGCCATCACGTTTGTGACGCCCCAGGCGATGTGGGCGTTCCGCCCTGCGATGATCGCCGGGATGCCGGCGATCGACATCCCGGCAACATTCGTGAAACGTGACTTCAATGCGGCTTCATACCACCGCGAGGGGAGCTCAAGGCGCAGATGCGTGTCGTTCGCAAGGATCGCGGAGCCATTGGAGGATCGACGAGGCGCAACCGCCCATGCGTTGCTGCCACCCCTTAGATCCGCCGAAGAGGATACGGCTGCGAATTGTTCTGCGGTTTCAAGGTATGACCGCGTATTCTCCGCGTAGCTCTTCCACACGGATGCCGGGACTTCCGGCGCTACCTGATTGTCGTACCCCGGGGAGATCGATATCGTCTTCGCCATTCCCAGACGCGACACGAGTCCGCCGTAGGTCAGATCGGTCCACCAGCTGAGGTTCAGTTCCCAGGCAAGAAGCTTTCCGACAAGGAGCGAATGCTTCGTCTGCCAAGGTTCCGGACTGTACCTGAGCAGATCGAATTCCACGGGGAGGTGTCCTCCCGCGGAACCAATGAACGCATTGACGCCGTCGGCGAACCATTGCAGGCGGTTTCGCAGATCGGGCGAAAGCGCCCGGTCCTCCGCGTCGACCGCCCGGGTCAAACCCGCGGTGCGGAACATCCGGTCGAACGCAACGGTCGCAGGGCCGAACAGCTCCGACAGCCGTCCCATCGCGGCACGCCGCGACATATCCATCTGCCACAGGCGGTCCTGTGCCTGCACATAGCCGAAGGCCATGAGAAGATCGTGATCGTTCTTCGCGTCGATGTGGGGAACACCGTAGGCGTCACGGATCACCACCACCGTGTCCTGGAGCCCCTGCACTTTGAGGATTCCCGTGGTCTGCGGGAACGATCGTCGGATCTCATAACGGATAAACAGCGCCAGGGCGGCCACGATGATCAGGAGGGCGAGAAGACTCCCGGCAAGAATGCGGGTGCGCTTGTTCACATTTCCTGGTAAAGGGGGAAAGAAAAAGTCCGCCTGAACGATTCAGACGGACTTTAATATATCCAAACGAGGCTATTTGTTCAAGAAGTCAGAACCGGTGGGTGAACGTCGCGAGGAACAAATTCGACGTCACTTTTTCCTGGACGGGAGACGTGGCGTCGTAGTTCACGCGATAATCGTTTCTCCAGCCGTAGGCATACGCCAGATCAATCATCGAAGACTCGCCGAGCGAGAAGCCGACGCCGCCGGTCACATATTTCTGATTAAACGAAGAAGGATCGCCCTTGTAGATCGAGGGATCATAGATGAATCCACCCCGGAGTCTCATGCCGAGCGATGGGATTTCGTATTCGGCCCCTCCGCGGAGATTGATGGTCCCCTGGAACGTCGTGGCGAAATCCGAATTCTGATTCAGGACGTCCTGGCTCGCATTCGAGAACTGCGTCGCTGTCCAATCGGTATATTCCGCGTCTCCCGAAAGAACCAGGTTCTGGATGATGACCGACGCCGACGCACCGAAGACCCACGGCGTGGTGACATCGTACTTCGACGAGCCGTTGTTTCCGCTGATCGGGCCGTACGTATTGTTGCCGTCGGCATCGGGCGTCCAGAAGATGCTGGTTGCCGTGGTGCCGAACGATTCATCGATATTGAACGCGGTCGGGGTCTTGATCGTGAATCCGATCCGGTACTTGTTGGGTTCCCGGTACATTAACCCGAATTTCGCATTGAACCCGGAGATGTTGTCCTCGATAAAATCCGTGACGTCCAGCTCATTGAGATCGTACATGACCCCATCGACCCGGATTCCCTGGTGAACCCCTTTGGTATCCTGTTCTTTGTAGGAGCGATCATAGCGATACGACCCGCTCACATACGTGAGGGTGACGCCAAGGGAGAGGTTGGGTCCCACATCCATCGCGCCGCCGAACATCCAGTTGTTCAGGCCACCCGATTCGGTCACCGTCCCCGACTGCGTGAAATTTCCCTTGATCGGGCTGACAAACAGGCCGGTGACCGTGTCGATCGTCGCCAGCTGCAGCTGCTCGGCCAGAGAAATTTCCGGCGGGTAGGGTGAATGGTCGGGCGCCCATCCGTCCGACTGGATGATGGTGCTGTTCGGGTTGTACCCCGAGAAGCTCATGCCGGTGGTAAAATTCGATTGGCGGGTGTACCCGAACGCAATCGAGAAACTTCCCCGTCGGACCGGGACGGGCAACACGAAGCCGAGGGAATTCAGATTTGTGGCGTTGGCGTTGTCCGATGTCTGATTGTTGAAAAACGTACTGACATCCTTTGGCGCGAAGTACGACAACCCGAAGGAGAACTCACCCATTTGCGCCTGCGCCAACCCTGCAGGATTCCAGAAGAGCGCGGAATAATCCGATGCCACCGCGCCATACGCATCGCCCATTCCCAGCGCCCGTGCGCCCACGCCAAACCCGGGCATCGCCAGCCTCTGCGCGTCTTCCACGAACTGCGCCGAAGCGACAGTCGGGATCGCTATCATCAGCGTTGCGATCGTGAACCTCACCACTTGAAGTTTCATACGTTCCTCTTCAAGAAGACAGAATATTCCTTAGGTGATCATCCCGCCAAGATCATCTCACAACAGACCTGTGTTACCGCCGGTGGCCGCCTCCGCCGCCACCACTGCGTGATCCACCTCCACCACCACTGCTCGACCCACCGCCGCCGCCACCGCGCGTCGACGTTCCGCCGCCACGACTGCTCCCGCCACCCGACGACGAAGAACCGCTGGACGACGGCGGAGGCGATGACCATCTCGTGCCGCCGGACCGTGAGCCCGTGTTGGCCGGTGCATTCGGCGACGGAGACGGCGCAATGTAACGCGATGATCCATATCGACGCACTGCTGTCGTGCTCCGGCTCTGTGTCCTGGTCGCGCGCGGTGTGACAGCGCGGTTTACGGTTCTACCGGTGGAGCGGGTATTCACCGAAGTACGGGTTGAGCCGGCGGCGCTTCCTGTCGGCAACGGCGCTCTGCTCGTCCGAATCGGCGTGTAGCTGGCGCCAGAGGAGCCGTATGTGGAAGCCGACCGCGTGTGCCCGAATGTCCGAGTCGGACCGTAGAATGCACCCGTGCCATGCCCGCCATAATATCCGTGACCATATCCGTAGCCATATCCGGGACCGTATCCATAGTAGCCGTATCCCGAATACGGATAGTACCAGCCCGGAACATAGGATGGATAGTAGTACCAGGGATCGTAGGAGTCCCAATTGAACCAGAGAGAAAATCCGGGTCTGTACCACGGACTGTAATACGCCGATGGATAGTAGTACGAAGGATAATAGAACTGATCCCGGTCCTGCTGATATTGCTCATCAGAATACTGAGCTCCCGTCGTGTCGGCCGTGTCGGCAGGAGCGGCATTGTTCTGTTCGTCGTAGGAATAGTCTCTCGGCTCTTCCTGCTGAACGGTGCCGAACTGCGTGTAGCACCCGGCGAGAGCAAGAGACGAAACAACGACAATAGGTATCAACCAATGCTTGTCCATGGATAAACCTCCGCTAAGCGTGGATCCGTGGTAAATAAACGGCAATATCGGTGCCAACAATTCGAATGGCAAAAGCGCAAAAATCGAAGGGAATCACCTCACAATAATGAACGCGCTGGGCTCACTGTTTCATTTCCTGGACAACGCAGTGTGTACCAAAACAAACATTACTAAAGATCCCTTACATACTCAATGTGGACGGTGCGGTTGACGCCGGCGCTATTCCGTTCGTTTTCCAGAAGGTCCTTGAAGTCAAATCCGATGGTCAGACCACCGCCGATGGCGACGTTGAGGGCTGCGTTCAGAAAACCGCGACCCTTGCCGGCGGCGCCGATGTTGCTATCGTTCAGACCGGCGTTGTACTCCGCGACAACCGACAGGAATGGACCGAGAGTCTTTTCCGCACCGAAGTAAAAATTCATTCCCCCGTCTCCGTCCGCATTCTCCAGGGAGTAGTTGACGCCACCGTGGAGCGTGAGGTATCCCAGGACGAGAAAATTCTTGCTGATGACCGCGAAGAAACCGGGCGACTTGATTTCGTACCGGCTCCGCGCCTTGTCGTAGAATCCTTTCCCCTGAGAATCGAAACCGATCAGCAGGGCGGGGAGAGCGAAGGATTCCTCGAGCGGCCGGACCCGGATGTCAAACCCGGGGACCTGGTTCATCACCGCCGGTGAGGAGCCGATGAGACCGGTGCCCCCATACGAAATCCCCAGCGAGAGCCTGTCGAACACTCCTACCGACGCGCCGAGGAGCATCCCTCCATCTTCATAGAAGTCGGCATCGATGGCCAGCGCTCCCTTCTCGACCATGCCCGCCGTCGGCATATCCACGATGGAGCGCGGCTCGATGTGCCCTCCGGTTCCGGCCGACCCGCCCTGGCTCCATGCGGGTACCACGGACAGTTGCAAGGCGACGAGAAGAGCAAGGGCAGCACGTTTCATCCGGAGAGGTCCTTTACGCCGATCCGTCATCGTCGTCGCCGAAATTGAGCCTGACGTTCTTCGAGAGTTCGGGCTTGTGGATCTTGCGCTCGGGCTGGGGCGGCGTCGGTTCCGGGGGAGTGATCGACTTGACGGAGGTCGGTGATGGAGACGCGGGGGCCGCCACAGGCGTTGAAGGCCGCATAATCGTGAAGCCTTCCTCATACCCATCTTCAGGTGTGACTTTCGACGGCACAGGGGTCATGAACGGAATGATTGTGGCGCGACTGCTTTCCCACTCGACGCGTTTTGCGGCTCCCGGCAGGGAAACAAAAAGATCGCGGAACTGCGACACGATGGCGGCCTCGTCGATCCCGAGGCATCGACCCTGCTCGAAGACCGTCCTCCCCGAGGCCATGACTTGCGCAATATCGGAGCTGTGCATGCGCGCCAGCACCAGCCGGGCGAGATCATCGGCCGACGGGTTCTCCCTGACATATTCCATATGGAACGGCTGCAGGGAGAAGAACACGAGGTCGGCCTGCTTTCCCCGCTCGATCGATCCGGTATGCTCGCCGAAGCCCAACGCCTTTGCGCCGTGCACAGTCGCCATCTTGAGAAGTTCGAGACTGGAATATTCCGGAAGGTTGGAGAAGAGAAACGGAAGGCCCTGCATGAATCTCATCTCGTCGAGCAGATCTCCGCTCCCCCAATCGGTGCCGAAGCAGAGGGGAACGCGATATTGCTCGAGGTGGCGCAACAACGGATAGCCTGTCCGTTTCAGCGCAGCGGACGATGGACAGACGGAAAGGATCATCTGAGCGTCGGCGACAATCTTGAGATCGTCCGGCGATCCGTGATTGAGATGGGCAATCTGCGTCGAGGGGTGAAGGAGTTTTGCGTCCTGGAGGATCGTCAGGAGCCCCTTCTTGAAATTCCTCCGGAGGATCTCCGCTTCTTCCTTCAGTTCGCCGAGGTGCAGGCAGATCGGCACGTCGAGATCGTGGGCGGAGCGTGCGAGGTTGTCCAGGCTGTACACGGTATAGTCGGTGTCTTCACCGATGCTTACCGCGATATGGTTCCCCGTGGACTTCAGCTCCTTGCCGTGTGCGATCTGCTCCCAGGTCCTGAGCACGGTCCGCACCCGGAGATGGAGCGCCCGCTCTTGATCCAGAAATGGGACGAGTTCATCGAGCGTGAGCGGAGGAACGATGTGGCCGACGGTGAGGACGCCGGCCCGCAGATGGTGCATGGCGGACACGGTGTACACCGTCTTCAGGCTCTCCAGGAACGACGCATCCATGATCCGTTCCATGCGCTTCTGGAACACGGGATCGAGTTTCCAGAGACCGTAGGGAACGGAGCGGACGATGTCCTCGAAGAGAAGACTCTCCGGATGAAAATGCGCGTTCGCGAACGCGGGAACCACGAGAAACCCGTGCGCGTCGAAGACCTCAACGTCGTCGTGCTCCACTCGCAGGGCTGTGGAATCGGAAGCAATGTCCGCGATCCTCCCGTCCCTGATCAACAGGCTCATTCTCCCGCAGCGGTCTTCGGGGTCGCAGGTGATGGTCAGGGCGTCGGCGACAATCTGCGGCCGTGCAACGGGCGTCAGGAATTGCGCTTCCATAGTGTGCCTTGCTTCCCGTCCTCCAGTGTAACCCCGATTGCAGACAGACCGTTCCGGATCCGGTCTGCCAGGGGCCAGAGCTTCTGTGTCCGCAGATCATTCCTGAGACCAATGATGATCTGCATCAGTTGATCGTCGAGCGATTCGACTCCGTCGGCCGGCGCCATGCCGGCTTCCGTGCGAATCCCCAGAACGCCGCCGGCGAGTTCCTCGAACAGTGCGTCGACAGATTGCAGCGATGCGGAAGACGTCGGCTCGCCAGACGAGAGAAGACTGTTGATCTCGCGGCTCAGGTCGAACAGGACGGCAATCGCCTGCGGGGTATTGAAATCATCGTCCATCGCGGCAATGAATGCGTCGCGATATCCGGAAAGATTGACCGGCGTGGCGCTGCCGTGGTCACCGGCCGTCCGGAGTCGCGAACGCACTTCACGTCGCGTGCTGTTGAGACGGTCGAGCCCTTTCGCGGCGCCTTCGACGGCCGCTTCGCTGAAGTCCAGCGTGCTCCGATAGTGGCTCTGGAGGACGAAGAACCGCACGACTTGCGGCGACCATTTCGTGAAGGCGTCTTTCAGCGTGGTGAAGTTGCCGAGCGACTTCCCCATCTTCCTGCCGTCGACGGTGACCATGTTATTGTGGAGCCAGTATTTCACGAACGGCTTACCGGTGGCACACTCGCTTTGCGCGATTTCACATTCATGATGCGGGAACTGGTTCTCGAGTCCTCCGCCGTGAACATCGATGCGTTCTCCAAGATACTTCATGGACATCGCCGAGCACTCGAGATGCCACCCCGGGAATCCCTCGCCCCAGGGGCTTGGCCAGCGCATGATATGGCCTGGCTCGGCGCGCTTCCAAAGCGCGAAATCGCCTGGATGCTTCTTCTCGGGATTGACTTCGACACGCGCCCCCGCCTCCAGATCCTCGAGTCTTCTCCCCGAGAGTCTGCCATAATTGTGAAACGAACCGACGTCAAAGTAGACGGAACCGTTGACGGCATACGCGTGCCCATTCTTCAGCAACGTGTCGGTAAGGGCGATCTGTTCGATGATGTGTCCCGTCGCCCTCGGTGCGATGTCGGGGCGAAGGACGTTCATCGCGTCCATGTCCTCGTAATAGCTCCGCGTGTAGAGTTCGGCGATCTGCATCGGGTGGATGCGCTCGATCCTCGACTGCTTGAGGAGCTTATCCTCCCCTTCGTCCGCATCGTCGGTCAGATGACCGACGTCGGTGATGTTCTGTACATAGGTCACATGGAGTCCGAGAAACCGGAGGTAGCGGACAATGACATCAAAGGAGACGTAGCTCTTCGCGTGCCCGAGATGCGAATGACCGTAGACCGTGGGGCCGCAGACGTACATTCCCACGCGTCCGGGTTCAAGCGGTACGAACGGCTCCTTCATCCTCGAGAGTGTGTTGTAGACGACAAGTGACATGGAGATTCCGGATTGAGAGTTATCTTCGGTGGAGGAGATGAAGCGATGCCGTGCTCCGGCGTTTCGCGTTCGCCGTTGCGCCTGCGCACGACCATACGACATAGCCTGCACTGTTTTCCAGCTCCCGGAGGCGCTTTCGGACGACCCTCACGGCATGCGACGATTCATCGATTCCGATCCAGTGGCGTCCCAGCATCTCGGCGGCAACAAGGGTTGTCCCGGAACCGGCAAAGCAATCGAGGACGAGATCCCCGGGGTGGGAGGATGCCGCGATAATTCGTTTCAGCAGATCGATGTTCTTTTGCGTCGGGTATGCCGGATACGGAGGATCCTTCATTTCCCATACATCCTGAACTTTTTTCCCGCGCGCGGCGATCTCGTCAGCGTAAATTTTCTTCCGCGGATTGCCCGTCCGGGACCACTCGATGAGCCGCATGGTGTCAAGACGGCTCAGCTCCTTTGGCGAGACGCGCCAATGCCGCCCTGCCGGAGGCATGATGCCCTTCCACGCACCACCCGTAGCCCCGCGTTGCGTCTCGCCCGGCGCGTGCAGTGGCGTGGTGGTGTACCGTCTCCCACGGCGATCGGTCTTGGGAAAGAGGCGCGCAACATCGTCCGGATCCATGGACTCCGACGGCTCATTCCACACGAACCGCGAAGTCTTGGTGTAGAAGAAGATCCTGTCCTTGATATTGCCGAACCCCTTGCGGGAAAAGTTCTTGGGGTTGCACTTGATCCGCGTGATATCGTTGCGAAAATTGGCCGCGCCGAAGATGTCATCCAAAAGAATTTTTACGTAGTGGCCGACCTTATCGTCAATATGGACGTAGATCGATCCGTCATCGGCGAGCAGTTCGCGGAGTAAGACAAGGCGATGGCGAAGAAACTCGAGATACTCCTCCCCGGAGAGCGTGTCGCGATACGCCAGGCGTTCGTTCCTGCTCCTGCTGATGGTCGATACTCTCCGGGCGCCGATCGTGAAATCCTGGCGTGTTGAGAACGGAGGGTCGATGTACACCAGTCGGACGCGACCACGCACGGAGGACCGATCGAGAAGCGTGCTGAGGGCCGCCACATTCTCGCCGTGAATCAGGAGGTTTGTTGTGCCGATGGCGGCGGGTATGCCCGACACTTTCATCGCGCATTGCCGTTGGATTGACCCATCAGCTCCCGCGCACTTGCCAGCCCCGCTTCCGTCACCTCCGCGCCACTCATCAGTCGCGCGACCTCTTCCACCTGCTCGTCAAGGCTCAGGCGGCGGATGGATGTTGTGGTTCTCCCTTTCTGCTCGCTCTTGGTAACGACGAAGTGAACATCGGCGAGGCCGGCGATTTGCGGGAGATGCGTGATGGCGATGACCTGATGGAACGCTGAAAGGTCTTTGAGGCTGAGGCCGACGGCCTGCGCGATTCGTCCGCTGACGCCGACGTCGATTTCGTCAAACACCATGAGCGGAAGACGATCGGATTTCGCCAGGATCCCTTTCAGCGCGAGCATGATCCTCGATACTTCCCCGCCGGACGCGATCTTCACGAGAGGTTTGGGGCTCTCGCCGAGGTTCGTGGATACGAGGAATTCCACCGTGTCGTAGCCGCGCGGGTTCAGCCGGAGCCGTTTCCGCCCCACCTGGACAGAGGGCGACGGCGCTTCTCCGTTTTCCAGTTCAACCTGGGTAATGCGCACCTGGAACTGTCCGTGCTGAATGCCCAGGTGCTTCAGTTCATCGACAATTCCCTTCTCGATCCGACGGGAGACTTCGTGGCGCTTTGCCGAGAGACGCTGGGCAAGCGTGGCGCACTCCGCCTGAACGGCGTTCGACTCTTCCTGCAGCTGAGCGATGACTCCCTCGAAATTCTCCGCGAGGGCGACTTCCTTGCCGATCTCTTCGCGGTGGGCGATCACCGCGTCGAGCGTGCCGCCGAATTTCTTCTTGAGCAGCGCCAGCCGGCCGAGACGTTCACGGAGGTCTTCAAGGCGGTCCGGGCTGAATTCGACCCTGGCGTTGTAGCTCTGGATGAAACGGGCAAGCTCGTTGATCACCGCTTCCGCAGACTCGCATTCACCCGCCGCTTCCTTGAATCGAACGTCGATCTCCGCCAGATGAAGAAGCTGGTTTCGCACCAGGACCAGCTGATCGCGGATCGATTTGTCTCCCTCGTACAGGAGTTCGTAGATACTGCCGGTGCTTCCAAACAGGCGCTCGGCGTTTTCGAGGATCTTGAGTTCGCGTTCCAGATCCTCTTCCTCGCCGGGACGCGGGGCCACCGCGTCGATCTCGCGGATCTGGAAGTCATAAAATTCCTTCTTCTCCCGAAGCTGGCGTTCTCGCTGTCGCAGATCATCGAGCGCCCGCCCCTTTTCCCGCAGGGTTTGAAAGCTGCGGCTGAACTCCTCAACCATGCCTTCCAGTCCGCCGAAGTCGTCGAGCATTCCGACGTGCATCTCCGTGCGCAGGAGCGACTGGTGTTCGTGTTGGCCGTGCAGGTCGACCAGCAGCTCGCCGATCTGTTTTTGCAGCGCGAGGGGAACGGGGGAATCGCTGATGAAACAGCGACTCTGCCCTTTCGCCGAAACCTCGCGCCGGACGACCAGCTCATCGGGACAGTCGACGTCGTTTTCTTCGCAAAGCGTTTTGACGCGTTTGTGGCCGGAGACGTCGAAGACCGCCTCGACGATCGCCTTGTCCGACCCGGAGCGGACCTCCTCGGCGCTCGCGCGAGCTCCAAGGATCAGCCCGAGCGCGTCGATGATGATCGATTTGCCCGCTCCTGTTTCGCCGGTGATAATCACCAATCCGGGCGACAAATCGAGGGCAATCTCATTGATGAGGGCGTAGTTCCGGATGGACAGGCTCTTCAGCATGACGGAAATCTACCGAATGGCGCGGAGAGATTCAATTTTGGCGGTCGGCGAAGGGGTTGTTGCCGTTCGACTCTTCTTCCCCGGTGTAGACGCGAATGTCGGGGACATCGGGGAGCACGCCGTGGAAGTAGGCGAACCGGAGAAATTCCCGCATTCCGTCGATGGCGTCTCCCGACAGGTCGTAGGAAAATCCTTCGAGATGCATCCGGAGGGCGTCGTTGGTCAAGCCCGGGAAGCGTTTCTCGCGAGCAGCGCGGTCGGCGATGGCTGCAAGGGATTCCTCGTCGTTTCGTTTCCCTGCGCGCAACGCGTCGACGACCTCATGGCTAAGGTCTTCCTCGCGCGCGCACCAGAAGCCGTGGAGAAACGGGAGCTCCGTCATCTGCACCCACGATTCCGTCAGGTCGAGCGCATCCGGATGGTAGGCCGATTCGCGCAGCGCCGCATCGCCGACGAGCAGCGCGGCATCGGCATGGGCAAGCATCTGCTCGACGCTCCCCGACACGGGGACGATCTGCGGGTTCGCGTCGAACTCTTCCGAGAAGATGATCTTGGCAAGGACGGCTTCCGTCGCGAAGGCAGGGTCGACCGCGAGCGTTTCGATGTCAGGGATGCCCGACCGGAAGTGGACGGTAACCGCGCCGCTGCCGCCGTTTGACCAGAGCCCGAGATCCGGGACGAGAAGAAGGTTCGAGCTGTCTTTGGCGAAGTCGATCGGCGAGAGAAATGCGACCGTTGTCAACCGGTCGCGAAGATGAAACGCAACGTGCGCCGGAGCATGCATCTCCAGGGCAACGCCCTCTCCCCTCCCCAGTCCTTCAACCAGAGGCAGGAGTGCGAACGAATCCCATGCACCGATGTGTAGGATGTCGGACATGCCGTATGATAGCGAAACAGCCCGCTGGAAGCAATCGAACGACAGGATGGCGATCGGTGACTGGGGGACCGTGAGACTTTGGGATTGGGGGTAGCAGAACGGGCGATGGATTGTGATATCCGATATTGGGCTTCGGATATCCGACAAAAAAAAGCGGCGCTGTCCACGCTCCGCTTTCTTCCTACGTCCTACATCCTACTTCCTACTCTCAGCTTCCCCCGTCGCTCATGCGCTGGTTTTGCGCCGTATCTCTTTGCTGGCAAGTGAGCGCATATAGTACAGTTTCGCGCGACGGACTGCTCCCTCTTTGACCTTCTCGATCTTGGCGATCCTGGGGGAGTGCAGCGGGAAGATGCGTTCAACGCCGACGCCGTCGGAGATTTTTCTCACGGTGAACGTCGCGTTCATGCCCGCGCCATGCCGGCCGATCACGACACCCTGGAAAACCTGGATGCGCTCCTTGTCTCCCTCAATAACGCGAACGTGAACATTGACAGTATCGCCCGGAGCAAAATCCGGAAGACCGGTCTTCAGTTGTGTGGCTTCAACGAGCTTCAGCTTGTCCATTGCCTTCTCCAAAGTTACATTCGTTCAGTTGCGGGGCCATTGCGGAGGACCGTCCTCCGCTGCCGTTCTTCCTGCCGCCACGCCGTGATCTCCGCGTGGTTCCCGTTGAGGAGAACGTCGGGGACTTTCATCCCCTGAAAATCGACCGGGCGCGTGTAGCACGGCGCGCCGAGAAGCTCATCCTGAAACGAGTCGTTCAGGAGCGATTCCCCATCGTTGAGCACGCCGGGAATCAATCGCACGACGGCGTCGATGACCACCAGAGCAGGGATCTCACCGCCGGTCAGGACATAGTCGCCGATCGAAATCTCCCGTGAGACATAGGCGCGCCGGATGCGTTCATCGATGCCTTTGTAGTGGCCGCACAGGAGGATCATCGATTCGAGCAGCGAGAGGCGGTTCGCCAGCGGTTGGGAAAGCGTTTCCCCATCCGCGCTCAGATAGATCACCTCGTCGTAGCGGCGCTCGCCGCGGAGCTTGTCGATGCACGCGGCGATCGGCTCCGGCTTCAGCACCATTCCCGCGCCCCCACCGTACGGCGCATCGTCGATCGTGCGGTGGCGGTCCGTCGTATACTCGCGCAGGTCGTGGATGACGATCTCGACCAGTCCTTTGGTCCGCGCCCGCTTCAGGATGGATTCGTCGAGCGGTCCCTGAACCATCCTGGGGAAGCCGGTGATGACGTCGATTCTCACGCCACGACCCCTTCCTGTTCCTCGAGCAGGCCGTCGACGAGACGAACGGTGAGAACTTTCGCCGTCGTGTCGAAGTGCCGCACAATTTCCTTGACCGCGGGGATCATATACGATGTGTCCCCGAGCGCGACCACATACACGTCGTGGGCGGGATACTTCAGGACATCGCTGACCGTCCCAACATCGCCCCGGGTTTCATCGACGACCTTCATGCCGATCACGTCGTGGATGAAGAAGTGGCCCTTGGGGAGCCGGACGCGTTCGCGCTCGGTCACGAAGAGCAGCGAACCGACGAGATGTTCCGCCGCCGTCCGATCGTCGACCCCGGCCAGCTTCATCCTCACGCCGCGGGGCCCGATCTTCGACTTTTCGACCGTGCCCGCAAGCGCGGTCGAAGCATTGGTCCCGATATACACCGCATGGAGCCGTCGAAATCGCGATGGAGAGTCGGTCATCGTCTGGACGACGACGAAACCTTCCACGCCGAACGGCTTTACGATTTTACCGATAGCCACCCTGGCTTCGGTTTCAACGTTCAATCTTCGATCTCCAGGATGGCGCGTTTCCCGCTTTTTGCTGCAACGGCGGAGAGAAGCGTGCGCAAGGACTGGGCGGTCCGTCCCTTTTTGCCGATGATCTTCCCGACATCGGCTTCATCGACCTTGATACGAACGATGATGCTGTTCTCTTTTTCTTCCTGGACCAGCGTCAACTGTTCCGGGTGGTCGATGAGATGCTTCGCGATGTACTCGACAAATTCCTTCATTCCTCCTCCGCGATGGATCACCTATTGTACATCCCACAACAGGGATGAGAAGCGCAATGTTCCTGCCCACAGGACGAAGGAAACTTCGTACTCCCTTCACGCCTCGGGGGGTGCTGCCGCCGGTTCGGCGGCGGGCGCAGCCCCGGCAGTGTCGGCAGCCGCCTTCTTCTTCTTGCGTACCTCGGCCCGGCGCGCCTTGCGGGCGTCGGCACGCTGAAGCTTTTCAGCTTCAGCCATCCGCCACTTCTCCATTTCCGTGGCGATAAATGCCTGGTCCTTCCCTTTCTTGGTCAACGACCATTTCATCCAGAGGCCGCTCCGCTGGAGCAGGCTCCGGACTGTATCGGTGGGAAGTGCACCGTTTTTCAGCCAGTGGAAGACGCGTTCTTCCTTTGCGGTCACCTGGGCTGGGTGTTGGAGCGGCTCATAGCGCCCGATGATCTCGAGAAACTTGCCGTTTCTCGCCGCGCGAGAGTCGGCAGCAACGATGTGGTAAATCGGCATTTTTTTCTTGCCGACGCGCCGCAATCTGAGTCGAACTGCCACTGCTGTTCTCCTTATTTCGCTAGTTGAACCTCATGCCGCGAAGTGCCCGTGCGGCACGTCCGCCCTTGCTGAGGGTCTTCATCATTTTCTGCATTTGCTCGTACTGTTTCATCAGACGGTTCACCTCCTGCACCGAGGTCCCGCTCCCTGATGCGATGCGTTTCCGCCGGCTGCCGTTCAGAATGTTCGGCGTCCGGCGCTCTTGCACAGTCATGGACTGAATGATCGCCTCGATCCGGACGAGCGCCTTCTCGTCGACCTCGGCATTCTGGGGGAGCCTGTTCATGCCTGGAATCATGCCGAGCACCTGGCTCATCGGACCCATCTTCTTGACTTCCTGGAGCTGCTCGAGAAAGTCCTCGAGCGTGAACTGCGACTTGCGGAGCTTCTCCTCGAGCTTGACCGCCTTCTCTTCGTCGAACCGCTCCTGCACCTTTTCGACGAGCGATACGATGTCGCCCATCCCCAGGATGCGCGACGCCATGCGGTCGGGGTGAAACTTCTCGAGAGCGTCGAGCTTTTCGCCCACGCCGACGAACTTGATCGGCTTGCCGACCGTCGCCCGCAGCGAAAGCGCGGCGCCACCTCTCGCGTCACCGTCCATCTTGGTGAGCACCGCCCCGTCGAACTGGAGGCGGTCATGGAAGGCTTTTGCGATGTTCACGGCTTCCTGCCCGGTCATCGCGTCGACGACGAAGAGGATCTCGTGGGGCGTCACGGCGGCCCGTACGGCTTCCGCTTCACGCATCATGTCTTCATCGACGTGAAGTCTTCCGGCGGTGTCGATGATGACCGTATCACGCGCGTTCTTGCGCGCGTACTCGATGCTGTTTCTGCTGATCGTCACCGCATCGGCGCCCCGCTCCACATAGATCGGAACGGCAATCTGGTGTCCGAGGCTTTCGAGCTGGTCGATCGCCGCGGGACGGTGGATGTCCGCTGCAACGAGGAGCGGATTCAGACCCTGTCCGGTGAGGTGAAGCGCGAGCTTCGCGCAGAAGGTCGTCTTCCCCGATCCCTGCAACCCGGCGACCATGATCACCGTCGGGGGCATCGGCGCAACGGCGATCTTCGCCTCGCTGGTGCCGAGGAGCGACACCAGCTCGTCGTAGATGATCTTGACGACCTGCTGTCCCGGGGTGATGCTCCGGAGAACATCAACGCCGGTCGACCGCTTCATCACATCGTCGATAAACTGCCGGGCGACCTTATAATTGACATCGGCATCAAGGAGCACCCGCCGGACTTCCCGGAGCGTATCCGCGACGTTCTGTTCGGTGATCCTTCCCTGGCCGCGCAATTTGCGCAGCACGCTCTCCAACTTCCCGCTGAGTTCCTCAAACATGAACCGCTTTCGACCGGGCAGATTTCGACGATAGGAAGATTATGGTACGCAAAACAGCCGATAAATGCAACGGAGGCGCCGGAAAAGAAGGAGCAGTTGCATTGGCTGTCCGAGGACAGGGCTTCGAACTGGAGATAATGCGCAAACTTGGAGGAGCGGTCTGACATCGATGGCAGACGTCGGTGCCAAATTTGCATGACAGACTTGTTTGACAGACTAAGTTGTCTGACCAATATGTCAGACTTGGATGTCTGACTAACAAGTCAGACTAGGTTGTCTGACGAGTATGTCTGACTTGTGTATTCGAAATGTGTGCAAATTCCAGTGTCGGCGGCATGCGGAGCGTCTGGAAAACTACGCAATATCGCTCTGTCAACCGAAGAAGCGTGGCAAGCTGGTCCTCCGAGGCATCGGTCTCGAGATCGAAGCGCAGCCGGATGCGCTGAAACCCTACCGGAGCATCTTTGGCGACGCCAAGTGTCCCTCTGAAATCCAGATCGCCCTCTGTGTATACCGTGCCATTGTGGATCGTGATTCCCAGTGCGGTGGCAACGGCGTTCAGCGTCACCCCTGCACATGCCGCCAATGCCTCGAGTAGCATATCCCCCGAACACGCAGCCAACCCGTTCCCCCCGGTCGCCGGATGCAAACCGGCCTGGACCAGCGCCCTGCCGGTATCGACGTTGCAGGTGATCCCCTCACCGAGGCTCCCTTTCGCCGTGAGGGTCACCAATGCTGTTGCGGGTTCCTCTTTGTATTTTGCTTTTAAGGGGGATTGAAGAGAACGAAGTTCTTCTGGCTTCATGCTAGATTCCCCGGGACGAGTTAATAGGGATCAATGGCCGTCAGGCCCGGCTAAGGCCGAAGTTCCTTTTCGAAGCAAACGCTGTTCTCCACTCCGGCGTACTGACCATAGTTGGGGATCACCGTGTAACCGCTTTTCTTATAAAGAGCGATTGCCTCCGGCTGCTTCTTCCCGGTCTCGAGGATGCACTTCTGATACTTCATCTCTCCCGCCCACCGCTCAAGTTCCTCGAGGACTTTCGAGGCGACCCCTTTCCTTCTGCCGTGCGGCGGAACATACATCCGTTTGACCTCCATGATTCCCCGCACGTACTCCTTCAACGCCCCGCAGCCGACCGGTTCGTCGTCATCATACGCGAGGACTACATGCCGGATGGCGTCGATCTTGTTGTACGTGGCATAGAACGAGTGCTCCTTTCCGTCCCTCACTGCAAGATCGGCATCCAGCAATCGTACCAGAGCGATGAAGTCGCGGTTCGTGGAATCGGTCCGAAGTATCCTGATCATGCGCAACCACCCTCAAAGTCTCAAAGTCCAAACGTCTCGCAGTCCGCATTCATCCCGGGATCTCCGGCTCCGCCAGCATTGCGAGAAGATCGAGCGATTGCTGCCACCCGAGGTAGCAAGCATCAAGCGGAATCACGGGAGGAATCCCTTCCTGGACAATAGTCAGATCGGTGCCGACGGACACCTTTGAAAATGTTATCGTCGTCGTCATTGTCCCGACGAGGTTCGGATCGTCGAACTTGTCCGAATACCGGATTCGTTCATTCGGCACCAACTCAAGGAACTCCCCTCCGAACGAGTGGCTGCTACCCGAAGTGAAATTCGTGAACGACATTTTGTACGTCCCACCGACCCGGGCTTCGAGATGATGTACTTTCCCGCTGAACCCGTTCGGCGGCAGCCACTTGGCCATTGCATCGGGATCAAGGAATGCCCGATACAGGCGCTCGGGGGGCGCATGGAACACGCGATGAAGGCGGACACTGTTTGCTGCCATGGGAGCTTCTCCTCTGCAATTCGAAGTTGATTTTCGGCGCTACACCAGATGGTCGTTCGGGCGCGATGTAAATCGACATCTTCCCCGGTCATGCGAGACGTCGCTCAATTTCCCAGACGTGAGCGATAACATGCCAGGTGACCCTCCTCGCGAAATACCGTGCCGTCCACCGCTCTCCGCCGCGCGGACCACGGGTCGGGATCTCCCCGTTTGCGGAAGCCTCAAGCGCGGCAAGTATTGCCTCGCGAGTCGCGGCAAGACGCTCGCTCGGTCCACCACTCTTCTCCACTTTCCATCCGACGGCAGAGAGATAGACTGCGTCGGCTTCGACGACGTGCGAAACGATCGCCGCGAGCGAGCGTCCTCCACCGCGCGGGCCTTTCGTCAGTGTTTTCCCGCGGGCGGATGCCACCGCGTTGTCGAATGCACGCCATCCGGCACGGAGAATCTTCTCAAAGCGCCTGCGTTCATCGATCGAGCACGATCGCTCATGGTCGACCGTCGGTGGAATCCCCGGAGCGCCAAAATCGGTGGTCGCGTTGCCGGCAAGGCGCTCAATGATGGTGAGCTGCGAAATTTCCTTCGGCGCATCGAACCCCAACCGGGTTCCTCGCACGATGGAAGCATAACGTGAACCGTATTCAAGCAACGCGCGCGTCGCCTCGGTCTCGGTGCGTCCCTGGCGACACCACCCGGGCCAGTCCAGCGAGCCCGCGAAGGTGCGCTTTTTTCCACACTCGAGGTAAATGTTGTGACGGGATGGCAATGGAATTCACCGTGTACGCGAGTTGACGGAATATGCGTACAGGATGGAACACCCTCTTGAGTGAAAAAGTGCGCCGGCCCGGGTACCTTCTAGCCAACTACCACCTGTCCCTTCGTGGCCTTTCTTCTGACAACGAGCGACACGACCACCATGAGACCGGCCGCTGTGGCCGTCAACCACAAGAATGAGGGTGCGAGAATCGCCAGACCGGCACCTTCCAGTGCGATCTGTCTGTATGCCGTCAGAATGTGCGTCGACGGAAGCAGGAACGCGAGCCATTCCACGGGGGTAGGCATGGCTGAGAGCGGCCATACCGTGCCCGAGATCAACAGGGCCGGCATTGAATAGAGGAAGAGTATCTGCACCACACCGACCCTGGAGGCTATGAGACTGCCGACAAGGGCTCCAAGGAGTGCCACGTTCACTGAGAACAACAGCCAGAACACAGTAAGCGCCACCGCACTTCCCACGAACGGAACGCCCAGCAAGGGATGAGCACCGAACACGATGACGGCGATCCACGCCAGTGCGATAGCGGCATACGGCATGGCCTTCGCAATAATGAACTTTGATCGATAAAGCAAGGGGAGGGCTGACAAACCGCCGTTCCCCGCTTCCCACTCGCCCGCCCAGCTCATCCCGCCTGCAAGTGCGAGCACCTGGTGAAGGAGAATCATGAAGAGAAGAGGGAGAATGAAATTCGAGTACGTGAGCGCCGGGTTGAATGCCACACGGTTTTCGAACGACAACGGCAAATAGGAACTCCGAACCGCGATCGCCGATGTCCCACTCTTCATCATTTTCTCGATGCTGACGCCGGCACCCACCGTGCCGAGAACGGACTGAACCCCGGTCGCTGCATAATCATAGATGAGGATGTCTGCGCTGTTGACCAGCATCAACACGTTGACATGCTCTCCATGCTTCACATCACGCTCGAGGTGTGGCGGGAGGACAACGGCAGCCCAGCACGATTCCGACAGGAATTTCTCGCGAAGTCCATTATCATCGTGCACGACTTCCGTTACCCGGATCGCTTCGTTCGCGTCAAGATCACGGATGATCGTCCGGCTGAGCGGGCTCGCATCGTAGTCGACGACCACCAGCGGCAGGTCGTACACTTTCCGCTGCGCGTATTCGAAGCCGAAGATCAGGAGATACGCAAGCGGCGCGAGCATGACCACCAGCAGAATGTTCTTGTCCGCCAGGATCCGGCGCCATTCCCGTTGCATGATTTCCAAAAATGAAAGCGTGTTCATGAGAGGCCCTCCGCGGGAGCAACGACCCGCGACGATCTTCGTCGCACCAGCAGGAACGTGGACAAGCCGAAGCCCACGATCATCGCCGCCATGATGCCAAGCTCAACGCCGATGTTCTCGAACCCGGCCCCGTACAGCACGATCCTCCGCCATGCAGCAAGAAAATGTGTCGTCGGGATCAGGGCGGCAAAGACGCGGACAGGCGCGGTCATCGCCATCAAGGGGAAGGTGAAGCCGGATACCAGGAAGGCGGGCGAAGAGACGATGAAAACGAACTGCATCGCTGTCACCTTGTCGACCGCCGCAGCGGAAATCGTCATCGCCAGCAACCCCATGGCGATCGTCATCATCGCCAGCGCCACCGACGCTGCCATCACTGAACCGGTGAACGGTATGCCGAAAAGAGGGAACACTCCTGCGAAGAACACCACGCTCCAGAGCAGACCAACGGCGATGTACGGTATCAGCTTCCCTGTCATCTGTTCACCAATGGAGGTTGAAATCGATCTGAGGCCGCCGAGGATACCGTCCTGGAACTCCCTCGCCCATGACAATGCCGTTCCCACCATCACCACCTGCTGGATCAGCGCAATGAGCAACCCCGGCAGGAGAAACGTGCTGTATTCCTCGGCGGGATTGAAGACGAAGCGATGCGTAATTTCGACGGGCACAGCGGCATTGAACGCCATCATCGAAGGAACGCCATGCCTCTCCATGTTCTCCATGCGAATCCCGGCCGCCAGCGTTCCCGCCACCTCTGATGCGCCTCGAATAGCGGAGACAGCTGCGACGATATTTGTTCCGCTGACTGTGAAGACAATGTGCACCTGCTGCCCCCGTTTCAGGTCGCGCTCCGCGCCCCGGGGAATCTGCACGGCGCATTGGACGGACCCGTCACGCAGCGACTCTTCCATCCCGGCAGTCGTGCTCCTCGTCGCGACCACACTGAGGAATTCGTTCGCATCGAGTGCCCGTGCAAGAAGGCGAGACGTCGAACTTTGATCTTCATCGACCACCAGGGTCGGGATATCGCGCACGATGCGGCCGCTGTAGATCAACGCCATGATCCCTCCGACGAGGAGCGGCGCCGCGAGCATTGCGGCTGCGGTCCACCGGTCTGCGAGCAGAAGGCCGGCTTCGCGCCGTGCAATCACGAGTATGTTGGAAATCGATTTCATGGAAAGTCGGGAAGTCGTGTTATTGAGGAAGCGCAACCAGCGCCGTCGCGCCTTCGAACGCCTGCAACGTGTCGTCAACCGGGACGAGTTTCACCTCGAACGTCCGTGTGTCGAAACTGTTCAGTTCGTTTGTGGCCTTCTTCGTGGCGAAGTCGCTCAGGACGTTCACGCGCGCAACACGCATGCCCACATGGGTGTTATTCCGTGAAGGGAACACACACTGGACCGTCGATCCTACCTGGATCTTCGCAAGCATGCTCTCATCGACATTCAGCACAACCCACCAGTCCGTCGGATTGACGATGGAAAGCAGCGGGTAACCGGCCGCGACGAGCTCTCCTTCATTGACGATCTTCCTTTCCACGACTCCGGAGATCGGCGCCCGCATCGACGTCTCGTCATAGTAACTTTGTGCTTCTGCGAGCGCATTTTGTGCCTGCAGGCAGAGTGACCGGGCCGCATCTTTTTCTTCAGGCCGCGCGCCTTCCCTGGTCATATCGAATTTCTCCTTTGCCGCATCCCGCAACTCCACCGCCGCGCGATACCGATAGTCCGCCTCATCGAACTGCTGGAAGGAGACGATCCCTTCGTCATGGAGCGCTTTCATCCGATCGTAGGTCTTCTTCAGCACTTCAACGTTCCACTCCGCCTGTCGGTAGGCCATCTCCGCTATCGCAACCTCTTCCTTCCGCGCGCCATGCTGTGCCATCGCATACCTTGCCTCTGCCGCCTGCACCGCTGCTTTCGCCTGTCCCACCTTTGCACATACTTCTTTGTTTTCAAACGTCAGCAGGATGCTCCCGGCATCCACATGCTGCCCTTCCTGAACGAGAAACTTCTGGACACGGGCCGGAATCTTGGCCGCGACATCGATATGTTGTGCTTCGACAGTGCCGGTCACGTACTTCGATCTGTCCGCAAACACCCACTTTGAGCCGGCAATGAGAAGCGCGAGAACGAGTGCCGCCGGCAGGACGGACGCGATGGGTTTCGAATCGAAAAAGGATTTGAGCGTTTTCATGAACTTCCTCGGTGATGAATTAGAAAACTCCAGTGAGCAAGAGATCGGTGTTTCCCGTGGAACGGACAAGCTGGATATAGGAAGACCGGTAGGCATGCAGGGCGGCGGCGTGGGCCGTTCGCATGGCGACCACACTCGTCTGCGCGTCGATCACTTCCAGTGATGTCCCGGTGCCGGTTTCAAAACGACGCGTCGCCATGCGCAAAGCTTCCCGGGCGAGATCAAGGGCCGTCTGTGTCGTGGCGACCGTTCGCTTGGCCGTTTGCATGTCGGCGTAATATTTGCGCACTTCCAGGGCGATGGCATCGACTGCCTCGTGCCGGAGGTCGTCGATCTTTTCCCCTTGAAGGTCGTACACCTGCCCTGCTGCGAGATCCTTCAATCCGTTGAAGATGGTGATGTTCGCGCTGAGGCCCACGACCCAGGCCGGGTCCAACTGGGTCAACGCTTTCTTGTTCAGCTCGTATTTCGCGAATGCACCGATCTGCGGAAGCATCTTCCCCGTCTCAACCGCCGAGAGTGCTTTGACGGTTTCTTTCTTCTCCGCCAGCGAATGCAGCTCGGGACGTGAGGCCTCAGCCGCGGCAAGCGCCTGTGCGAGATCCACGGTGCGTTCGGAAAACGTAAGGCTGTCCGCGAGTTCGAGGCGAATCGAGTCGGGCAGACACAGCTCTTTCTTCAACGCCTTCTCGGCCAGCATCGCGCCGTTTTCCGCTTCCGTCATTGCTCGCTCGGCGTCGGCAACCGCCAGGTCCGAACGGATCCGATCATACTGGGTAGCCACCCCCTGTTCAAGGATGAGGCGGACATCGTCGGCATGATGCTTTGCGGTGGAAAGAGCTTCCGTCCGCGCGGCCAGGTTCTGTTGCGCGAGCAACACCTCGTGATAATCGAGCAACGCCTCCGTAACCTGCTTCTGGAGTGTCAGCGTATCCTGCGCCGTCGCGTCCTCCACCATATGGCGGGTCGCGCGGATGCCCGATTCGATCCGCAACCCCGTGAACAACGGCATCGTCGCCGTGATGTCCGCCCGCAGTGTGGAACGATCGAGCAACGGGATGGGAGGCACCGCGATGCTGACCGGCTGACCAAAGAACGGAAGGGTGATGGGATCGACCTTCAGGGCAAGGTCATCGTTGAGATACTGGTACTGCGCGTTGGCCGTGATGGTTGGAGCGTACTCACGCCAGGCGCGGCTATGTTGTTTCTCTGCCGCTTCGACATCATGGTGGGCGCCGAGCACCAGTGGGTTGTTGCCGGCGGCAAGAGCGGCGGTCTCACGAAGCGTTAAGCGGAGCGTCGGTTGACCGAACCCTGCAGAAACTGTAAACAGAGAGACGAGAAGAACACAGAGTGACCTTTTCATTCTTTACTCTGGAGATAGTGTTCGAGGTGATGGAGCTTCCATTCCACAATCAGCGGCACGCCCTCAAGCAGGGCACCATCATGTTTCAGCCGAGCCAGCAGGCGCAGTCCCTCATCATCGACAGCCTGAAGCCCGTCGCAATGAAGGACGAGCTGCAGCGAGTCGCACGGAAGCTCCTTGCGGATTGCATCCTCGAGCGCCACGACATGCATTGCGTCCAGCGCGCCTTCGAGAATAAGGTGCAGGAAGTGCGGTGCCGCGCTATGTGTTTGGATGTGAAGCATGGCATGCGGAAGGTCAATCCTCATGCCATCACGAAATTGCGGTATTCGAAACGAAATCGTGGGTTTTTCTGATTAAGAAGAGCGGTCCGCGGAATTCCACGGTGGAAAACCACGACGGGATGGAGGAGCGAGGATGGGAGGGGTGGAGTATCAGGAACGCCTGATGCCGAGCTTGAGCATGCGGCTCCGGAGCGTGCTCGGCTTCAGCTTGAGTTTCGCCGCGGCGCCACGGGGCCCTTCGATGATCCAATTCGACGACTCAAGCGCCCTGAAGATCGAGCTCGTGTCGGACCCGGTTGACGATGTCCGGCCCGCCTCCGGGATGGGATGGTGCCGCGGAACAGTGAGCGGGAACAATTCAACGCCGAGGGTCACGCCGTCGGAAAGCACGACTGCCCGCTCGATGAGGTTCTCCAATTCTCTGACGTTCCCGAGGAAAGCATACGTGCGAAGGTGTCCCATGGCTTCCGACGAGATTCGTTTTGCCGGCCTGCGAAATTGCTTTGCGTACTTCTGAAGAAAGTAGGTCGCGAGCAACGGGATATCCTCCCGGCGCTCACGCAGCGGTGGAATCGCGATCGGAAACACAGCGAGTCGATAGTACAGATCGGAGCGGAACGTCCCTTTCTCGATCATTTGCTCAAGCACACGGTTGGTGGCGGCAATGATGCGGACATTGACCCTGAGCATATCACGTCCCCCGACGCGTGTGAACTCGCCCTCCTGGAGCACGCGAAGCAATTTGACCTGCATCTCCAGCGGAAGTTCTCCGATCTCGTCGAGGAAGAGTGTTCCCCCGTCCGCGATCTCGAAGACTCCGGTGTGACGGCTGACGGCTCCGGTGAACGCCCCTTTTTCGTGACCGAACAGCGTGCTTTCGACCAGACCGGCGGGTATCGCTCCGCAGTTTACCTTGACAAGCGGGCGCGATCCTGACGCGCTCCGTGCGTGGATCGTCCGTGCGAAAAGCTCTTTGCCCGTTCCGGTCTCCCCCGTAAGCAACACGGTCGCATCGGTCGCAGCCGCCTTCTCAATAAGGCGCATCACATCGCCGATCGCCTTGCTGGCAAAGAGCAGGCTGCCGACATCGAATGCCGTATCGATCTCGCTTTTCAGATACTGCTCTTCCTGCTCAAGCCGCGCCCGCATGAGAGCGTTCTCATGATGAAGATTGGTATTCTCGAGCGCGAGTCCGACGAGGACAGCGAGCTGATTCAGAAAAGGAAGATCGTTCTCCGTGAACGGTCGTGAGGCATCGCAATCCGCAGCGGCGATACCCAGGAGTCGGCCGGCCCGATTGAACAGGGGGAGGATTACGCCGGAAGATTGCGCCGGCGTTTGGTCGTCCCCAAGGGAAAAGAACCGTCGCACGGATTCCTGTATTTGTTCCGGCGAAAGCAGGACTGCACAGCGTGCTGAAGCAGCCCTCTCGATCAACGATCCCTTCACCGGTATCGGCTCCACCTGCTGCAGCGTTTCGTCCGCGGCCAGCCGGAGGCCTCGCTCGAGGTGATCGGTGTCCCGGTTGTAGAACGCAATGCCGAGATTCACAATCGGATAGAGAGAATGAAGTTCCCGGGCAATGCTCGTAAACAGCCCGGAAGGCTCCGCCTGGGCAATCAGGAGGTTGGTAATTGAAAGCAGCCTGCGGTATTCGTTCTCAGTCAGTGCCACAGGTCTCTCTTTTCCGCCACCATCGGCCTATGCGCGTTCTCGCCCAGAGATAGTGCGCCGACGTGCTCGCGCGGAGATAGTCGCTCAATGTCCACGACGGCCCTGTCCAGGAATAATGCTCCAACGTCGTTAGCTCTCCATCGGAGAGCGATGCGATGAGCCCGAGAACGCGTTCATGATACTGGTCATAGTCTTCGAGCACTGATGTAAGCGATCGCCGGTGATGCTTGCGGTAGATCATCTGGTTCAATCGCGGGAGTTCTCGCAGAGTGTACCCCGGGGCCGGCATGTCAACCTTTTCCCCACGGAGACCCTTCGCGTACCAGAGGAGATTCATCGCCTGCCATTCGACAAGGTGCGCAAGGATATCCTTGACCGACCATCCCCCGCGGGTAACACCGGGGCGCGTCATCAGCCGTTTCGGAATGTGCTTGAGGACCGCATCGAGGGCTTCGCGCTCGCGATGGATTTGCTCAAGCAGGTCTCGTTTGCGAAGTCGTTTTCCCATGACAAGAATCTGAGGGCAAAGATATCAACATCAAGCTTCGCATGCGACAACAAACTCAACCGTTCGTCCTTCTCGCCGCTTCACGCGATCATTTCCTCGCCCTGCCTTGTCTTCCCTTGCATCGCGCCTTCGTTGGTGTGGCGGACAAACCGGTCATCAAGAATCCCCGTTATCCATCCCGTAACTTCCGACTCATCGGCGAGTTTTCCAGGCTCAAACCAGGTACGGCACGTTCCAGCCCATTTCCCGGCAATTTTTTCGAACAACAGCGTATGAGTCCTACGGCCTCCGCGTGTTGATTACGTGCCCTGTCCCTCGGACGCGGGGTTGTTGTCATTCCACATCTCATAGATAACTTTCCAAGTGCTGTCGGGTTGGCGTTCGAGGACCATCAACCACTTCTCATTGAACCTTGTCGGTTCGCCGCCGTTTCTCGGCGTGCTCAGCCCGGCGTCCTCGCCCTGCGCGACCGCCAGGTTTCCGGACACCCGCAGGTCTTCGATGTCGCTTCTGTCGATACGCTCGCTCGAAGCCTCTGCGGCTTGCTGGTACGCATGAAGAATCTCTTCCCGCCCGTGGTGGAGAGGAGCATGAGGCGCCAGGAGTACGGCATGCTCAGCATAAAGGGTCGTGATAAGCGTCTCGTACCGCTCGGCATTATAGAGCTCAAGCCATCGATCCAGTGACTTACGGACATAGGCCTGATCAGCATCCGCTCCTTCTGTGTGACTCTCCAGAAGTGGTTGAGCTGGTTTCTGACACGCGAGAGCAACGACAAGCAGACTTATCGTCAACGCCATGTTGCCCATGGTCCGACATTTGGTGGTGACGGCGTATTTCACGGTCGCTCCAGGGAATGAGAAGGTGGCGTTTCAACGATGGTTGTTCATCGGACGTTCTTCTCGCTGAGATACCGATCCACCATTTCGGAGAGATACTTCGAGAGGTTCTCCTGGTAGCCTGCATGCTTGTGCCGCACCCGGAACTTCGCGTCGATGATCACCATCGATGGATTGGAGTCAAATCCAAATGCTTTCAGGGTTGAGCTCCCCCGGTCGTACGCAAAGGGCAGATCGTACTTCTCTCCCCACGAAAAGAGAAGAACCCCGGACCTTCCCCGCGACGAGAAGGCTTTCGCTTTCTCGAGCGTCTCCCAGCCAGAGTTCACGAAATAGAAGGCCACCCGCGGATCGGTTTTGTAGCGGCGATAGAATTCTTCCAACTGCGGCATGGATCTTCGACAGGGATTGCAGTCGGAGCTCCAGAAGTCGAGAATGATCACCTTTCCCCTGAGATTCCTCGAGGAAACAGGATCGCCGTCGATAGTGACGAATTTGAATTCAGGTGCCGCGAAGCTCGAATCGCTCGCCTCCTCCATTCCCTGTCCGTATGACTTGAACACGCTGAGAAAGGTAACCAGCAAAACGATAAGAGCAGGTTTCACGGTAGAAGTTCCTCGTTCTTGAGACTCACTGAGCCACATGCACCTGACCGGGGGCCATGAGATCCGGCCGGCATTCCGCTTCAGAGGAGCAGCAATAAGATAAGCATTTTGCAGGTCTGGCTATATCCGGCCTCTGCCACAAACGCTGACGTTGAATGGGCCGGCGCGAGAATACCTTAAACGGGTGTCGCAGTCGATAGCTCATGCCGTCCTCTTCTCTTGTTGAGAACACCGAGCACGGCCCCCAATCCCGCAAAGCCAACAAGCTGATAGACCACCCAGAATACCTGGTCGCGAACATTGATCGACCCGTACACGAGCGGATGGGACAGGTTCCACAATGTGGTGAGACACCAGAATGACAATCCATACTTGAGACCATGGATGGCTCCTGTGAATCGCATGCGCAGCGGGAGGAGCCAATACGCAAAGGCAAAGAGAATGCCAAAGATCCAGCCGATAAGAAGTTTCGTCCAGATGAAATAGATCGCGTTGAGTTGCTCGGGGGTAAATTTGCCGGGAGGCGCAAACTGCGGTCCATAAATGATCCGAGAGAAAACGGCTCCTCCGAGGAATAGGAAGATCCCCATCGCAAGTCCAGCAATCGTGCCGTCGGTAAGTATATTCTTGAGTCGCATGGCATGCCTTCCTGCGAGTATCGATTCTTTGTAACAGCCTATCCTTTAGCTGATCCCCCCATATCTGCAACTCCTCACGATCATACGCTGCGATGTCCGCGAATGTTCCGTACTCCGCCGATTTGAATGCATGCCCTTCCAGGCGTCTTTGCTGTTGAGGGCTGCAGCCGAAACGGGGGGAGCGGAAACTCTGGCAAGAATTCAGTGTTTACTATTCCGTATCAGCCGCACATACAACAAATTTGCCACCGCCACCCGTACCGGGCCTTGCATGCAAGAAAACCTCCTATGAGAGGATTGACTTAGTCAACCAACAACAGCCTCAAAACACCGTGAGCGTACAAAGAGGGAGGGCACATGAAAGAGTTCATGCTTCTCATTCGCAATCAGAAGGACCATCAGTCGGCGTGGGCGCAGGAGAAACATGATCAGTTCCTGCATGCCTGCGAGGCCTATATTGAAGACCTGAAGAAGAAAGGGAAGCTGAAATCGGCTCAGCCTCTCGTGAGGGAGGGGAAGATGATATCCGGTTCGAAGGGGGCATGGAAAGACGGCCCGTTCAGCGACTCCAAGGAAGTCATCGTCGGGTATTACCACGTTATCGCCGACGACATCGACGACGCGACCGCCATCGCCAAGGGAAAACCGGAGTTTGCGTACAGCGATACCGCGCGCATCGAAGTCCGACCGATCAAGATGAAAGAAGAAAGCACCGGCTACACCTATCCGAAGCGCAGCTGAAGGCGGAGCTTCAGCGTTTTCTGAGGACGATGTGCGTTGCCATCGGCGTCGCGACGCGGTCCACAACGTCGAAGCCGAGCGACGGCAGGTTGAGGCCTGAAAATATCGACTCCCCCGATCCCAGCAGGACGGGCGCGATAGCGAAGTGAATCTCATCGACGAGCCCGGCGCGCAGGTACTGCTGGATTGTGGCCACCCCTCCGCCGAGGCGAATGTCTCGACCACCGGCTGAATCCCTGGCGCGTTCGAGCGCTTCGTGGATTCCGCCGGTAACGAAGTAGAATGTGGTGTCGCCCTTCATGACGATCGGCTCGCGTGCAAAGTGGGTCAACACGAAGACCGGCATGTGATAGGGAGGATTGTCCCCCCACCACCCTTTCCATTTCTCGTCCGGCCAGGGTCCGCGGATCGGGCCGAACATATTCCGACCGAGAATCCACGCCCCGATGTTCATGAAACTGCGAGCCGCCCAATCGTCGTCGATGCCGGTTGTCCCCTTTCCGGTCCCATGCTCTCGCTGAAAGGTGTTCGTGGGAAACAACCACTGGTGGAGTTCCATACCGCCGACGCCGAGCGGGTTTTCGAGACTCTGATTGGGACCGGCACCGTAGCCATCGATCGAGATCGAGAAACTCGCGACACGCAATTTGCTCATGGCATCTCCCCCGGCTTCAAGGATATTCATTCCTTCTGTTCCGCCTTATGGAACGCTCCCGAGGGAAGCCGTGGTTCCATTGCTTCAACTACACACTGCCGACAACCTTCGCAATAGCCGTGATGGTGTTCCAATTGCGCGTGGTGAGAGGGACATCGTAGAGGCGATCGATCTGACCGAGATAGCCGATGGTCTTCATATGACGCCGATACTGGCCGAAGACAAATCGGTCCTTCCGTGCGAGGATTCTGACAAGCCACATTCCATCCGGGGGATAGCTGATCGGCAAAGCGGGTTCTGATCGAGGGCGACGGGACAACACGCTGACGAAATGGACGATGTCCGGCCGCTTCGGCTGATCCCCAAATGGATTGTCGGCCATGATACCAAGAAGTTCCTTGCCATCGCACATGACAATCTCGGTATCAAACGGAAGCCTGCGCCTCAGCTCTGCACGGAGCGGTCCCCGTGTCGTCGGCTTGCGAATCACGTACGTCCCCGCAGCACCGATGTTCACGGCGCCGAAATCCTTCAGGTGTCTGGCGAGAACTGTTGGCCGGAAGGTCTTGTGACCGCCGACGTTGACCCCTCTGAGAAG